>JBDTPH010000024.1:0-42764 GCA_039932795.1 Chloroflexota bacterium
GGACATATCCACTTCGGCGAGGGCGAGGTCGCCCACCCTGGGCTGGCCCGAGACCACTTCCCCGATATGGACAATAACGCCTGCAGAGGCACGGCGGACATCGGTAACTTCGATCTCCCAGTCATTCGACGCCAGGGATTTTATGTACCCTTCATCATGGACCTGACCGCCGGATTCAATATAGAAGCCTGTCTTTGGCAGGAGAACTTCAACCAAATCTCCAAAGGAGGCAGATTGAACGGGTTGTCCGTTGACGATGAAGGCAAGCACTTCACCTTCCACGTGCGGACTGGTGTATGGATCGTACTCCACGCCATGGTCGCCGATCTTCTTTTTCTTTTGCAGGTCTTTCAGAATGCCGGCGAAGAATTCTGCATCTTCGCCGCCGATCTTGCCGATGGCCTTACCACCGCCCGAAGCGAGACTGTGTTCTTCACGCGCGGCTTTGAAGCCTGCTTCGTCCACGTCGAGGCCCTGTTCACGCGCAATGTCGCGCGAGATCTCGAAGGGCAGGCCATAGGTGGCATAGAGGTCAAAGGCCCGGCGGCCGTCGAGGGTGGTTTTGTTTGCGGCACGAATTTCCGAGAGCAGATTCTCCAGATGAGCGGTACCCGACTCAATGGTCCGTGCGAAGCGGAGCTCTTCGCGGGTCAGATTATCCAAAATAGTGCCGCTGCTTTTTTTCAGTTCAGGGTAGAAGTCCCCGTATTCCGCAATGACAGCTTCGGCAACTTTGGCAAGGAACGGGTCATGCAACCCGATCTTTGTTCCAAAGCGGGCCGCGCGGCGGATGATCATACGGGTGATGTAATTGCGCCCTGCATTGCCGGGGACAACACCATCCGCGATCAAAAATGCTGCCGAACGGACATGGTCCGCGATGACGCGATAGGGAGTGAAATCAGCATACATTTGCTCGCGGGTCGCACCTGTGAGCGAGGAAAGCACATCCAGCGTGCCGGTGAAGAGGTCGGTCTTGTAGTTCGAGTCGACACCCTGCAGCACGGAGACGATGCGTTCGAAGCCCATGCCCGTGTCCACATGTCTGGCGGGAAGCGGTTCGAGCCTGCCATCGGGCAAAAGATTGTATTGGATGAAAACGTTGTTCCACAATTCGAGGTAGCGCGTGCATTCACCGTTCACGCCACACAGGTGATCGGTGCCGCGCAGGTTATCGCGCTCTTCACCGAGATCGAGGTGAATCTCCGAACATGGACCGCATGGACCCGTCTCGGCCATCTGCCAGAAGTTCTCCTTGCGGCCAAAATACAGGACATGACTCGGATCCATGCCGGGTTGTTCGCGCCAGATATCCGCGGCTTCTTCATCCGATGGGATGTTGCCCTGGTCATCCTTGAAGCACGTGGCATACAGCTTGTCTTTCGGCAGACCCCACACATCGGTCAGCAACTGCCATGACCAGGCAATGGCTTCCTTCTTATAGTAATCACCGAACGACCAGTTGCCCAGCATTTCGAAGAAGGTATGGTGCGTGTCGTCGCGGCCCACATCGTCGAGATCGTTGTGCTTGCCAGCCACGCGCATACACTTTTGCGAGTCGACGGCGCGCGTATAGGGGCGCTTATCTGTGCCAAGGAACACATCCTTGAACTGGACCATGCCCGAGTTGGTGAAGAGCAGCGTGGCATCCCCGCCCGGCACAAGCGACATGGACGGTACGGCGGTGTGTCCATGTTCGACGAAAAAGTCTATGAAGGTTTGGCGGATCTCATTGCCAGTCAATTTTTTGGTCATTCTAACTCCATGAAGATTGGTGGCGAAATTATACCAAGTGATGAAATCAAAAGTCCCGAACCTGTTTAGGTTCGGGACTTGAACGACAAATTCAGTCTCACGCTACCACAGGTTTATAGAGCAGTCCCAGCAATTGGGCTGCGCGCAAAGCCAGGGCAGCAGCGGCTTGCACTGAACCAGAGTTCACGATCGTCAGGAATTTACTGTTTTGTTCCATACGTGAAATTATATCACTTTGAGAAGAAAACGCTTAAGAGTCCAGTAGCACTCAAAGTTTGTGGGTCAATAAGCTCAAGCCGCCGTCTCGGCGGCGCTTTTCGAGTAAATCCTGAGCCGAGGACGGCGCAGGGAGCAAACTCATCTACAACCTTTTAGTGCACCCAAGAGTCCTTGCGTTCTCGCGGTTGGATAATTTTATTTAACTTTTTTGAGCCAAAGTCTGGAGACGAGTGCAAGCATGAGAATGCCGCCTGCAAATGGAAGCAGTGAAAAGGACGAGGAGTAACGCACCGGAGCGGTTTGCTCCAATGGTGGAATTTCGTCCCTGCGTTTGTAGCGTATCCAGGTTACGCTGACCCAGTCCACGAATGCGGGGAAGAGGCGGTTGAGCTGCACCGGCACTTCGTACAGGCGGCTGATGAATAGGGCACGACGCGGCTTTTCGATCAACCCAACCATGTGACGGGCGAGTCTCTCGCGGCTGATCCGGCCGATCGGCACAGGCGCGTAGGTCACTGCCCCCGGGCGGTTGGGCCTCTTGGCGAACTCGGTACCAGACACTGAGCTGGGATGGATGCGGATGACCGTGATCCCCCAGGGTTGCAGTGTGCGGCGCAGCCCATCTGTCAAACCTTCAACGGCGTATTTCGTGCTGGCATAGACCGTCAGCGGCGGGACCGAGATGCGGCTGACGTATGAGCTCATGTTGAGGATGAACCCCGAGCGTTGCGCCTTCATGCTGGGAATGACCTGGCGCGTTAGTTCAGCCAGTCCCAGCACATTGACCTCAAAGGCGCGGCGCACTTCCTGCGCGGAGAGTTCCTCGAACCAATCGTAGAACGCCCAGCCCGCGATGTTCGCAAGAATATCAATGCGCCCAAAAGTGGATAGGGTTTTTTGCACGAGATTCGTGATCTGGTTGATTTCGGTCAGGTCGGTTGGCACAACCAGCGCCTGCCCGCCCATGTCTTCGATCTCTCTTTGCAAACGTTTCAAGCGTTCGACGCGCCGCGCCGCCAGCACGGTAATCGCTCCACCTCTCGCAAATTCGCGCGCGGTGGCTTCTCCAATGCCGGAGGATGCTCCGGTAACGATGGCAACTTTTCCATCCAGGGCAGGTCGTCTGTTCATTTTCATACAAGTTTCTCCTTTGCAGGTTAAGACGTTGCGCGGGTTATTTTGTTGCGATTGTGCAGCGATCCAATGCCGGGAAGGGAACCCAGCGGCAACTCTAAGCAATCTATCAGATAGGACGGGAAAGATTTCCGTTTGAGATATGCTCCATACCCTGCAAACATCACAGTATAAAAGGGAATCGTAATGAGTAATTTAAAGAAAGTCATATTGATCACGGGCGCGTCCACGGGCATTGGCAAGGCAGGCGCGTTGGAGTTGGGGCGAAGAGGCTGGAAGGTATTTGTCCACGCGCGTTCGGCCGCACGCGGCAATCCCGTTCTGGACGAGTTGAAGCAGAGCGCACCCGAAGCTGACTTTACGCTGGTTACGGGCGATCTTGCTTCTTTGGCTGAGGTGAAGGCACTCGCGGATCAGGTCAAAGCGCAGACTGAAACACTGGATGTGCTCTGGAACAACGCCGGCTTGATGCTGGATGATAGGAAGGTCAGCGCCGACGGGCTGGAATTGACCATGGTCGTCAACCATCTCGCTCCGTTCGTGCTGACCCGTGAACTGCTCCCGTTGGTGGAGCGAGTCCACGGCCGAATTATCACCACAACGTCGGGTGCTTATATGTTTGGAAGGTTTAATTGGGAGGATTGGATGGATGAAAATCGGCCCTACAATTCATTCAGGATGTACAGCAAGAGCAAGCTGGCGAACATCCTGTTCACACAGGAACTGGCGCGCCACACTGCATCCAAAGGGATCACCGCCCATTGCTACCATCCCGGCCTGGTCAGCTCAGATTTTGGCAAACAGCGCGGCGAGGAAACGCAGAAATTTAACGTGCCTAACTGGCTACGACCATTGATCATGATTGACAACGCAGCAGGAGCCGATACAGGTGTATTTCTGGCAGAAGATCCATTGGCTCAAAACAGCAATGGGAAATTCTGGATCAAACGAAAGGTCCGAAAAACGAACCGATTTGTCAACGAGAGCAATTCCGCCAGATTGTGGGAACGAAGCGAAAGAGCAACCCGCTGGTATTTCAAAGGGTAAAACGTATGGGACGTTGTTACAGAGGAAGGTTGACCCCAAATCCGTTACCCCCAGGTTGAAAAAGTGCTCCGATCAGAGTGAGGGGGGCACCCTGATCGGAGCAGCGTTATTTTGACACAACTTTTTATTTTTGACAAGGGTGACATTTTAACTTTGGGCTAACAGGGTGACTTTGTAATTGGTTCAGTAGCGCCGAACAAAATCCCATATCAAAATAAATTGCGGCATCATCTATCAAGTTAAATGAAAACACCGGAATTTCTATAATTAGATTCTTCGTCAGAGTGAAAACACTGGTGTCTTAATTATGCTGTTTCCCAGAAAGCCATTCCTGTTGCGCTGGTGCATTTTAATGAGTGGTTTAGCAGAAAAACCAGCGTGGAATTCGGACAATCTATATCCACAAATGTATCTTCCGTTTTTTGATGGATATATAGACCATACGTTCGAGTTCCTGTACAATATTTGAGGAAAAAGTTGCAGCAGAGCATCGCTGAATGCCCATTAAAGCGATGTGCCATTGCGAGCTGGCAGGCTATGGATGGCTTGACAATCCAGGTAGTCCTGTGTGACGTGGATATAAGTCGCAGTTTGACAGGGACTACCAAATTGTTCAAGATGAAGTGAATATAAGCCTGCCAGATTAAACTATAAAGAGAGAGGCGGACCATCGTCCTCTCTTTATCAGCAGGACAATCCCCCGCCGTCGGAAATTCAAAGCACATAAAAGTTTGGCAAGATTTGACTTGGAGATTGTTATTCCTGGGGTGTGTATGTCGCACCCACTCCCCTCTACACGAGAGGGGAGTCTGTTTTAATGGGTGGAATGGTGCCGTTGGAGGCGTGTAACCGTGCCATTTCCCTACATCCCCGTTAACCCTATAGAACAACAGTTTCAATTGCTTTTGCGTGTTTAATTTGCTATACTTTACTTACACGAAAGAGCTATTATTCTGAGTTTGCGTTCCGGGTCCACAGAAAGGGACAGGCATGAGCAGATTTTTACGTCTATCAATTTTGGTCACAGGGCTTCTATTCATTTCCGCATGTATCCTGACCGAGTGCGGCAACCCCGCTCCGGTGCCTAACCCGCTCATCGAGGGACTTATTCTCCGTGTCGACCCCCAGCCGTCCACCTATTCCACGTTGGACCAGGTGATCAACTACAATTTTGTGGTTACCAACAGCACCACCTCGACTCTTGCGGGAGCGGTAACCGTCTCAGACAGCAAAATGACTACTGTTGCCTGCCCGGCTCTCAACACCGTCGGCGACCTGAATGCAGATCTGGATGTAAACGAAAGCATAACCTGTACTGGCAGTTACAGGATCACCCAGGCGGATATCACTGCCGGTTCCATGATAAATAGAAGCACGGCAACTGCAGGCGGACGGATTTCAAACACTGTTGACACAACCATCCAGATGCCGCCGAACCCGGTCCTGGGGCTGGCGGTCACAGCCAACCCAACCACCTACTGCCAGGAAGGGCAGATTATCACTTATACCTATACCATTACCAACACCGGCCCGCTGCCTCTCGGCCCAGCCCAGTTCATCGTTCGAGATGACCGCATCGCGGCCCCGATCAACTGCGGGCAGGCGTTGACAACTCTGACCACCAACCAGACGGTAACGTGCACTTCAACCTACACCATTACCGCGACGGACTTAACAGTAAGCTCGATCACGAGCAATGCCAGCGCGTCCGGCGCGGGTGCAGGGACGGCCCAGTCTGCAAGCGTCCCGGTTGCAAAATGCGGCGGCATCCCCCCGGTCAACCCCAACTATCAGACAGGGACCACGATCCGGCATCCCGTGGTGAAAGGGGAATGGATGCTGCAGATTTCCCGCTGCTACGGGGCGAACTACGCAGCCGTCCGGGCGGCCAACCCCCAGATCATCGACCCCCACTGGATCTATCCAAACTGGGACACGGTGAGCGTCCCCAATATTGGAAGTAACGGCAGGGTCTACGGACCGCCGTGCATCGCGTTTTATACAGTTAAATCCGGCGATACCTGGCAATCCATCGCCAATGACCCCAGCCACAACGCAGACATAGAAGTGCTGATGGAGGCGAACCAGAAAGTGACGCTCTCCGCCGGGCAGGTGGTCAAGGTGCCTTTGAACTCCAGGCTATCGCCCATCACTCCAGGGACCGCCATTCCGCCCACAGCCATCCCTCCCAGAGAACCGGTCCGTCTCAACTTCCCGGCCGGCAGCCCGACGGTCACGCTATCCGGGACCATCGGCACGCCCGACACGATCCGTCATGTATTCACGGGTGCGCAGGGACAGATCCTCACCGTCCGGCTGACGGTTCCAACCAATGATGTGGGGCTGGCGATCTACGCTCCCGGCGGGGCCGCGCTCAAGCCGCTGGATAATACTCTTTCCTGGAGCGGTACGCTCACTACGAACGGAGACCACTTTATTGATCTCGTCAGCAGTCTCGGCTCAACCAACAAAACCTATAGCCTGGAAGTTACGCTTATAACGCCTGCGCCGGCCTCACCCATTGAAAGAGTCGCGGATATCAATGCAGGCGTCGGCGACTCGAACCCATCGCATCTCAGCGTGTTCAACGGACAACTCTACTTCCAGGCAAACGCCAATGATGGAGCAGGCGCGGAACTCTGGAGATACGATAGCGGGTTGAAGGCTGTCAGCCGTGTCGCGGACATCAATGCAGGCGCGGGCGGCTCCGAACCCTCATTCCTGACGCCTTACAGTGACAATCTTTATTTCAGGGCGAATGGCAACGATGCCGCAGGCAGTGAACTTTGGAGGTTCAATGGAACCGCGGCCGGGCGCGTCACTGATCTCAACAGTGGGGCCGCAGATGCCAACCCCATGTATCTGACCGTGTTCAATAATGCGTTGTACTTTAGTGCCAACGGCAACGATGGCAAAGGCATTGAACTCTGGAAATATGATGGGACGGTCACCAGCCGCGTGGCAGACATCAACCCCGACGCGGGCGATTCCAGCCCTGCGTATCTGGCGGTGTTTAATAATGCGCTGTACTTCAGTGCAACCAGCACCGATGGCGCGGGCACAGAATTATGGAAGTATGACGGCACAACCACCACGCGCGTGGCAGACATCAATGTTGGAGTTGGCAATTCAAACCCGGCATTTCTCACGGTTTTCAACAATATTCTGTACTTCAGTGCCAACGCCAATGACAGCGCCGGAACGGAACTATGGAGATTCGATGGGACAACAGCCACCCGTGCCGCAGACATCAACGCGGGTGCAGCCGATTCCGTGCCCACATACCTGACGGTGTTCAACAACACCCTGTACTTTAGCGCAAATGGCGATGCCGCCGGCTTTGAGTTGTGGAAATACGACGGTACGAATATCAGTCGTGTCAGCGACATCAACACTGCGGGCGGTTCGAACCCTGCTTTTCTGATAGTGTATAACAACGAGTTATATTTCCAGGCAAATGCCAACGATGGCGCGGGCGCGGAGCTTTGGAAATTCAAAGGTCCATAAAGAATCTCCTTCTCAGAAATCAACCTACTGCCGCAGGGTCCATGATCCTGCGGCTTTCAAATCAGATGTGAACAAAACAGTTCACGCCTGTACTTTTCCCATACTCTGCATAAGAAAACGTCAGACATTCATGCGATCCAATCGCTCCCGGCCAAACTCCACCCACAATAGAATACCGTCCATTGATTTTTTGCGCGGGCTGGTAATCGTCATCATGGCGCTGGATCACGTCCGCATGTATTTTGGGGCTGGGACGTGGTACACCTCGCCCACCGATCTTGCCACAACCACCCCGCTGTTATTTTTCACGCGTTGGATCACACATTTCTGTGCGCCGGTCTTTATCTTCCTGGCGGGCACGTCCGCTTTTCTTTTTGGGACAAAACAGGCGAACACCCGGCAGACCGCGCGCTTCCTGTTCACACGCGGCGTGTGGCTGGTCATTGTGGAGCTGGTCATTGTCAGCTTTGGATGGACGTTCGACACAGCCTATAGTTTTCTGATCCTGCAGGTGATCTGGGCGATCGGGCTCGGCATGCTGGCGTTATCTGCGTTGGTGTTCCTACCCAATCAAATTATCCTTCTCATTGGCATGATTATTGTGTTTGGGCACAACCTGTTGGATCCGGTCACTGTGCAGGGCACAGGCTTCTTCGATTTCATCTGGTACATCCTGCACCAACCCAGGCTTGTCGTATTGAATGAACGCGCGATCAGCATCTTTTATCCTGTGCTGCCCTGGGCCGGACTGATGGCTCTGGGCTATGTGACCGGCAACCTGTTCAGGAAGGAATTTCCCGCCTCTCAGAGGACACTCTGGTTGTTCGTAAGTGGAATTGGCGCAACTGCCTTGTTCATTGTCCTTCGTCAATTCAACCTATACGGTGAACCCTCGACCTGGCAGCCACAGGACTCCGCTATCTTCACATTGATATCGTTCCTGAACACAACGAAATATCCTCCGTCCCTGCAGTTCATTCTGATGACGATGGGACCCGCCTTGCTGTTTTTGGCTCTGAGTGAAACCATGAAGCCGCGCGTCACCCATCCACTTGTCGTGTTTGGAAGAGTACCCTTGTTCTTTTACATTCTCCATATATATTTCATTCATGCCCTTGCGCTGCTGGCACTTGGCTATGCAGGCCGGGACTGGCGGGAGTACATCTTGTCTGCCGGGCAATTCCTGTCAGGAAGGCTGGACAATTTCGGGTTCGGCCTGGAAGTGGTGTATGTCGTCTGGGTGCTGGTCGTGCTTACGCTGTATCCACTTTGCAGGTGGTACCAAAAGGTCAGGGAAAACAATCCTGCACGCTGGTGGCTGAGTTATTTGTAATGCTATAATTTTTGAAGCAGCGTTGTGTCCAACGTATGAGAGGAGAACATCATGGCTGAGTTAAAGACCCTACCTACCAAATCAAGTGTGGATAAATTTCTCAAGGGGATCAAGGATGAGCAAAAGCGCGCGGACTGCTATACAATTTTGGAGTTGATGAAAAAGGCAACCAAAGCGCAACCGAAGATGTGGGGTACTGGAATTGTCGGTTTTGGCGATTATCACTATGTGTATGAATCAGGGCGCGAAGGTGACTGGTTCATCACGGGCTTCTCTCCGCGCAAACAAAACCTGACGCTGTACGTAATGGGTGGATTCAACCAGTTTGAAGACTTGATGAAAAAGCTTGGAAAACATTCCACAGGCAAAGGTTGTTTGTATATCAACAAACTGGAGGATGTAGATACAAAGGTACTGAAGGAGCTCATTACCAAATCGGTGAAGACGGCGTCGAAGAATAAAGCATAAGCAGACAAAAACTGGAAACCAAAATCAAAATAATGAGTAGAACCGAACGGTCCTGGCAAGTCAAACTTCCTTTTACCCCGGGCAGCCGCCTCTACAGGTTTTTTTGAAGGTAACAAAACGGTGATTCAGGGCTTCCATGAAGTATGGAACATCAAAACGATCCCAGAGACTTTAAGCTCGAAAATCCCAATGCACAGAGGATATTGAACCTGTACAACCAGGGACTGAACGACCTGCCCGCATCGCTCTGGAGTGCCTCGCAACTGGAAGTGTTGAACGTCGGCAACAACCACCTATCCATCCTGCCCGAGGCTCTCGGAGGTCTGAAAAACCTTCGGATGCTCGATCTGGGTCACAACAACTTTGCAGCCATTCCCGCCTCCATCGGCAAATTAACAAAACTGCGCTTCCTGTATCTGAGCGATAACGGGTTTGATTCTGTTCCAGCGTCCATTGGAAAACTCAGGGAACTTCAGTATCTGAATATCACGGACAACCAGCTCACCGCTCTTCCCAATGACATCGGGAAACTGTCAAAGCTGGTCGAACTCAGGCTTTACAATAACCAGATCGATTCGCTGCCCAATTCGATTGGCAGCCTGAAACACCTGCGCGAGCTGTATCTGATGAACAACAGGCTCACGTCGCTCCCCAGATCAATGGGTAAATTGAAGAACCTCAAAAAGCTGATGCTCGAGAACAATCAGATCGAATCGCTTCCCGAATCGCTGGATGATGCGGCGAGTCTCACCGACCTCGACCTGCGTTTCAACCAACTTACATCCCTGCCCGATTCGATTGGCAGGCTCAAAAATCTCAGGTTCATGGATCTGCGTGCAAACCGTCTATCCTCGCTGCCCGAAAGTCTATCCAAACTTCGTAGACTCGAAAAACTGGACCTGCGCTGGAATCAATTTGAAAGCGCCCCTGCCTGGATCAAGCAGCTTGAAAAACGCGGCTGCATTATTTATATGTAGTTCATCAAAAGGATTTACCAAATGAAAAGAATGACTTCTTACTGGCTGCTGATCGTGATTTTATCTTTCGCGGCATCAGCCTGTGGACCCAACCCCGCCGCTCCACAGACCACGCCGATCGTTGCTCCCGCGTCAACAGCCACTGCGCTGCCCGTGCTGACTCCCACTCAAGCGCTGACGTCCACACCGCTCCCCACAGCGACGTCGGTCCCGCATCCGCTTGAGATCAAGGCCATGCGCGTCCGTGAATATCCCGGCAGTGACATTGTCATCGAATCAGTGCTCGACCCCGGCGTGAATTACAGCCGCTATTATGTGTCCTATCTTTCCGAAGGGTTGAAGATCTACGCGCTGATGACCGTCCCCGCCGGCGAGAAGCCACCCACAGGCTGGCCGGTCATCATCTTCAATCACGGATTCATCCCGCCGGATGTGTATGTCTCCACGGAGCGTTACATCGCCTATGTGGATCTGATCGCCCGCAGCGGGTACATCGTCCTCCGCTCAGACTATCGCGGCCATGGAAACTCGGAGGGCGAAGCAGGGGGAGCGTACAGCCGGCCCGATTACACTGTGGATGTGTTGAACGCGGTCGCTTCGATGAAACGCCACCCGGATGCAGACCCCAACCGCATGGGCATGTGGGGCCATTCGATGGGCGGATATATCACCCTGCGTTCCATGGTGATCACACAGGATATCAAGGCTGGCGTGATCTGGGCAGGAGTGGTTGCTTCCTACCCCGATCTGCTCACACGCTGGCGCAGAGGCACAGGTTCATCGGCCCCCTCGACCCCGTCTCCGCGTTCGTGGAGGTTCACCCTTCAGCAGCAATATGGCTCTCCCGAAGAGAACCCCGTATTCTGGAACTCCATTTCCGCCAATTCCTATTTGAATGACCTCTCGGGCCCCATTCAGCTCCATCATGGGACGCTGGACACGGATGTACCGCTGGAATTCTCGGAACTTCTTTACTATCAAATGCTTGCAGCGGAACAGTACGTGGAATTATATAAATATGAAGGCGACAACCATAACATTGCGAATTATTTCAGCACTGCCATGCAGCGCACAATCGAGTTTTTCGACACGCATGTAAAAATGACTCAATAACAAGCTGAAAGAGCATTATTCTTTTGCGGATATGGTTCGTTGATTCTAGATTAGCGGTACACTAGGCGTATCAGGTAATTCATCCTTATGGTGGAAAGGGCATATTTCCTATGACAACCCGTCTCTATCTGGTCCGGCATGGTGCAACGCAGCTCACTGCAGAAGATCGCTTCTCTGGCGCAGCGAATGTTTTTCTCTCCGAGGAGGGACGTGCGCAGGCAGAGCGCCTCGCACACAGGCTGGCAGACGATCACATCTCTGCCATCTACGCCAGTCCGCTGGATAGGACGATGGAGACGGCAGCAATTCTTGCCCAGCCGCATGGGTTGACCCCCATGCAGAATGGGGATTTGCGTGAGATCAGCCATGGGCATTGGGAGGGAATGAGCCGCAAGGATGTCGAGGCACAGTTCCCGGATGAATATTCGGCGTGGGAGTCTGACCCGTTCACGTTTGCGCCTGATGGAGGCGAATCAGGCATCAGCGTTCTCGCGCGCTCCCTGCCTGTCATACGCCAGATCATCGTCAACCATAGGAATAAAAACATCGTCGTGGTTTCCCACAAAGCCACGATACGTCTCATTTTGAGCAGCCTGCTGGGCTTTGACGGTCGCGGCTATCGGGATCGTTTAGACCAGGCTCCGGCCTGTCTGAATGTTCTCGACTTTAAGGACACTGTCCATGCGCGTCTGATGTTGTTCAACGATGTTTCACACTACGCGGATCACCCGCTGCGCGCGGAAAAACACCTCTCCCGCTGGTGGGATGCGGGTAACGCCTCGGAAAATGGCAACTGATGTAGCGGGCAGGGGGTTTAGATAGAAAATGGCCCTGTAACGGGATCAATTCCCGGCTGTACTCCGCTCAGGGAGGCCGTACAACGAAAATAGAATTCCCATTTTTAGGGATTGGAGTAGAATCATCCAAATAACAGAATTTCAGTAAGTCACAGGTTTGTCATTCTGAGGAGCCAGCGTTTTCCTGGCGACGAAGAATCTCTGACAATTTGCGCCGAGACTCTTCGTTCGCAGCGAGCGCTCTCTCAGAGTGACATGAAAATCGTGATTTACTGAATTTAAGCATTGCGTATCACGAACCAACTGGTAGATGCCGTACAACAACGCAGGAGGCAGAAAGATGTTCAAGACACAAAACTTATACCAGAACGACGAGAAATGGAAAAGCACCAAGCTTGGAAATTCCAATGAAACGATCGGCGGCTGGGGCTGTCTGCTCACGTCTGCCACGATGATGCTGAACGGCATCGGCTACAACGAAACTCCCGAAACCGTCAATGAGAAGATGAAAAAGGCTGGCGGTTTTCAGGGGGCGTTTTTTATCCCGAGTCTGCTGCCGTATGTCTGGCCCAATTGTGCATATCGCGATATGCAGCCATGTGAAAGTTTCCCCGCCCCTCTCGCACAAATTGATGTCGCAGTGGCGGCTGGCAAGCCTGTCATCCTGCAGGTGGACTGGAACAAGCAGGCAGGCACCCAAACTCACTTCGTCCTCGTAAAAGAAAAAAAGGGTAATGATTACATCTTATATGATCCTTATAAATATGGCGGCGATGGTCCCGACAAGGAAGTGCTGCTCACCACGCGCTACAAATACAATGGCGCAAAACTCGCATCCGAGATCAGCGCGGTCCTATGGTTTGACTCCTACAGTGCAGTGCCACCCGAACCTCCCAAGATGACCAGGGTTCCCGTGCCTGCAGATAAGTTCGTACTGTATGGCGCGGAAGATGATCTGGCCCTGCGAGCCGATCCGTCTGTCGGTGGCTTTCTGTGGAAGCGCATGCTGCTCGGCACGCAGTTGATCTGCCTGGAACCCAAAGCGACAGTAAAGGCCAAGCTCGGCGTCAACGGCCAGTGGATCAATGTGCAGGACCCTGCCGGCCACCAGGGATATGTGGCGGCCTGGTTTGTGTCGGATGTAAAAGGAAAGCCTGCAACTGCCACCACCACTGCGGCAACGCCCGCAAAGCTGCCCAGCGGAGCACTGGCTCTTGTTCCTCTCGAAGAGCTCTCACTCCGTTCACAACCCGTGATCGATCCAGCCACATTGATCCGTCGCGTTCCAATGACCGAAACACTGGTGTGTGTTGAACCTGCCACTCAGGCAATTCCGAAAGTTGGCGTGACAGGACAGTGGCTCAAGGTGCGCGATGCATCCAACAAGGAAGGTTATATCGCGGCATGGTATGTCAAATACGGGAGCGGCTCACAGCCTGCCACACCCACTACCACAGCCGCTACAGTCAACGGTGGACCCCTGAAGGTCAAAGCCACCGCCGAAGGGATTGCACTCCGCAAGCAGCCTGTTGTCAGCGATGCGACCTTGATCAAGCGTCTGCCGCTTGGCACTGAATTTGTGGTCACAGAACCCAATGCAGAGGCCAAAATCGGCAGGAACGATCAGTGGCTTAAAGTAAAAGATCCAACAGGCACAGAAGGTGTTGTAGCTGCCTGGTTCGTTGCGCGTTAAAAGATTTATAGGCGGCTTTCTTCTGGCATGACGCGTATCACCTGCATTTGCCACGATTTGCGCGAAGCAAATCGTTTGCGTCAGTCGCCATGATGATTAACGGAGAAACTCTATGGAAACCGAAACACCGAAACCTGCACCCGTCCTTGAAATCGCATGGACCCGTTATGCACAGCTTGACGCATCTTCACTCAGGCGAACAAGGGCCTATAAGCGGTTACGTCTGACGATCGCTGCATTGAGCGTCCTGGCAACTTTATTCGCCATCATCGTCCCTCGCTACCCGAGGGAGAGCAGCGCCCTGTTGGGGGTGGTTATTAATAACCTCTTTATTATTACTCCAATCGTGGCATCGTTGCTTGCTGCACTTGGCACAAGAACGTTTGCCAATAGCGATTGGCTGGTCACCCGCGCAGCGGCTGAGGAATATCTAAAGGAGATCTATTTCTTTCGCACTGTTTTGCGCGGAAACAAAAATAGACGTGAGTATCTGGAAAAACGAATCAATGAGATCCAAAGGCAGCTGTATCGCGGGCTGGGTGGTGAGTTTGCCTTCAGGCCGTTCCCGGGAACCCTGCCTCCCTATTACAAACCGGAATGGGGTAATGACCCGGGCTTCAATGACCTGAACGGAGATGAATACTTCAAATTCCGGCTGGAAGACCAGCTTCGCTGGCATATCAAGGAAGTCAATGAACTTAAAAGAGAAAGAGGCATCCTTACGTTTTTGGTGCTGGCTGCTGGTGGTGTAGGGAGTTATTTTGCTGCTCTGGGCGGTACTTTGAGTGTATGGGTCGCTTTAACAGCATCCCTTACTGCGGCAATCGTTGGCTGGCAGCAACTGCGCAACGTGGATGTAGTGATCAAAAATTACAGCAAGGTTATTCTTGAATTGACCACCCTCTACGACCACTGGACGAATCTTGAGCCCGAAGAGCGCACAAAGACCGAGTTTTATAGAATGGTACGAGGCTGCGAAGATGTCTTGTGGGCTCAGAATACCGAATACATTCGGTCCATGCAGGAAGCGTTGAAGGAGTCTGATCTCGAAAAGGAAGCAAGCCTTGTCAACCAGGTGATCATGGAATCGATTGAATCCGATGAGCGCGTCAGGCAGGCCATGAGCGACGATCTGCTTGAGTTTACAAGGGAAACGTTGCAGGAGGCTGAACAGAAAGTTGAAGAAACATTCAAGGCAGCTTTGGGCACACTTGCAGAGGAAGCCTCGTCCGAACTCGTCCAACAGGAACTGGCGGCAATGGGTCAGGTTGTTGCAGGGGCGGCGGAAAACGTAATGGAACGGGCTTCAACGCTCACATCCTCTCTCGCCGGGATCGCTCATGAGTTTGCCAACATTGAAGTGGGCAGGGACACGAGCAAGGAGGAACTCAATGCCATTCTTGCCCGCTATCCAAAGACAGGTGAACCAAAAGGTTGATCAAGGCATCAGCCTGCAAAGCCTTTTTCGAAGGAAGAAAGAAGTGCAAATGACGCAACCAACCACTCCAACCACCCCAGAGGAAACAGGACCAGTAGTGCAGTCAACTGGCTCGCCTCCTGTATCCGCCACTGAACCATCGGGGGAAACCGCAGCACAGACCTTACCCGAGGCCAGGACGCTTGACCTCGCCGCGGAAGCCGACACCTTGTCAGGTTCGATTCACCCGGAGGTTCGTCCGCATGCGTTTGTGATCATGCCATTTGGGAAGAAAAAAGGTGGCGACGGATCCATCTACGACTTCAATGCTATCTACACACAGCTGATCAAGCCTTCGCTTGAGGCAGCGGGCTTTGAAGCGTTCCGTGCCGACGAGGAAACCACCAGCGGCGACATCCTGACCGATATGTTCCAGGAGTTACTGCTCGCAGACCTGTGCATTGCAGATATGAGCATAGACAATGCAAATGTATTCTACGAGCTGGGCATCCGCCATGCATTTCGCAAGCGTGGGATCGTCCATATTCAGGCGGGGCGCGCGTACATGCCTTTTGATGTGTTCAACGTCCGAACGATCCCCTATCACATCACAGCGGAGGGAGTGCCTGACCCTTCATTTTTGGATAAGGACAAGGTAGCGATCTCACGCGTGGCTCGTGACACATGGGCCTCAGATGGCGACATGATCCATAGTCCCATTTTCAACCTCCTGGATGGGCTGGTCGAACCAAACCGCAGGTCGCTTCGCACTCCGCTGGCAACCGGGTTCTGGCGTGAATACAATGAGTGGAAGGAACGCGTCACGGTTGCCCAGCGGCAAAAACGCATCGGCGACATCCTGCTGCTGACGGAAGAGATCCGGAATCCTCTGATCAAGGAGGAGGCCATCGGCGAAGCCGGGCTGGCTCTTAAGAATATGGGGCGCAATGAACTGGCATTAACCCAGTACCGCAGAGGGCTTGAGGTTAATTCACGGAACCTGACCTTCCGTCGTGAGGAGGCATTCAACCTGAACCGCGTCGGTCGCGTGGATGAAGCCATCATAAAGCTTGAAAATCTGCTGGCGGATGTGCCCACCGATACCGAAGCTGTCGCCTACCTCGGCCGCATCTATAAGGAAATGTGGTACGACTCCTGGAAGTGGATTGAGGACAAGGAATTGCGCCTCAAAACGGCGTTCGAATCGTATCACTGGCTGATCAAATCAATTGAAACGTATCTCAAGGGGTATCGTCTGGAACTGGACGAGACCTATCCCGGCGTCAACGCGCTGACACTTGGGACTGCTCTTGTTTATCTGGCAGATCAATATGACGACAAGACCGCACCGGACCCAGACATTCAATGGGTGCGCGAACTCCTGCCTGAATTACGCGGGTCACTGATCTTCGCTTTGGAAACCAAGGCAAAGGATGAGAAAGCGGATTATTGGACGTTGATCTCGCTCGCCGATCTTCGCATCCTCACGGCTGAAGTCACCCAGGAGGTTACCCGTGCATACCGCAAGGGACTCACAGCTTCGCGCCGCAACCAGTTTTTTCTGCAGTCCTCACTCGGACAGCTTGAGATCCTGGGTCAGCTGGATATGCGCGCTGAGTTCGTTCAGGCAGGCATCGATGTCATCCGCGACGAGCTGATGCGCATCCGCAGAGAGACGGTTGCGGAAGAGAGCCAGCCGAAAAGGGGAAAATTGGAAGCAGCAAAACCCGAACCCAAAAAACGGGGAGGCATGGTCTTTCTATTCACAGGCTATATGATCAGCAACCCAAGAAAAAAGGAAAACCAGTTTCCTCCTGAAAAGGAGGGCGACATCAGAAGCGCGATCAATTCGATACTCGACAAATACGAAGCAAATGCCGGCGATATCGCTGTGACGACCGGCATGGATGCGGGCAGTGAAATTGTGTTTGTAGAGTGCTGCGCAGAACGAGGCATCCCTGTGCAGGCGTATTTCCCCATGCTGGAAGCTCCCTATGTCCGCGATTTCGTCAGCCCGGGCGGGGAACAATGGGTGGAACGATTTTACAGGATGCGCAACCACCTCGGTGTGGACGAGTTCTATCAACCGGACTGTGTTGGATTGCCAAAGGCAGGTGACAATGTCCATGAACGGAACAACCGCTGGGCATTATATTCAGGCCTGGCGCGTGGCATCGACAATGCTCGTCTCATTGCTGTATGGGACGGAAAAAATGAAACATCGAAGGACCTCGATGCCCGCCTGGTAAAGCATATGGTGGATCTGATGCGCGATACTGGCGGCATGGTGGAACACATCAACCCGGATAAGTTACCGCGTACGACTGCAATGGATATGTCTTTGAATGCCAGTCCCATTCCGTCGGCGAAGAGCAGCCTGGTTCCCGCTTCAAATGGCAGTTCCAAAAAGACAGCCTCTCGAAGAAAAAAATAGCGTACATCGCCATGGCCAACCAACAAATAAGACGCCCGCTGATCATTCAGCGGGCGTCATGACTTCATTTATCTTTTCCCTGGGATAGGGCCATATCTCACCTTTGATGCCTTTTGCCAGGTAGAAATCTCCTGCGCGGACTGTTTCCGCGCCTTCCAGGCTGAGGACCGTGACTTCACGATCAGGGTCATGAGTGATGTCTGTAAGGGGCACCAGCAAGGTAACGGCTTTTTTTATGCAATAGCCCGGGCGGGTGATAATGTAACTCTCATCAAAGATGAGGGGATCTACTGCCCAAAAATCATGGGGCGCTGCAACCTCACTTACCAAAAGATCCCCTTTGCGCGCAGTGAGCCGTGTTCCCCACGGAGTGTTTATCTCCATGGATTGTGGCTGCCCGAGAGGTGGCAGGAATGGAACCACCCGCCTCTCCACCTTGCTGCGAAAGGGTTTAAAGTGAAGGGTCGAAAGTATGGAATCAGAGGAGGCAATGACAAGTGGATCGCTCATATTATTTTAACAACAAGCATTCTACCATAAGAGAATTTTCGGAGTATTACAAATGCAGATCGTTCCTTAGTCATACCAGCCTTGTGAGCCACAAAAGCATATGCTATAAGAAAACACACGTTGATGACTGTGTGACAATTTTGGAGGTGCTGTTTTAATGAATAAGAAACTTCACGGCGCGATTGCCCGCTTTATCATTCCTCTGCTGATCCTCACGCTGGCATGTTCCCTGACGCCAGCCATCCCATCATCTTCTTCCACAGAACCAGAGTATCGCTACGACGACATCCCCACGGAGGCCAACGAAAGCTCGATCATTGCAGAATATCAGGCAATCTCACAATGGAGCACGCTGGATCTTTCCTACTACTTTATGAACGATACTGAAAAACTGGAAGGCAGTATGGAAAGAGACGTGATACGGCAGGCTTTCGAATTATGGGCATCACAAACGCCGCTGACGTTCACCGAGGCAGCCAGCCAGGGTGATGCAAATATACTCATCGGGTGGGCATCGGGAGATCACGGGGATGGTGACGCGTTCGATGGACCCGGTGATGTGCTCGCACATGCCACATTTCCCAATCCGTATGACGACCGGCCGGTGTTTTTACATTTCGATGACGACGAACGCTGGGTGAACAGCAACACCAGTAACGTGGACCTGCTGACCGTTGCCGCGCACGAGATCGGGCACACACTCGGCCTGGCGCACAGCAATGACCCCGGCGCGTTGATGTTCCCGAGTTATGATGGGCCGCGCCGTTTCCTGGGCGAGGACGATATTGCCGGGGTGCAGGAGCTGTATGGTGTGGCCAGCGCTCCGCGGCCGGCACCAGATGTCCCTGAGAATGAGGCGCCGCCTCCCAGCACTGGAGAAGACCAGGACCAGGACGGCATCTCGGATCAGGATGAAACCCTCATTACCGGAACCGATCCGAACAATGCAGATAGCGATAATGATGGCTTGAATGATGGCGTTGAAGTGCAGAACCGCATGAACCCGCTTGACCCCGATATGGATAAGGACGGCGTAAGCGATGGCCAGGAAGTGGACCAGGGAAGTGATCCGCTCTTCCCGGAACAAGCCGACATATCGCCGCAGCTTGAGGAGGATGTCAGCGAGTTTCTCACCACGGCCATCGAGCTTGAGATCGAAGCCTATCGCACTGGGTCTGCCAGCGTGGCAGCCTCGGTGATGGCAGGCGATGTCTTTACCGCACTTCAAGACAACATCGAGTCGCTCAATCAACAGGGACTGATTGTGATCTCGGAGATGGACTACTACCAGAGTTTCATCAAAGACATACGCGTGATCAGCAATACGCAGATCGAAGTGGATACCTGCGAATACTGGACCAATACCACGTATCAACAGTCTACCGGCGAACCGCTTGAGCAGGAAGGGCCGGCATTAACACCACAGACCATCACGATCCAGCAGATTGATTCAAGCTGGTTTATCAGCGCAGTGCAATTCTACGATCCGCCCGCATTTTGCAGCTAACAAAACACATGCTAAAACTTATTTCAGTCGTTGGCGCGAGCGGAGTTGGCAAGACCGCACTTGTGAAAGCCCTGGGCAAAACAGGAAAATTTGCCATTGCATATGAACAGCATACCGAGCGTCCGTTTCAGGCATTATTCAAGGATGACCCGCGCTATGCGCTTCCGAACCAGATGGACTACCTGCTTTTACGCGCCGAACAGGAACGGATGCTGCGCACGTCCTCGCCGTTCGGCTCGCAGATCGGATTAATGGACGGCGGACTCGATCTCGACTTCCATGGCTTTACCCGCCTCTTTCACAGCCGAGGTCTGCTCTCTGACTCGGAATATGATCTGTGCCGACGCCTCTACATGTTCATCCGTGCGGACCTGCCGAGCCCGGAGCTTATCGTCCGCCTGTGTGCGGATGAGGGTACGGTGGCAGGCCGCTTATCCACGCGTGACCGCATTAATATCGCATCCGCAGAAGATACTGCCCTGTTCAACTTGCATCTGGATGAGTGGCTGGCGTCCATTCCAGCTGATCAAATTCTGACATTGGATGTCTCACACGAGACATTGGAGTACGAGCAAAGTGTGAGCATCGTCCTCCAGGTGCTATAATTCGGCCATTCCATGGGCCTATGGGGGTTAAAACACCACATATTACACCCTGACTGGAGACCCGCATCTCCTGCGGGATGTTATACGGAAGCCTTCCGTATAAGAGAAATATGGAGGAACAGATAATGCGAATCCCAAGAACCCTCATCACAGTCTTCATGCTAGCGGTACTCCTCATGCCAATATCCGTACAGGCAAAATCCGTTGCACCCACTGTACGAAGTGTAGATGGCGTGACCTGCAATCTGCCAGAGTCCAATGCTGAGTCACTTGTGATCCTTAGCAATTACTATCCTGGCTATTGGTGGGACCATACCGACCTGACAGTTGCTGTGAAGGCTCACCCTCGAGCATCTGAGGAACAGATCGAAGCGATCCACGGCGCGATCGCCACCTGGAGTGAAGTGCTGCTCGAATGTTTTGATGGCCTGATCACGCTCACCGATGTGACTGTGTCAAAGGGCAGCCAGCAAAAGGCTGCGGACATCGTGATTCACTACGTGCCGAAAGCAGGCGGCGTGGTCTTCGGTGGGTATGCCATCTGCGGCGACCATGGATGCCCCAACATCCTTGTCCGCTCTGACCTGCCACCCAGCCTGGACCGTGACCCCTACAGCCCCGAATATCTGGGCTGGGTGACGCTGCATGAGCTCGGTCATGCACTTGGGTTGGGACATACCACAAATCTATTGGAAAGCACCGATCTGATGGGCTACGGCTGGCCCGATCTGGGTGACCCGCTACTCTCTGACTGCGATATCGATGCCCTGGCCTTTGTGTTTGCATGGGCGCTCGAAGGCAGTGACCCCTATCCGCCTGCCGAGGGACCCTACGACTGCTCGCTTGATTAGCGCTTAACCATTGCTGACGGGCTTGCGTCACCGTAAGCCCGTCAGCAATGATCAGAAAACTTTATTGGTTCTTGCCTTCATATAAAAATATCCTTATGATGAAGGAAACTGAAATAAGGAATTTCGTCGAGCTGCACGAGGTCATTTACCGGGGAATAAACTCCACCAGTTATCCATTGATCCCCAGGGCGGGTCGTATTGTGCCTCCACATTCCATCCAATCACGCGAAGCCAACGAGCAGGAAATATTGCGCCTGTTCAAGGAGAGAGCATTCCAATATTTGGATTTTATTCCCGCGAGCGATTGGGACTGGCTGGCGATCGGGCAGCAATATGGGCTGCCCACGCGCTTACTCGATTGGACGGATAACCCGCTGGTCGCCTGCTTCTTTGCGTATTGAAATGAAGCAGCAATTCATCCCGTGCTTGACGTAGAACGTGCGTTCTAATATAATCCTAATCGATGTCTACTCCGCGAAAGAAAAAACCTTCACGGATGGGCCCACAGCAGACAAAAAAATACTCTTATATCCTGGGTGATCGCTTACACCTTATTAATCGAAAAGACTCTAACACCGAGGAGAATCGTTCAAACGCTGGATACATTCTGGCTGGTGGTCGCCGATCCTCTGATAGAGATTCGTCCGAGCTTATTTATCTCTGGGAATCCCTCTCCCCGCGTGAGAAGGATGTGACCGTGCTGGTTTGCAGGGGATTTACAAATGACCAGATAGCCCTGTGGCTACGGATTTCTGCATCATCCGTCAAAACATATCTTCGATTCGTGTTCTCAAAGGCGGGCGTTCGCAATAAAACAGAATTGCGACTACGATTTTATAACTTCGATTTCGAGAAAAATATCCCTCCCCATATATAGCTCATTGCATTGCTTCCAACCCGCCCCTGCTTCATCCGTACGGATACATCCGTACAGCCTGCCCCACGTGGATAAAGTCCAAAGGGGGTTTTTATTTTTATCAATACCCACTATTCTATGGGGATGAATGACTTATTGAATCTAACTGTTGATATTACTGAAAAACGCGGTCTCACGCTGCTCCTTACCAGGGATAAAGCACGCAAAAGTAAGACCGACCTGATTGCCAATTTGATCTTGAATGGACCGCTTTTTATTATTTCGGGGGATGAGTGGCTGCCATCCTTTGCCCTACCGCGCATTATCAGAGGCCGAACCACTGAAATCAAAGAGATCATGGGACGCTTGTACACCGTGCGGGCTTCCACATGCCATCGGTTGCTGGATTCACTCGCAAATACTGCATCAAAGGGTGAGCCCATCCTTGTGCTGGATTTTCTGCACACCTTTTATGACCCCGATATTCCTTTGCGCGTTCGATCTCTTAGGTTGAGAGAATGTTGCCGTGAACTCAAACGCCTTGCCTTTTATCGTCCGGTCATTGTCATGACTCAGGAGATGGAAGGTGAAGAGTACGAGCAGTTTTTCAGCATCCTTTACTCCGTTGTAGATAAAACCCTTTCCCTTGAACCTGAAATTGAAAAAATCTCGCAACCCGTACTTTTGTAGCGTCCATGGGCCGCACTCTTCCATCCACCACACAGATCGTATTCGATCAGATTGCGGAATTGAGGCCGTTATACGATGCGCTTCGTCGTAGCGACCAGCTTATTTTAGATAAATTCTTTGAGTCCTTATTGCAACATCGTGCTGCCATCGGCAATGCTGCAAACCTGCTGCCCATGGAGATTATGCCATTCGTCATACTGTTGGAGGAGCGTAAGAGGATCGGCCATATCCATGACGAACTCTACAATCTGATTC
This sequence comes from Chloroflexota bacterium, assembly GCA_039932795.1. Taxonomy (GTDB): domain Bacteria; phylum Chloroflexota; class Anaerolineae; order Anaerolineales; family Villigracilaceae; genus Defluviilinea. The sequence continues at coordinate 23,169 of JBDTPH010000024.1, forward strand.
AGGGTTTGGAAAACAAGCTCAATCGGCTCCTGCCTCCAGAATGAAGGAATATTTTGGCTGGTTGTTTGATCTCTATGCCGGGAAGGAAGGCATCATTTTGTGGTTAGTGGGGGATGATAAAAAGCCGCATTCTTTTAGCCAGCCGTTTCAAATTACATTTTATGTCGGAGGCCCCTTTCACCGCTTGCGCCAGTTGTGGAAATTTTTAAAAGATAAGCCCGTAAGGCTCTCGCGCACCCAACGGAAAGACCTTTTTGAAGGGATGAAAGATGTTTTGGAGGTCAATGTACTCACTCCCTCTTTGTTTGATGAATTGTTCAAGGAAGTCAATCAACTTTTCCCCGACCTGCTTTATTACGATAGCGATATCCCCCTCATTCTGCGGTATGCTGCTGAATATGGTGTCTTTCCGCTTGGGCACTGCAAGGTGGAAGTAGGCCAGGGTTGGAGTATCTCAAGGATCACTCCACTTGATACACCCTGGGAACTTGACCCGAACCTACCTGATTTGCGGGTGTTGCAAATCAGACCGGACAGTAATCCATCTCACGCTGCGCCCAAATATCTATCCATTGATTTTGGCCGCTTTAACTACTGCATCCCACTTGATAACCCTCGGAAAGTCCTTTCCTTCCTGAATGCTGCTTTATTGCAATACAACCCGGATGTGATCCTTACCAGTTATGGCGATACGTGGCTGTTTTCCCATCTCGAAGAAATATCAGCAGAAACAAGAATTCCTTTTAATCCCAACCGTGACCTTGCACAATCTGTTCATAGAAAAAAGGAGATCAGTTTCCATAATTATGGTCAGGCGCATTACCGCGGCGAGCAGGTCCATCTCTTCGGACGCTGGCATATCGATGATCAGAACTGCATGACCTTTGGAGATTATGGTCTGATGGGCGCCATTGAGCAGGCACGAGTTACAGGCTTACCTGTTCAGGAAATTGCAAGGCGTTCCCCCGGTGCAGGCATTGCCGCCATGCAAACACTCACGGCGTTAAACCGTACTATCCTGGTCCCCTACCAGCAACAAGAGGGGGAAGTGCCAAAGACCTATAATGAATTGGTTGTATCTGATCGTGGGGGATTGGTTTTTGAGCCCCTGCCTGGTGTTTTTCCGGATGTGGCCATCATTGATTTTATGTCCATGTATCCGTCCATTATCACGGAATATAACATTTCACCTGAAACAGTGGGTGTAGAGGAAGAAGATGCCTTTGAAATACCCGAAATGGGCATCAAGATCAGCTCACAGGAAGGGCTTATCCCTGCCACACTGCGACCCATGGTGAAGAAACGGGTAGAGATCAAGAGGCTCCTGAAGAATATGGATAAGGACGATCATTGTTACATCCGCTACAGCGCAATTAAAAATGCCCTCAAATGGTTGTGTGTAGTGGCATATGGTCGTCTGGGGTTTGCCAACTCCACCTTTGGCAGGATCAATTCGCATGAAGTGGTGTCATTCATTGGGAGAAAGATGCTGTTGAAAGCCAAGGAGATTGCAGAAGATCAGGGGTTCACAGTCATCCATGCCTATGTGGACAGCCTTTTTATCTGCAAGCCAGATGCCACGAGGCAGGAAGATTTTCAATCCCTTTTGGGCGAGATCGAACAGGAAACGAAATTACCCATTGAAGTGGAACAAGTCTATTCATGGATGGCATTTGTCTCTTCCAGGCAAAACCCCAATCTCTCGGTTGCCAATCGTTTCTTTGGTTTGCAGCCAGATGGGGGCTATAAAATACGCGGACTGGCATCCCGCCGTGAAGATACTCCTCCCTTTATCGCGCAGGCACAGTTACAAGTACTGCAGATCCTGGCAAAGGAAAAAGACTCAAGCCAGCTGGCAACGTTATTGCCCGAAGCCCTGGACATGTTACAGGGAAGGGTCTCTGCGTTGTGCAACCGAAAAATTCCGTTGGATGAACTGCTGGTGACACAAACCCTCAGCCGCGAACTTGATGACTATCGGGTCCTCTCAGCGGCAGCGCGTGCGGCTGGTCAAATGCAGGCCATCGGTAAAAACATCCGCATGGGACAACAGGTCCAGTTTATGTATGTCCGAACCAAACAGGGCGTCCATGCCTGGGACCTGCCCCAGCCGATCAACCCTGCATGGATCGATACTGCCAAATATAAAGAGCTTCTATTCCGTGCAGTTCATGAGGTGCTCCAGCCGCTGGGAGTGACGAAGAATGTATTGAGAAACTGGATGTTCAGCGAAGCCAGCTATCTGCAACCACCAGGTTTCCTCCACCATAGGATTGAACTACCTCTATTTGCGAATTTGGGGAGGCTTCGCGTCGATTTATCATAGGGTACTGGGCAGGAAGCAGTTGTAATGAAAATTACCCCACACATATGAGTTTTTCAGGTATGCTTGGTGTGCACAAGAGCCCCTGTAAAGAAAGGAATAGCTATGGCTGGCAAATATGCTCCGCTTGAAAATTACTTGCGCAACCTTCCTGAAAGCCAAAGGGAAGTAACGCTTGGTTTTGAACAGATCGAAAGAATATTGAACGATACACTGCCAGCGTCCGCGTATGAACAGTCATGGTGGGATCATGAGAAGGAGGGCAACCACGTCAATGCGCGCGCATGGGCAAATGCTGGCTGGAAGGTTGATAGTTTGGATTTCAACGGGAAACGGGTGAAGCTGACCCGCATTATGGGAAGGGAAATGTGACGTGCGCCGGCAACACTGCCAGATTGGATAAATAAGGCTGTCCATATGGAAAATCCACCCCCCCTCGAAACACCACAAACCATCCAGAAAGCAAAACGTTTTCTATTGCCAGCGAGTGTACTCATCGTTGTGTTGATTATTGCCGCAGCGGGTATATACACTTGGATGTACCTGTATAACCCCTGCGAAGTAAGTGATGTCGAGGATGCATCCGCTTTCCTGGTCAGCCAGCTGAAAACATATGACGCGAGCTATCAGTTTGCAGCCACTGTGTATCGGGTCGGGCTCACCCGCCCGGTAAATGACTTGCAACAAATCTTCATGGATACCCAGGCGGTGGCTGTCCCTGCCTGTATGCAAACGGCAAAAAAGGAGTTGCTACACTATATGGGAGCTGTGATCAGCGCCTTCCAGGCATATATGCAGGAGGAGACAGAACCAAAAATCAGAGGCTTGTTGAATCAATCCAATACGCATTATGATAATTTCACTACGGAACTGGAAGCGGTCAAGGAGTGCGCCCCATTCTGCGCTCCGTGGGATTAAAGGGTGGAGCTATGGAAGAAAAGCTTGAGCATTAATAATCATGGGAATTATTGAAGATTTGATACCATGTCACCCTGAGGGAGCGTTCGCTGCGACCGACACTTGCGCCGCACGCAGTGCAGGTGAGGTTCTCGTACTTTCACTATCAGAGATCCTTCGCTGCGCTCAGGATGACATAACGCAGGTTGAACATGAGCAAGGCATATTATGTATACATCATGACCAACAAATCTCGCACGCTTTATACAGGTGTGACAAATGACTTAATGCGTCGTGTACATGAACACAAAAACAAACTTGTTCCAGGTTTTACCAGCAGATACAATATTCAATATTTGGTTTACTACGAATCAACATCCAGTATTCATACAGAATTGGAACGCGAGAAACAAATCAAAGGCTGGTTGCGAGCCAGGAAAATCGCTTTAATCGATTCAATGAACCCCAATGGAAGGACTTAAGCGAAGAGTGGTTTGTCAACGATGTCACCCTCCCGAAGGACATCGGGACGATGCCGTCTCGCACCGACGTGCTCGCGGCACGAACGGTGTGAGCGATAGCGAAGGGTCTCTACCACAATAAGATGGGACTCTTCGGTCACAAACACCGCTGCCTTAGAGCGACAGGGCTCTGGTAATACCCTCCGCTCTCATCTCATCTACACGCTATGAATACTCTACGAAAAATCTCCCAAATGATCGAACCGCAGACTGCCATCGAAGGCGCAGGCGTGAAACTACGCCGGTCGATTGCGCCGCGTGTCAGCAACGAGTTCGATCCCTTTCTGCTCTTCGACCACTTCGCCTTTAATGATCCGCTCGAAGGTCCATTGCGCGGCTTCCCCTACCACCCGCATCGCGGCATCGAAACGGTCACTTATATGCTCGAAGGCTCCACCGCCCACCGCGACAGCCTCGGCAACGAAGGCGTCATCGGCCCGGGCGATGTGCAATGGATGAGCTCAGGCCGCGGCATCCTGCACGAGGAAATGCCGCGCCGTGGCGCCAGCGGCAATATTTACGGCTTCCAGCTGTGGGTCAACCTGCCTTCGCATCTCAAGATGTCTGAGCCGCGCTATCAGGAAGTGAATGCCTCGACCATTCCCACCTACGAAAAGGATGGTGTCAAGATCCGCATCGTGGCTGGGACGGTGGATGACGTTACAGGTCCGGTGGTGGATATTTCAGGGTCGCCTCTTTATCTGGACGTCCAGCTTGCTCCCGATATGGAATGGACTCAGCCCCTCCCCAGCGGACACACTGCGCTGGCATACATCTTCGAAGGCGAAGGAGTCTTTTCGGGCGAGACAGTTGAATCTGTAAAGTTGCTCAAGTTCGCAGACGGCGATTGCATCACGGTCAAAACAGAGAACACTCCCGTCCGCTTTATGTTGATCGCAGGCGCACCGTTCAAGGAAGCCATTGTCCCCTACGGGCCCTTCGTGATGAACACCATCGAAGAGATCCAGGAGACGCTCAAGGAACTGCGTAACGGCACGTTCATAAAATAACATAAAAGCTTACGCCGCCGTCCCCGGCGGCTTTTTCATATTAAAATCCAGCTGGGTTTCGCTGTGCCGCTATATGATTTAACAGGAGGTTTTATATGACGCAGGTCTTATATGGTCCACGGGTGGGGAGTCAGGGAAAGATACTTGTGGCAACATCTGCCATCCTCTTCAACGAGGACGGGAAATTTTTACTCACGAAGCGCGAAGATAACGGTCAATGGTGTCTGCCAGGCGGAGCGGTTGAGCCGGGTGAGTCAGTGGCTGAGGCGTGCGAAAGGGAAGTTTTCGAGGAGACAGGCCTGATCGTCCGCGTGAAGCGGCTGGTCGGCGTGTACAGCCATCCCGATCAGCTAAGCGTCTACAAGGATGGGAATAAGGCTCACATCGTGGCGCTCCACTTTGAGGTGGAGGTTGTGGGCGGCGAACTGGGCCTGAGTAATGAGACCACTGATTTTGGTTATTTTACGGTGGATGACACCGAAGGAATGGAAATGCTTGGACGGCACAGGGAACGGGTGCTGGATACGCTCAAAAACCATGTGGATTCAGTAATAAAATAGCAGCCGGTTTCGTACCATACAGTAACTGCATATGTTCAACGCCATCGAGCCAAATCAAGTCATTTTATTGCTTATTCTGACAGGGTCGGTACTCCTTCTTTTCACTGAATGGATCCGAATCGATCTAACGGCAATCCTGATCATCCTGATGCTCAGCCTGAGCGGTGTGCTGGCGCCTGAGGATGCTCTTTCGGGATTCAGCAGTGAACCCGCCATCCTGCTGGCGACGGTTTTCGTGTTGAATGGGGCACTCTATCACACGGGTCTCTCGGAACGGCTTGGAAACTTAATAAAACGCCTGGCAGGGAAAAGCCTGGAACGGGCCATTGGGGTGGTCATGCCGTCCGTGGCGTTACTCTCTGCGTTCACCCACCACGTCACCATTACGGGCCTGATGCTGCCTCCCATGTTGAAGCTTTCGCGCGAAAGTGACATTCCCGCGTCCAAGCTGCTGATGCCGCTGTCCTTTGCGGCGTCACTCGGCACAGCGATCACCATTATCGGAGCACCTGCATTCCTGATCGCGGATGGGCTGCTGAGACAGGCAGGTGAACGCGGCCTGGGGATCTTTTCGATTGCGCCCATCGGATTGATGCTGTCACTGGCAGGAACGGTCTTCTTCCTGCTGCTGGGGCGGTTCCTGCTGCCCTCTCATCACAGCACGGATGAATCCGTGGATCACTTTCGCCTGGAGGGATATTTCACCGAGCTGGTTCTCCTGCCGGATTCAGCGATGATCGGCAAAAGCATCCGGGAGATCGAGGACGAGCAGCCCACTGACTTCAAAGTCTCGGCCTGGTACCGTGGCGACCGACCACGCAACCGTCCCTATGGAAGCAAGAAGACGCAGGCGGGTGATGTTCTCGTGATCCGCGTAAACTCGGATAAACTCGCCACCATCGAACAGGAACGCGGCATCGCCATCCGACCCCTGGAGAAATATAAAGAGACATTTTTACCGGGCCAGGATAACGGGAACAACAAGGATGCCCTCTCCGACCGCCTGGTGCAATCTGTTGTAGCGCCACGGTCCGAGTTCATTGGCAAGACCATCGGACGGGTAAACTTCCTTGAACGCTATAATGTGATCATCGTCGGCGTGTGGAGAAGCAAAGGCTGGCTGAAAACGGAGTTGTCGCGCGTCAGACTGCGGGAAGGCGACGTGCTGGTGATGACAGGCGAGGATGCCTCCTTCAAGCGAATTTCGGAGGACCAATCCTTCCTGATGCTCGTGCCGTTTAAAGGGGAACCCAAGCCCCTTCACAAGGCGCGGCTGGCGGGGGCCATCATGGTCATCTCCACGTTAATCGCGGCGCTGAATGTGGTCCCTGTGGAGATCGCCCTGCTGGCAGGCGCGGTTGTGATGATCCTGAGCGGATGCATTTCCATGTCACAGGCCTATCAATCCATAGACACGCGTATATTTGTATTTATCGCCGGTGCCATTCCTCTGGGCCTTGCCATGCAAAAGACGGGTACGGCCGATCTGCTGGCAGGCTGGCTGAATGGACTCGTAGTGAATTGGGATCTGCATTGGATCCTGCTGGCGCTCTTTATGGTCACGGGAATTGCCACACAGATCATGTCTGACGCGGCCACGACGGCCCTGTTTGCACCGATCGCCCTGGCGCTGGCACGCGGATTGGATATGGCGCCGGAACCGTTTGTAGTCACGGTTGCGATGGCAGCCGTCACATCTTTTTTTACGCCGATCGGTCATCATGGAAATTTGTTGATCTATGGCCCGGGTGGATATCAGTTTTCAGACTTCCTGCGTGTGGGCATCCCATTGACGCTGATCGTTGCAGTGATCGTTACGATCATGGCACCCATGATCTGGCCGGTATAGAGAGAGAAGACACCCTCCTTTGCGAGGCGTTTCTGTTTGTCAGCATCAGTCGTGTGGGACTGGCCAAAGCGGAAATACATGGCTTACGAAAGCAGCAGTAGTCACGTTTCCATCAGAATACACTTCGCTGGAGGGATGTAATCCAGTCACAATCTCCGTACAATCCAATACGAACACTGCAATGCAAAATCAAGTATCCACCACCCAAGTGGGTACTTGGGTTACTTATGAAGCTGAAGAGGAGAGTGATTATGGATATCAAACAGGGTTCACGAATTGCTGTGATCGGCGCGGGGATATCGGGCATTTGATCCATCCGCGCATTCCACGTCTGGCTTTCGCGGGTTTCAACCACGGGTACATGCACGTCACCAGCCTGGAGATCGGGACACTGTGGCTGTGCGCTTATCTACGCGGCGAGCTCGAACTTCCCCCGTAGGAAGAAATGGAACGCAGCATCGAACACATCCGCAGTTGGAAGCGTGAGAACATCAAGTTTGAAAATGCGCGCTCGTGCGCGGTCAGTACGCGCTTTCAGCAGTACATGGATATTATGCTCAAGGAACTGGAGGTTTCCCCGTATCGAAAGCTGCCAAACATATTTGCCGAAACCTTCAGCCGCTATGAAGCATCCGATTACAAGGGGATATACAAAGAGTATGAGCGCAAAAAAGCAAAGCGGACCACGCCGCTGCAGACTCTTCCGTTGAATACCTAATTGGAACGCCTTGCCAGTTTGTCAAATCTGGCAGATCCCGGTCTGGATTTGGCAATCCAGACAAGCGGCGACACCTAGACTTTCCTCCACCAGACGCCTGTGCATTCAGGCAGGATGATGCTCTGCTTCTCGCGCACCCGATCAGCCATGTCAGCGCCGAAGAAGAATCCAGCCAAATCGGCTGCTTCGTCCACCGACTCGAACTGATAGTCGGTACGGAGCCATTTATTCTCGAAGCCGTTATCGTCCAGCCATTGGTACGTGGAGCGGACGTGTTCCAGGCGACTGGGTTCTTCATTTCCTGTGCCCAGTGACTCGAAGAGAATGATCGTGCCATCCCTGCGCAATACGCGTTGCATTTCAGTCAGCCATTGGTCAAGTTCAGCTTGTCCATTTTGCTGGTTCCAAACCGCCAGATAGCTTACGCTCCAACCAGACACGACGAGGTCAGCCGAATGATCTTCAACAGGCAGTTGACGATGGTCTGCAACATCTACATGCCAGTTGGTTAATCCGCTTGCAAGAAGTCTCTCGCGGCAGACGCGCAGCATTTCGGCTGAGGAGTCAAACGCACGAATGGATTTCACCCGCAGCGCAAGCAGGAGCGTGAGCCGACCCGTGCCTGCACCGAGGTCGAGGACATCGAGTCCATCCACGTTGATAATGTCATCCATCGCCCGCGGGATATTCCCCGGATAATCTTCACGCGCGATTAATGCCTGGTATCGGTCACCTTCCAATTGATAAATCTTTTTTTGCGGGTCAGACATACATTCTCCAAAACAGTTCCCAGGGATGTGAGAAACAGATTGACATTTTGATAGATTATAAGATATTGCAGTCAACCACGCTCCCAGTACCGTCCCCGGCGCTGGGATTATGGGTGGTCGCCGCCGGGGACGGCGGCTTGAGCAAATCGGAGGTATGGAATGAACGATCTCCCCGAAAACCAGTTTGACTTCTGGCTCGGCGAATGGAATGTTGTCTGGGGCGAAGATGGAAAAGGAACGAATCGCATCGGGCGAATCCTCGATGGAAAGATCATCCAGGAAAATTTCAGCGCGCCTGATCTGCAGGGCATGAGCGTTTCCTCTTATGATGCTGAGAGGAAATGCTGGTGTCAAACATGGGTGGATAACAACGGCACATATCTTGAATTCACCGGCACGTTCCATGAGGGAAGAATGATCCTGACCCGGGATGCGATTGTCAGGGCAGAAGCCTGCAAACAGAGAATGGTCTGGTACAACATTCAGGAAGACGAGTTTGACTGGAACTGGGAACGCTCAGATGATGGCGGAGAGACCTGGCGGACACTCTGGCAAATCAAGTACACGAGAAAGTAATATGTCATTGCGAGCCAGCACTCCGTGGGCATCGCAATGACTTGCCGTTTATATAATGCCCATGGTCACAAATTGCGCTTTCCCACCTTTGAAAAGCGCAATTTGTGACCGCCCTGGGTATAATTGGCGAATGCCAAACCTATCCCCCTCCGCACAGAAAATTCAAGACCAGCTCACATCACTCGGATACGATTACACCGTGATCGAACATGCCGAGTCCACGCGCACCGCGCAGGAAGCCGCGGACCGCGCCGGCTGTGAACTCGGTCAGATCGTGAAGTCACTCATCTTCAAGGGAAAGGATTCGGGCAAGCCGATCCTTGTGCTGACCAGTGGTGCAAACCGCGTGGATGAGAAGCGCATCAGCGACTACGCGGGGGAAACCATCGGCCGCGCAGATGCCGATTTCGTGCGGGCAGTTACCGGCTTCGCGATTGGGGGCGTGCCTCCTGTCGGTCACATCCAAAAGATGGAAACCTATCTTGATGAGGATTTCCTGCAATATAAAACCATCTGGGCCGCGGCAGGAACTCCCAATGCGATATTTGAGTTGAATACCGAAGACTTGCAAAAGTTGACGAGCGGAAAAATTGTACGAGTGAAATGAAGGATATTTATCATTATCAATCCCTGACTGAAAATTTATCGAGCAGTGGGATGCCAGCCATTGAGCAAATGAAAGAGATTGCAGATGCGGGCGTTAAGGTGGTCATTAATCTCGCGCCGCATGATGTGCCGAATGCTCTTGCCAGTGAGGGCGAACTCGCAAACACTCTGGGTATGGAATATATCAATATCCCCGTTCTTTGGCGTGCACCCGAGTCAGATGCATTGATCCAATTTATGGACACGATGGATTTTCATGCGGGCAAAAACAGCCTTGTGCATTGTGAAGCCAATTAGCGGGCCAGCGCCTTCGTTATGCTTTATCGGGTCCTGCGCCTGGGTTGGAACAAAGAGGATGCAATCCCCGTTATGGAAAAGATGTGGAACCCGGAAGATTTTCCCGTTTGGGAAAAGTTCATTGATGAACATCTGGAAAATCATTCGTGAGAGAAGGCACCTGTCAGGACTTTTGGAAGGTTGCAGACTGTCATTTGGCACATACAATTACGCAATTCAAATTCACAAGGAGGCGGAACACTTGAAAGCCAGCCGATTCATGACTACAGCTATTCTTATACTTCTCATGGGAATTACAGGATGTAACCTTCCTTCTGCCCAGCCCACCCAGCCAGATCCTCAGGAAGCGGCAGGGCTTACATTGACAGCATTGGCAGGAACAGCACAGGCGGGTCTACCGTCACCGAGTGCCACGTTTACTCAAACGTTGGAGCCGCCAACGAGTACCGTTACATCCGCGCCGCCGACGGCAGCCCCTGTGCTGGCTACATCCACGCCGAGCGGCGCTTTCTTTGTTGTGGACGTGGGTGCGAACTGCCGCACAGGACCTGGCACCGTATATGATAAGGTCACTACCTTCGCACAAGGTACATATGTGTCCCTGGTCGGCCGCAATACCGATAGCAGCTGGTGGCTCCTTCTCACCGGAAATACCAATTGCTGGATCTCAACCTCAACGGGGCATACCACCGGTCCCATGGGGAATATCCCTTTGATCGACACCCCCCCAACACCCACTTCCATAGTCACCACGGGACCCACCTTGAGTGAGCCAAAAGCCCTCGTGGCAGAACTGTCCTATCCATCCACCTGTACCAGCAATTCGATTCAGGTGGCGATCCGCGTTACGGATGCCGGCAAGGGAATTAACTCCGTCTGGTTAAGCTATCGTTACCTGGGTGACGGAGGCTATGTGGGCAACTGGCACAAGGTCTCGCCGAATGATAATGCGGCGGGTGGTATCAACGGCTTCAATTACCCCATTGGAGCAGAAGCCGCAGCAGAGCTGGGAACTCAAAACGGGACATTCCAGTATCAATTTTATGCCACAGATAGTTTGGGCAATACATCCACCTACCCCAATGGTTCGGTGCTGGGCATGCCCATCCAATATTGTCCGTAAATCAACCGGGTAACTGGGTGATTTTCCCGGGAAATATGCTCCAGCAAGCATAAACTCATCTCAAAATTAAGTTTGGGATGAGTTTATTGTTTAATCATTTGCAACGGGGCATCCTTTGTCGTAAAATCCTATAGAGTACTGCATCGTTTTCTAAACCAAAATCTGAAAACCCAGCTTTCACGTCGCTCCAAAAGTTTAGTAGAGTATGAGACAAGCGGTAACAGACCAACCGAAGGAGGCTGAATGGCTACGACTATTTCCAAACCCGAGTCCCGCCCCATGACGGAGGAGGCGGATTTCCTACAGATCAAATCCATTGACCACGTCCATTTCTATGTGGGCAATGCCAAACACGCCATGTATTACTGGTGGAAGGCGTACGGATTCAAGCCCGTGGCATATTCCGGGCTTGAGACTGGCAACCGCGCTTTTGCTTCGTATGTTCTTGAATCGGGGCAGGCGCGGTTTGTTGTTTCTGCGGCGTACGCGCCCTCGAGCGAGATCGCCGCACATCATATGGTCCACGGCGACGGCGTGAAAGCCATCGCGATGGAAGTGGACGATGTTGAAAAGGCATGGCATGCAACGACTTCCCGCGGCGGCAAATCTGTGTGGACGCCGCGCGAGGAGAAGGATGATCACGGCATCTTCCGCACCTGCGCGATTCAGGCGTATGGCGAAACTCTACATGTCTTTGTGGACCGCGGCGACTACAAGGGAGTCTTTGCGCCCACCTATAAACCGATTAGTTATGAAGCCGAGTCCACAGGGCTCGCTGCCATCGATCATATCGTCGGCAACGTGCAGCTTGGCAAGATGAATCACTGGGTCAACTACTATCATCAGGTGATGGGCTTCCGCCAGCTCATGGCCTTCGATGACAAGGACATCTCCACTGAATATTCGGCATTGATGTCCAAGGTCATGCAGAACGGCAACGGACGCGTCAAATTTCCGATCAACGAACCCGCCGAAGGACGCCGCAAGAGTCAGATCGAGGAATACCTCGATTACTACCTTTCGGCTGGGGCACAGCACATCGCCATTATCACGGGCAACATCCTTGACACCGTGGACAAGCTGCGCTCACGCGGCGTTGAATTTCTGCGCGTGCCCGATACCTATTACGAGGCACTCCCCGACCGCGTGGGATCGATCAAGGAGGACATGAAAGCCGTCCATGACCTCGGTATTCTCGTCGACCGCGACGATGAAGGCTATCTCCTGCAGATCTTCACCCGCCCCATTCAGGATCGCCCAACGATGTTCATTGAAGTCATCCAGCGCCATGGCGCGCAGGGATTTGGCAAGGGCAACTTCAAAGCCCTGTTCGAATCGATCGAAGCCGAACAGGAACGACGCGGAAATTTATAAAAAGGATATGGGATAAAAAACATGAAATTTGCAACTGTCTCAACGCTGCGCGCGACGTCCCAGCCTGCTCTGGTGATGGATGACCGCGTCTTCACCCTGCCGTACCCTGACATGCACGCGGTCCTTGCTGCGGGCGCAGAAAATGCTGCGCGCAAAGCATCGAAGGAACCCCTGACTTTTGATGAGGTCAGTTTCCTTTCGCCGATCAAGCCAACCACCCTGCGTGATGGATACGCTTTTGAACAGCATGTGAAGACGGCCAACAAAAATCGTGGGCGGGAGGTGCCTGAAGAGTGGTATCAGTTCCCTGTTTTCTACTTCGGAAATCCCAACGCAGCATTCGGGCATGAAGATGTGATCCCCTATCCAGCATACACGAATGCAATGGACTATGAAGTCGAGATCGCGGCGATCATCGGCAGAGGTGGAATCGATATCAAACCTGAAGATGCACCCGATCATATCTTCGGCTATACCATATTCAATGATTGGTCAGCACGAGACATACAACGCAAGGAAATGGTGATCGGACTCGGCCCGGCAAAGGGCAAGGATTTCGCGTCGTCTTTTGGACCCGTGATCGTCACGCATGAATCCATTGCCGACAGAGCAGTGGGACGCCCGGGCGTGTATGACCTTTCAGTGGTGGCAAGAGTCAACGGCGTGGAATTGTCCCGAGGCAATTTCAAGGATATGTACTGGTCATTCGGAGATATTATCGCGCGCGCATCCGAATCAGTGATGCTGAATCCAGGCGATGTGATCGGCTCGGGAACGGTGGGCACGGGCTGCCTGCTTGAGCTGACGAAGTTCCAGGGTCCATGGCTCAACCACGGAGACGTTGTTGAGATTGAAGTCGAACGGATCGGTGTTCTACGAAATACGATCGAACCTGAAGCCAGAGGCGATGGCAAACTGCGCGCATCCTAATTTTATGGAACAGCCGCGCTCCTGAAAGCGTTAATTCACATGAATTCGATGCTTGAAAGGATAACCATGAAACAAAAACTGCCTGCCATATTCCTTAGCGTGCTGTTCATTACAGCATGCAACGTCCCAGTCCCTGTGACTCCCGTTGCTCAAACAGAAACACCCATTGATGCAGGTCATCAATTTTCAAAACGGACGCGGCATTCGCTTCCTGACCCAGTACGCTCAATATCCCGCGCCGATCAACAACCATGAACTGTTTTATCACTTTCAAGGGTTGACGAACGATGGAAAGTAGTACGTGGTCGCGATCCTGCCCGTTGAGTCCTCCATTCTTGCACAGGATGAGAAGCCAGAATCACCTGTCCCCTCGGGAGGCGTGGCTTTTCCAGCCGCAACCGGACCCGATGCAGCTTATTATGATGCGGTCACTGAAGCATTGAATGCCATGTATGAAGACTCGTTCAACCCATCGCTCTTTCAACTGGATGCCTTAATTCAATCAATACCTGTGACACCCTAAGGAGGTAACATGCCTTTTTATCACAAACTTGGAGAGCTCCCCCACAAGCGTCATACCCAGTTCCGCAAACCGAACGGAGAGCTATATCGTGAAGAGTTAATGGGATTGGAAGGATTCTCATCCATTCAATCCATCCTGTATCACAACTTTCTGCCCCCGCGCGTGAAGCACATGGAGGACCTCGGCTCACGCCTGCCCGAAACTGTGGACTTTGGTCCCATACGGCATCGCGCATTCAGGACTGATGATGCGCCGCTGGGAACGGATGCCGTTTCGGCGCGTATCCCGCTGCTGGCAAACAGGGATGTGATTCTGGGCGCCGCGCGTCCCACAAAAAACATGGACTATTTTTATCGCAACGCGCAGGCCTATGAAACGTGGTGGGTACACGAGGGCAGCGGCACGTTGAAATCACAGTTTGGAAACCTGAAGTTCCGCACAGGCGATTACATTGTGATTCCCTTTGGAACGACATGGCAGATGCACATTGACGGCGACGAAGCGCGTTTCTTCACCATTGAAAATCCCTCGCAGATCGTGCCCCCGAAACGCTATCGCAATCACTTCGGTCAATTGCTCGAACATGCACCATACAGTGAACGCGATATCCGCCTGCCAGAAGAACTGGAAACTCATACCGAACGCGGTGAGTTTGAGGTGCGCATCAAGGTGCGCGACAGACTCACCAAACACATACTGGATTACCATCCCTTCGACGTGGTGGGCTGGGATGGCTATCTCTATCCGTGGATCTTCAACATCGAAGATTTTGAACCGATCACGGGGCGCGTCCACCAGCCGCCGCCGGTGCATCAGACCTTCGAAGCACATAACTTCGTGGTGTGCTCATTCGTGCCGCGCCTGTTTGACTATCACCCCGATAGCATCCCCGCACCGTACAACCACTCTAATGTCAACTCGGATGAGGTCATTTACTATGCCGAGGGTAACTTTATGTCACGCAAGGGCATCGAGCGCGGTGACATCAGCATGCACCCGTATGGTCTCGCTCACGGTCCACAGCCTGGGATGACGGAGGCAAGCATCGGTGCCAAAGAAACAAAGGAACTGGCTGTCATGGTGGATACATTCTATCCCCTGCACCTCACCACGCATGCCCTGGAGATGGAAAAGCCCGAGTACATGTCCACGTGGCTGGAGGGCAATGGGGAGTAGGTGGATAATGTCATTGCGAGTCTTCGAGAAGCAATTTCCCGTTTAATGGACAAAATCCTGCGAAGAGGAGATTGCTTCGTCGATCTACAGCGCTCCTCACAATGACATATTTTTTAGGAGAACAAAGATGAATCTATCAACGTCGCAGATCAAAGATCCAAAGTTCAGGAAGGTCGCACAGAAGATCGTTGCAGAAATGAAACGCCTGCAAGTACCCGGTGTGGCGGTGGGAATCTGGCACAAGGGCAGGGAATATACAGCGGGGTTCGGGATTACAAGCGTGGAACATCCACTGCCCATCACAGCAGACACGCTGTTCCAGACGGGTTCAATCAGCAAAACGTTCACAGGGACCGTACTCATGCAGTTGGTCGAGCAGGGAAAGGTCGATCTGGACGCACCTGTGAAGAAATATATCGAGGACTTCTGTGTCATTGATAAGGACGTGAGTGAGAAAGTCACTGTCCGCCAGCTGCTCACGCACATGGGTGGATGGGTCGGCGATTACTTCAATGATTTTGGCAACGGTGACGACGCGCTCGATAAAATGGTGAAAGACATCGCCAGGATGCCTCAGGTCCAGCCATTGGGAACGATCTGGTCATATAACAATACGGGGTTTAATGTCGCTTCACGGATCATTGAAGTTGTCACGAAAAAGCCCTATGAACAGGCGCTGCACGAAATGCTGCTCGACCCGCTTGGGCTGGACATGAGCTTCTTTTATCCCAGCGATATCCTGTTCACGCACCGCTTCGTGGTGGGGCATCAGAAGGTCAGGAATAAGGTGCAGATGGCGCGTCCGTGGGCGATTGGCAGGGCAGGCAACGGCGTGGGAGGCGTCGTGAGCACTGTCCGCGATCTGCTGACGTATGCACGCTTCCACATGAGCAACGGGAGGAAGAATGTTATCACGGGGAAAAGCCTGAAAGCCATGCGCGTCCCACAGGCGGATGCAGGTGCGCGCGGCATGATGGGCATCACGTGGTTCATTCGCAAGGTAGGCGATGTGACGGTTTATTCCCACGGGGGCGCGACGAATGGTCAGCAGGCGTATTTCTTTTTCATCCCCGAAAAAGATTTCGCGTGTGCGATCCTGACAAACAGTGATGATGGCGGCATCATTACAGCGGGCGTATTCTCGAAGGCATTGGATCTATATTTCAATGCTAAATCAAAACTGCCCAGGCCCATTGAGACGCCTGCTGCCAGACTTAAGGAATATGTTGGGCGTTACAAAATTGGCACGGAATGTTTCGACCTCAAAGTCAAAGGCGGGCATTTGATCTATCACCATATTCCGCTTGGGGGCTTCCCCATTCCTGATACCCCTCCGGGGCCTGCCATGCCGCGCATGCGTTTCTCCTTTTATGAAAACGACAAGGTCATCGGCCTGGATGAGCCCTATAAGGATGCGCTCGGGGAATTCCTCCGCGATGAAAGTGGCGGACTGCAATTCTTCCGCATTGGGGCACGGGCTCACAAGAAACTGGATACAAACGATTATTCGTGAAGCGCTCCTAAAAAGTTGTACCCCATTTATACTTGAATTGCGTCCGGACAGTTGCTATAATTAGGACTACTTCAGTCCCATTCAATACGTGGACTGAAGGCGAAAGGGCAAACCCATCGTGAGGTGGGGACGCAAAGTCATGGGTCTGCCTGCACGCAGATCGCCAGACTGCCGAAGATGATTTTCTTCGGCAGTTTTTGTTTAGGGTGAGAGGAGGTGCGCGCGCTCGAGCTCAAAGGTTCTGTTTCAATAATATATCGATGTTGGATCCAACTTACTGTCCGCCAAAGAGGAGAATAATATGTTTAGCAAAACAATTCGTATTGTAGCTTTAGTCAGTATACTCGCGGCTGCTCTCTCTTTTGCCCCAGCAGCAATGGCGGGACCCTCACAAGGCCCTGCAGCCTGCGCAAACCGCGTCAACAATACCCACGCAAAACTTCTGGAGTGTGTCACACTCGAAGGAGTCCGTGAACACCAGGCCGCTCTACAGGCGATTGCCGACGCCAACAACGGCATCCGCACATCCGGCACGCCTGGTTATGACGCTTCTGTGGCGTACGCTGAAGGAATCTTCCGCGCCGCCGGGTACAACGTGACGGTGCAACCCTTCCAGTTCCAGACGTTTATCATACTCTCACCGTCCATCCTTGAGCAAGTATCGCCCCCGCCAGCGGGACCGATCGTGAACAACATCATGTCATACTCAGGCAGTGGCGATGTGACTGCATCTGTTACCGCACTGCCAGCGCCGCCAGCCGACGCAACACCCGGTTGCGAAGCCGCTGACTTCGCAGGCTTCCCAGCAGGGAACATCGCTCTCATCAGCCGCGGCGCGTGCGCGTTTGCTATCAAAGCTACAAACGCGTATAACGCAGGTGCGTCCGGCGTGATTATCTACAATAATGCCTCGGGCGTATTAAACGGTACCCTTGGTAATGGATTCACCTTGAACATCCCTGTTACATCTGTAACGCAGGCGGTTGGTCAGCAATTGGCCGCCACACCCGGCCTCGTCATGCGCTTGAAGACCGACACCTTCCGCGGAATAGCAACCACCTATAATGTTTTGGCAGAATCAAAAGATGGCGACCCTGATAATGTCGTAATGGTCGGCGCGCATCTCGATTCGGTGAATGCAGGTCCTGGCATTCAGGATAACGGCACCGGTAGCGCGGCCATTCTTGAAGTTGCCCAGCAAATGGCAAAAGTTAAGCCTCGTAACAAGGTGCGTTTTGCCTTGTGGGGTGCGGAGGAATCCGGCCTAGTTGGCTCGACCTATTATGTCAATAACCTGTCCGCATCTGATCGAAGCAAAATCGCTCTCTACCTGAACTTCGATATGATCGGCTCCCCCAATCATGTCTTCTTCATCTACGATGGCGATGACTCTGATGTTGTGGGCGCAGGTCCCGGACCCGCCGGCTCGGCTGCAATCGAGAAAACCTTTGAAGCCTTCTACAATATGAGAGGCTTGCCATTCAAAGGCACCGATTTCAGTGGGCGCTCGGATTACGGTCCTTTCATTGCTGTTGGCATTCCATCTGGCGGGCTTTTCACAGGCGCGGAGGGAATCAAGACAGCGGCAGAAGTGGCTCTCTGGGGCGGCACAGCCGGCCAGCAGTACGATCCGTGCTATCACCTGGCTTGCGACACCTATGCCAATATCAATCTGTTTGCGTTTGACGTAAACTCGGATGCCGTTGCATTTTCTACGTTACAGTACGCTATGAGCACTGAGGATGTCAATGGAGCAAATGGAAAAGGCAACTTCCCGCCTCTCAATGGCGGCGGTTCCAGCTCCAGCTCTTCAAGCCAGAGCGGTCTGCACGATCACGAACTGGAGACCGAGTAATCTGTGATTTGTTGTGAAAATAACCCACGCTCATCAGCTGAGCGTGGGTTATTTTTAGTTACGAACCAGGCTTCGTTTGCCATCATCTACACTTCCTTCACCACCAACCCTTCGACACGCCCTACACCTGCACTTGCTCCAGGTGCAAGTGTCGGGCAGTCAGGACAAGCACTTCCTCGCCCAGCATATCCGTCACCTTGACCGCAACCGTCGCGCCCTTTTTCGCTTCAATGACATATTTCCCTTCTACAAGGTCATTCTTCCTCTCAGGGACATCCGCCAGCGTGATGTTGAACACTTTGCCGTCGTAGTTTGAATCGATCATGACGCTGTCCACCATGGAGCGCCAATCGCTGACCTGCGGCTGGAAGAGCAGATTATCTTTGTTTTGTTGTTTTAATCTCTCAAGGATGGTGGGAGAGATGAAGTCGTCAATGGTAATTTCAACGCGTTGATTCTGGAGTGCGGGAGCTTGCTCCCGCTTTTTCGACAGCTTGCCGTCGGACTCCAAAACGCGAAACGAGACCTTTGCCTTCGCAGGTTCATGCGTGAAGAAGCCGCCGTATTTGGGATCGGAGCGCAGTTCAATGACTTCGATCCTGTTGGGGATGCTGCCCTGCTTGCGGAGTTTGTTCCATTCCCCCAGCCATGCTTCAACGGCATATTCCTTGCCCAAGCCAACTAAAACAATATCGCGTTCTTCATCGGGACGGTGATTGAGTTCCTTCTTTACTTCCTCCAGATCCAGCGCGGTGACGGGATGGTTGAACGGCACGATCTTGACCAGTTTCCTGCCAAGTGTGCCATCGAAGTAGGCATCGGTTTTTGTGCGCGTCATGCCGAGATGTTCGACTGCCAGATTGAAGGCTTCGTTGTGCTGGATTTGCAGGTCGTAATCATTGACACGATAAACGGAAAAAGCCAATTGTGCAGGCGCGGGTGTTTCTTCGCCTTCCATGCCAGGTAGTGACTGTG
>JBDTPH010000025.1:0-17965 GCA_039932795.1 Chloroflexota bacterium
TACATGCAGGAAATACACTGGCATTTGCGCCGAATCTGGCGGCTGGATTGACAAATCCAGCCGAGCATCACGGCGATTCCCAGAGAACCTTGAAAATGAATCCAAGCCTGGCTGTGAAGTCCCTTATACTGTTTGGCATTTCCGTGTTGTTTCTCGTACTCCTGACCCTGTTTGAATCCCTGCTCATTGACATGTCTGGGCCAGCCGAGAGAATCTTAAGCGTCGTACTGCTTATTCTGCCGGGTATCGCTGGAGTGGTGTTTGGAGTTCAAAGCCTGCGTCGGAGCGAGCAGAAAACAGGAATGGCAATTGCCGGCATTATCTTGAATGTGCTGTTCGGGATGTTCCACGTGTTCTTATTGACATTTGCAGGATAGTATCGTTCGGCAAGGATAGCAGGCCAAAGAGCCAGCCTACGTGATCAGGTGGTCCGGGAGATGATCTGTGCGGTTGAGATAGGCAATGTTGATCTCGCCTGCGCGCAGGTCAAAGCGGCTGATGGCGCAGTTGTTCAGCATAAACCAGGATTGTTGTCCCCGTGCGGCCTGACGCCAGGGGGTATTGAGTATGACGAACATCAAATGAACGAAGAAGCCGCCATGACTGACGATGGCGATGCGTTGCTCAGGCTGCCCATCCCTGTCACCGTGGCGGGTGATCAGGTCAGATAAAAACGTTTCGGCGCGCTGGTGGCATTCCTGCTCGGTTTCAAAGGGGCGGTTCCACCAGCCTTTTCCATCAAGGTGATCGGGTAGGGTCAGTTCAGGGAAATTCTCCTCGAAATAGGTACGTGATTTTCCGGGCAGGTCTGTGAGTCTTGTGCCATTATCGCGCCCAAAGATGCCGCCACTCTCGTGGATCTCCCGCCATGCCGAAAATGGGATTCCCAGAGCCCGCGCCGTGGGCGCGGCAGTGTGGACGGCGCGCTCCATCAGGCTGCAGTAAATGTGTGTAAGCCCAAACCCAAGGCGGTTTTGAATGTTCCATGGTTTCGGATCGACAAGGGTTTGGGATTCCTTAAGAAATTCTGCCAGATGGCAGGCTTGTTCAATTCCAAGCTCGGTAAGAGCAGGATCCGGGCTTTCCCTGTACCCCGGGTTTTCCCAGTTTGCATTGTTCTGTGATTGTCCATGACGGATGAAGTAGAGTTCCATGTTGCCGCCTTTTCTGAATTTTGTCCACTCATTATAGTCGCGTGGCAGGGATCGAGTACGTTTTTCTCTCCTTATTTCTGTTTGTTGGGATGAACCACTGGTAAATCATGGATATTCACCCATTGCGATGCGATGGCACAGACTCTATAATCAGGCCATACGGGAAGATAAAGCCCTCATCTTATTTTCTACAAACCGAAATTTGACATTCCACTATAATCCAGCGTGGAAGTTAATAATTTACACGGAGTTCTATATGTCTATGTTTCATAATATGCCAATTAAAAAAATCGCGATCAGCACTGGGGGAGGCGATGCCCCGGGTTTAAATGCTGTGATTCGCGCCGCGGCGCTTTCTGCGATCAAACGAGGCTGGGAAGTGTATGGTGTTCGAGACGGTTTTCACGGAATCCTGTCCCCGGAGGAATACCCGGACGGAGGTTTTATTCCATTGACTCGCGAAAGAACCAGTGGAATTACCCATCTGGGCGGGACAATTCTTGGGACAAGCAACCGCAACAATCCGATGAGGTATCCCATTGCGCATCCGGATGGGAGAATGGAAGAAGTGGATCGCACCGAAGAGATCGTTCGAGGATTCCGTTTGCATCATATTGATGCGCTCATTACGGTCGGTGGTGACGGTTCACTGACTATTGCCAACGAGCTTGCCAAGAAGGGACTGCGTCTGATCTCGGTGCCAAAGACGATCGACAACGACCTCGACAAGACAGACGTTACTTTTGGGTTCGATACAGCCGTCGGCTTCGCAACGGAGGCGCTTGACCGTCTGCATTCAACCGCGGCTTCACATGGACGCGTCATGGTTGTGGAAGTGATGGGACGTTACGCGGGCTGGATAGCTCTCCACTCCGGGGTGGCTGGTTCTGCAGATGTGATATTAATTCCGGAAAACCCCTATGACCTCCGAAAAGTCCATGAAAAGATCAAGGAGCGCGAGGCACGCGGCAATAAATTCACCATTGTTGTCGTGGCGGAAGGTGCCTCACCTTTGGGTGGTGGGCGGTCGGTGGTCGAAATCGAAGCCGGCCGTGCAGAGCGCCTGGGGGGAGTAGGCGAAAAAGTGGCGGCTGAGATCCATGAAATTTCAGGTAAAGAGACACGCCTGGTTGTACTGGGTCATCTTTTACGTGGAGGTACCCCGACCTCTTTTGACCGTTTGACAGCTCTGCGTTTCGGTGCGGCCGCAGTCCGTGCTTTGGAGGAAGGGCAGAGCGGTGTCATGATTGCTCTCGATCCACCCCATGTCAAATATGTGCCGATCGAGGAAGCAATGGGTAAAATGAAAATGGTGCCAATGGATTCGGATATCGTGTTGACCGCTCAAGATCTTGGAATTTCTTTTGGTTGATGAGTTGGACATCTTAAATAAAAACACCTGACAGAGAATTTCGTCAGGTGTTTTTATTTATCCTTACCTGCTAGCCCACGATATTGATCGGCAATTCGTTCCTACCGCGCAATGCCGCAACGCTGACCTGGGCCGCGATCTTTTGCGTGATCGCTGTCAGTGATTGTGCGGAAGGTGACTCGGGATGGCTTACCACAATTGGCTTGCCGCTATCACCGCCGATGCGTACGTTCTGGTCCATGGGTACTTTACCGAGAAAGTTCGCCTGGGTTGCCAGAGCCAACCGCTCGCCGCCACCTGAACCGAAGATGTCCATGCGAGTGCCATCGGGCAGCTCCAAATAGGACATATTCTCGATGATGCCGAGGATGGGAACTTCCAGGGTGCGGAACATGTTCAGTCCGCGCCCGGCGTCTTCCAGGGAGACGAGCTGCGGAAGTGTCACGATCACTGCACCGCTCAAGGGCAACGCCTGTGCCAGTGACAACGCCGCGTCACCTGTTCCAGGGGGAAGATCCACGATCAGGTAATCGAGCTCACCCCATTCCACATCACCCAGAAACTGACGGATCGCAGAGTTGAGCATCGGTCCACGCCAGATCAAGGGCTGGCCGGGTTTGACGAGCAGACCCATCGAGATCATTTTGATTCCATGGGCCTGGGCCGGGATCATCCTAGCTCCCTGCGGGGGTGGGAGTTTCTCCACGCCAAGCATTGTGGGAGTGTTGGGCCCATAGATATCCGCGTCCATGAGTCCGACGCGTGCTCCGCTTTGAGCGAGTGAGACGGCAATATTCACGGCAACCGTGGTTTTACCAACCCCACCTTTACCCGAACCGACAGCAATCGCATTGCGAATGGGCATGTTGACCAGTCCGCGCATGCGTCCATCGTTCGGTACATCCGAGTCCATCTTTACTTCCACTGTCTTCACACCTTCCACGGAAAGCGCGGCCTGCTTTGCATCCTTTTCGATCTTTCCACGGAACGGACATGCAGGGGTGGTGAGCATGATGCTGAACGTGACCCTGTCACCTGTGATCTCAAGGTTACGGATCATGTTCAGGGTAACAAGGTCCTGATGGAGATCCGGTTCCTGTACCGTGCTCAATGCTGCTAAAACTGCTTCTTTTGTAATTGTCATGTGTTTATTGTACCAATCGGGTGTTATTCGCGCTCCCGAAGAGTATCGGGGTCTCAGGAGCGTGTAATTATGATGTGGCGGGAGGTGTCGCGGCTGCGGCCTTTGCTGCTTCCTTCGCAGCTTTTGCTGCTTCTTTTGCCTTGCGTTCCGCCTCATTACGTTCATAATTCTCTGGACGGATGCTCTTATAGTAGGAGGCAGGTTTGAGCAGTTTTTCCATGCCGTACACGTTGCGCTCATAGGACGCGATGTCAAAATCGTGGTCCATGATGATCGCATCGAAGGGGCAATATTCCGCGCAGAAACCACAGTTCATGCAAATATCTGCATCAATGTAGAACTCGGTCGGCTCGGGGATCGGGCGACCGGTGTTTGGGTCGTTCGAACGGACGATCCAGATGCATTGCGGCGGGCAGACCTTCGCACAGATGCCGCATGACGTACAGCGTATTTCCTTCTTTCCCTCCGTACCTTCGTCGTAGACAAGGAATGGCACATAGCGGAATTCTTCCGGCGTGAGCAACTGTTCTTCCGGATACTGCACTGTGAAGATGCCGCGTGCGTCCTTACTGGAACGGTGAGCGATGCCCTCAGCGGAGTTATAGCGTTTTTTGCCCTGGAGCAACCATACGAGATCATCCCAATAGGTAATCCAGAAGCGTTTCAGGGTTACGCCCAGACCCTTCAATATTCCTTTACCGTACATGTTCATCTCCTCTTAGCGGTCCAACTCGCCCATCACGATGTCGAGCATGCCGAGCAGCGCGACGAAATCCGCGATCTTGGTGCCGATGCACATCTGCTCAAGGCAGGTGATGTTGACGAACGAAGCCGGCCGCACGTGATAGCGCCACGGATTGGGCTTGCCGTTCGAGACGACGTAAAACGCCAGCTCACCTTTGGGCGACTCAATGCGACCATACGCTTCGCCGGCCGGCACCCGCACCTGATACTGCGGTTTCTGTGAGTTGATCGGCCCTTCAGGGATCTGTTTGACGGCTTGTTCCAAAATCCGCAGGGACTGCCGGATCTCGTCAATGCGGATCAGGTAGTTATCGTACATATCGCCGTTCTGGCGGGTGGCTACATCAAAATCGAAGCGGTCATAAATGGAGTAGGGGTCCGCACGGCGCAGGTCATAAGGCACACCTGCTGCACGCAGAACCGGGCCGGTGACTGAATACTTGATCGCGGTCTCTGCGTCCACTACTCTGACGCCCTGCAAGCGTGAGACCAGTATTTCATTCTCGCTCAACAGGCGTTCCATTTCATCTGTCTTACCGGGTAAGCGGTCAAACACCAAACCCTTGATCTTCTGCATGACATCTGGCGGCACATCCCGGACAACGCCGCCGAAACGCAGGTAATTGCACATCATGCGTGAGCCTGCCACAGCTTCGAAGATGTCGAGGATCAGCTCACGTTCTTCAAAGGCATACAGCGCCGGGGTGTACATCGCGCCCAGGTCATTGAGCAACATACCGATGAAGACGAGGTGGTTCTGAATGCGGCTGAGTTCCGCCATGATGACACGGATATACTCGGCTCGCTCGGCCACTGGGATTTTCATCAGTTTCTCAACCGTGATGGCATACCCCAGGTTATTGCTCATCGAGTTGAAGTAGTCGAGTCGGTCGGTGTAGGGCATGTTCTGGAGGAACGTGTTGCGTTCACCGATCTGGTCGTGGTTGCGATGCAGGTATCCTACAACAGGCTTGAGGCCCACAATCGTTTCGCCATCGAGTGTGAGCGCGGCACGAAATACACCATGCGTGGATGGATGCTGTGGTCCCATATTTACGACGATGCGGTCGGTGCCCATGGCGCCATCTTCGCCTGGGACGGTGTAGCGCTTGAGCGAGGTGTAAAGCAGCTCATCGTTCTCGGGAATCCATTTTTCAGGATCAAATTTCTCGGGGAACTTCAGGTTATCCTTGAACGGATTCTTTTCCTCCGAGGAAACATGCCTGCCTTCAGGCCAGCGGCTCTTGAACGGTTTAAACTCCTCTTCGTAGAAGGGTTCCTTCCAATCCTTTCGAAGTGGGTGGCCCTCATAGCCTTCCCACATCAAAATGCGACGCAGGTCAGGGTGACCCGTGAACGTGACGCCGAATAAATCCCAGGCTTCGCGTTCCTGGAAATCAACGCCCGGCCAAATATTGATCAGGGATGGGACCTCAATCGGGTCGACGCGCGGCACCTGAACACGGAAGACCAGTCCGGGCCCACCGGTGGTCTTGTAGGCGTGATAGACCACTTCCATTTTGTTTTCGGGGAGGTAGTCCACTGCGGTCACTGCGGTGAGCAGGTCGAAGCCGAGTTCATCGCGAATGGCAGTGGCAACCTCAATCAGGCGATCTCTTTCAACAACGAAGCCCGCGAAGCCTGGGCGCGTGTCTGGGGTGACAACGCCGGGGAAACGCGCGGCCAGGTCAACGGTCTGCGTTGGCAGAGTCTGCGTAAGGGGAAGCGTGGTTGTCATCTGGTTATCCTTCCTTGGGCGCGTGGGTAATCGCTTTGATCTCCGCGTTGCGACGCGGGTCGATCAGGTCCGGTCCAAGGATCGGAACGGGTACGTAATTGCTGTCTTCCTTTGACTTTTTGTTGTACCAGGAGACTTTTCCAATGCTTTGCTTGTCGATCTTTTCCTGCAGTTTGATCATGCCTGCGATCAAGGCCTGCGGGGTGGGAGGGCAGCCAGGGATGTAGACATCCACGGGCAGGAACTTGTCGATGCCTGCGACGACGTTATAGCCCTCTTTGAACGGACCACCGCCTGAAGCGCACGCACCCATCGCAACAACATATTTTGGCTCGGGCATCTGGTTGTACAGGCGCACCAGGGCTGGGACCATCTTTTTCGTGACCGTCCCGGAAACCAGCATCAGATCTGCCTGGCGCGGGGTCGGGCGCATGACTTCCATACCGAAGCGAGCCATGTCGTAGCGGGATGCCTGTGCCGCGATCATCTCGATGGCGCAACAGGCCAGACCGAACATGAGCGGCCACACTGATGAACGCCGGCCCCAGTTGTAGAGGCGGTCGAGCGTTGTAATGGCTACGGCATTCTGAATATCATCCGGAATGTCGTATTGGGGCAAACTTAACTTTTCATTGTCCATTGATGTACTCCTCAAACCAATCTTGATAGATTGCATATAGGATGTCATCGTTTGCGAGCAACGGATCATCCTCGAATTCCGATAGTCCTACTGTCCAGTCGTAAATCTGCTGCAATGACACCTCTTCGATGTTTACTTCTGGATATTGCCTGCGCAACTCCAACGCGATTGCGTAGGATGCCTCCCAGGTCAATATCATTGTTCCAGGTCTCTGTTATCGATCTGAGCGCGCTGCAGCTTTCCTGAATAATCCACGTAAATGGATTTCCATTCGGTGAACACTTCGAGTGCAGCCTGCCCGGCTTCGCGGTGTCCGTTGCCTGTGCCGCGTACGCCGCCAAATGGGAACTGGATCTCTGCGCCCGTAGTACCGTGATTGATATACACCAATCCACTAAAGATATCGCGCATGGCGGTGAAGGCCCGGTTCACATCCTGTGTAAAGATCGAAGTGGATAAGCCATACTGGGATCGATTATTAACTTCGATCGCCTCTTCCAGTGACCCAACTTCGATGATCGAAAGCACTGGGCCAAAGATCTCTTCCGCTTCCAACGTGGACCCTGGCTTGACCCGGTCAAACAATGTAGGCGTGTAGAAAAAGCCTTTCCCGTTTACATCTGCCACCGACGCGCCAGCCAGCACGCGGGCGCCTTCCTTCTGTCCGATCTGCACATAGTTGTGGATTCGATCGAGCGCAGCTTTGTTAATGACGGGCCCCACGTCAACATTTGAATCCAGTCCATCGCCGAGCCTTAACTTCTTTGTTCTTTCAGCCAGTGACTCTGTGACCTTACGTGCAATTCCCTTATGCACGATCAAGCGGCTTGCGGCCGTGCAGCGCTGTCCACTTGTGCCAAAGGCAGCCCACAGGGTGGCATCGGTGACAAGGTCAATATCTGCGTCGTCCATGACGATGATGGCATTCTTGCCGCCCATTTCGAGCGAGACTTTCTTATTTAAACGTGCAGCCGATTCAGCGATGGCGCGTCCTGTGGTCGTGGAACCGGTAAAGGAAAGCACGCGCACACCCGGGTGATTGACGAGGGCCCTGGCCACATCCGCGCCTGGGGCGAGCAGCAGATTGAACACTCCCGCGGGCAAGCCTGCTTCCTCGAACACCTTTACGAACGCCGCCGAAATGGCAGGAGTCTCAGGCGATGGCTTCCAGATGACCGTATTGCCTGCCACCAGCGCTGGGAAGATCTTCCACGATGGAACAGCGATGGGAAAATTCCAGGGTGTGATCAGGCCCACTACGCCCGATGGATCGCGAACCGCCATGCCGAACTTATTAGGCATTTCAACGGGGGCGGTATACCCAAGCAGCCGCCGTCCCTCGCCGCCCATGAAGTACGCCATGTCTATGGCTTCCTGCACATCGCCGCGCGCTTCTGCGATCACCTTGCCCATGTCGCGCGTGAGCAACCGGGCAAGTTCTTCCTTTTTCTGTTTTAGGATGTCGCCCACTTTGAAGAGCATTTCGCCACGCAGTGGGGCAGGGACCAGCCTCCATGACTTGAAGGCTTCCGTGGCGGCATGCACTGCCGCATCCACATCAGCGATTTCAGCCTGGGCGATCTCTGCCAGCAATTCTTCAGTTGCAGGGTTGATCGTCTGGAAGGTGCTCTGCCCTTTGACCCACTTGCCGTTGATGTAATTCTGAAATTCCATCGCTACACTGCTCCGCTGACCTATTTGTAAAGATACGAAGTGTTAAACATCACAAGCCGAAATTATAGCATTGGGAGTATCAAAGTCAATAAATTATGTAAAGATACTTATACGTAATTAAGAAACGTGAGTATAATCACCCTATTTGGTGTGACAGATAGTATACAGCAACCGTAGAAGATGATGATCACCGCCCGACAGAAAGTCCTCACTTATTTGACGAAAACGCGTACTGGATCAGCTCGGGAGATCGCGCGCGGGCTGAAGATGTCCGCCGCAACAGTGCGGCATCACTTGCGTGTAATGACCGCCGATGGGCGACTTGAGATATCGTTTGTGCGCGGGCGGGAAGGACGTGGCAGGCCCGAGAAAGTCTATTCACTGCCTCAGGCCGCGCTAGGCGATAACCTGTCAATGTTGGCGGATGCCCTGTTGATGGAAGCAGCTACAAAGCCTGCACCGAGCGCAGACGAAGTGGTCCGAATGGAAGCACTGGCGAAGCGTCTCGCAGGGGAATCCAGTTTTGCGGGCCATCCCATTGCAAGGCGGCTGAATCTGACCGTCGAAAAAATGAATCAGATGAATTATCACGCGCGTTGGGAGGCGGGTCCACAGGGGCCGCGTCTGATTTTCGGTCACTGCCCATATGCGAAACTTATTGGCAGGCACCCTGAACTCTGCCAGATGGATGAGGCTCTGCTCGATCAATTGATGGGGGACGCAGCAACGCAAATGTTCAAAATCGGAACAGATGGAAGCACATCCTGCGTGTTTTTGTTGAGGTAATGTCGCCTAGAGAGTGTTTCTTAGGGGTTTGAAGCCATGTTACAACGCCTTTCAAACCATGCTCAGCCACGAATTTCACGGATTTACACGAATTTTCGCCATCAAACGTCAAACCTTTGTGCTCTCCCCGGCACCGACCCGCCGGGGCAGGTGTTGTGTCCTTTGCCCCGCACTTACTGCGGGGTTGTGGTGATTTAAGAAACGGTCTCTTGGGCTCGCAATAGTATTCCATCAGCTATCGAACCCCAGGCCAAGCCAGGCCATCGCCCGCAGCCAGAGATTTTCACGGCCCTGGTTGCGGTCTGCCCGATCGATGGACCAGCGCGTCAAATGGATGCCGATCGAGCGGAGAGGCTCGGGTGGGAAGCGGGTGGGTTGGGTACGAACCATTTCAAGCGCTGTTCGTTCCGTTTTTTTGTCGTCCAGAATATCGAGCATGACCCGCGCACCGAATCGTGACGCGCCAACACCGAGCCCCGTGTATCCCATGCTGTAGGCGGTCTTTCCGTGGTGAGCCGTTCCCCAAAACGGACTGAAGCGCGAGCAGGTGTCAATGGCTCCGCCCCAGGCGTGAGTGAAACGAAGACCCTCCAGTTGGGGAAATGCCTGGAAGAAGTGACCTGCCAGGCGTGCAAATGAAGTGGGGTCGTTTTCCAGATGAGGACCAAACCCATTGTTCCAGTAATATATTGCGTCATATCCCCCCCAAAGAATGCGCCCATCTGCAGTGGTACGTGTGTAGTGAAATTGCCTGCTTGCATCGCTGATGCCCTCACGCCCGTACCATCCAATCGATTTGCGTTGCGCAGGGGCGAGAGGTTCAGTCATCAAAACATAATCATAAACCGGTACAACATAATCGGAAAGCCGCTTGAGCAGGGGAGGAAACGCGTTGGTCGCCAGCGCAACGCGTGCAGCGCGGACTCGTCCATTGGGTGTATGCGCGCTGACGTGATCGTTTGTCTCTTCAAGTTTGGTGACAGCGGAATGTTCATGGAGTCTTATCCCTGCATCGAGACAGGCCTTTCTTAATCCCCATGCAAGCCGGGCAGGGTTGACCAGCGCTGCATGATCTGGATGATTCAATCCCGCGATGAACATGGGTGATCTTACGATCTCCTGAACCTTTTGGCTGTCATGGAATTCAGATTTGATGTTATGTCGCGCACTGATTTCCATTTCGGCTTTCAGCTCTTCCACCTGATAGGGCTCTGATGCCATGCTCACATCACCGCTGCGCACGAAGTCACAATCGATGCCAAGGCGTTGAATGGTTGATTCGATTTCGTCGAGGTTTGAGACTCCCAGCGCGAGCAAAGTTGGGAACTCCCGGGGCCAGCGGGTTAAGCCATTTTTGAGTCCGTGAGTGATGGATGCATCCATGAAGCCGCCGTTACGCCCGCTGGCACCTGTGGCAGCCTCAGATGCTTCGAGGATCACAACTTCCCGTTGAGGATTTTCCTCCTTTGCGAGCAGAGCTGTCCATAAGCCTGTGAACCCTGCCCCAATGATGAGCAGGTCTGTCGAAATAGTCGTAGCGAGTTCAGGTTCAGGCTCAGGCCGGTTCGGATCGTCCAGCCAGAAGGGAATGTTGCTCACATCCTTGATTGAATCGAAGGCTTGTTTACTGGGAGAGTTGGAATAGATCATTACCATATTTTAACCGTCATTTATCGAATGTCTTGACTTTTTTCGCATCACTGGCTAAATTTGGACTTAATTTATCCCGACGCAGACCACGCCTTTCATAACGACAGCGGGTCACGCTATCATGCAGAATCCGCGCAGGATGCCTGGCAGCGAATGCTGGCCTGGTTCGACCAATATGTGCGCAACGCGTGAGCGTGTTCATGCAACTTTTAGTAATTCCCTGCGTATTTACTATTGAGAACAATAATCGATAGGAGATTTATAAAATGACAACACAAAAAAGACCCGCTCTGCGTCGTTCACGCCGGAACCGCATGATTGCAGGCGTCTGTGGTGGGCTGGGTGAATTCTTTGGGATCAGCGCATTTTGGTTCCGCCTGGGAATGATCCTTGCCTTCGTCCCGGGAGGCGTGCCAGGCTTGCTGATCTACTTCCTCATGTGGATCATGGTTCCCAGCGAATAAGCAAGCCTTATATACCCTTCACGGTCACAAATTGCGCCTTTTTACTCTGCGGGAAGCGCAATTTGTGACCGGGGGCATTATATATAAGGAAGCCGCGTTGAACACGCGGCTTCCTGCGTTAATGCAAATGTGTTTTTATGACGCGGCGACAAATTCCTGCTGCGAAACTTCGATCTGCGCGGCTTTCAGGAAATTGACAGCATTCTCATCCACGCGGTAGGCGACGTTGTACACGATGCGTGAAATGCCGGCGTTGATCAGTACCTTTGTGCAGTTGATACACGGAAGATGGGTTACATAGCACGCTGCGCCTTTGGTTGAGATGCCATGCAATGCGGCCTGAATGATTGCATTGGTTTCGGCATGGATGGTGCGTACGCAATGCCCATCCACCATCAGGTGACCGATCTCATCACAGTGATCCTGTCCGGCAGGCGAGCCGTTGAATCCCGTGGTGAGGATGCGTTTCTCAAGCACAAGCACGCTGCCGACCAGGGCGCGGTCACAGGTGCTGCGTTCAGAAACGGCATACGCGATCTTCATGAAATAAGAGTCCCAGTCTGGGCGCATGGATCTTTCCCTCGATGGAAGGTTACAAATGATTATGGAGTGGGGGTTTCTGACGGGGCGCCAGCGGTGTCAGCCGGGACAACGGTGAGCCCAAGCACACGGGCCAGTTCCAGAGTATATTGATCGTGCTGTTCACGGGCAAGCGCAATGCCCTCGTCAAGGCTCTGCTGGTCAGCCCCTCCCATAAATGCGACCAGGGTGTTTATCACTGAATTCATGTGCTCAACTTGATATGTTTTCATAGCGGTCAGGCAGGCAGGGATCGGTTCATCTTCAGCGTCGCGTCGAATCCTCTGTAGTTCAGCAATTGAGCCGCTCAGCTCCTCGCGCGGCATATTGGATGCCAGCAGGGCTGCATCATCAAACTCTCGCATATGGCTGTGGAGTCTCTGAACCTCCGCCTGGATCAGTGCAGATGAACACGGATCGGGTGTTGCTGACGCGGTGGGCAGCGCTGGCTCCACTTCCTTTGTCGATGTGGCTGCAAGCGCTTGTGGTGTTGGTGGAGTGGTTCCACAGCCAGCCAAAACAATTGGCAAAGCAAGGGCGCAGATGATAAGCAGGGTATCTTTTTTCATGATCTATTTCCCTTTAATAAATTGAGGAACGGCTCATCACCGTTCCTCAATTGTAGCAGAGATAGGAAGGACTTATTCGACAATCAGGTTGAAGTCTCTCGCTAATTCGTCCTTCCGATTACAGCACACCTAGTGTGTTGCAACCATTGCAAGGCCATCCAGGGAGCCATGATCAAACGCAATGATATGCATCCCATGAATGGTATGGACATACATGTATTTTCCTGTAAAGATGCTGACGCGAATTCCGCCGTTTGTGGTTCTGGTGTTTGCCAGGAAACTATTAAGAGTGACCTGATTGTCTGATGTATCCGTGTTCAAGGATGCACCGCCAGAGATCGAGTTGTTTGTTGCCTGCTGTGAGGTCACAGGGATTACGGGCGAAGAGCCTGGTGTGCTGGTCTCAGGTGATCCCGTAGTGGGGGTATTGGGTACGGGACTCACAGTGTTGCATGTTCCTGGTGGAGTATGGAAGATGTCACCAGTGCCATTCCCTGCAAATAGGGGGGAGCCACTCTGATTAAGCATGGCGTTGATAACACGCAGCCCATACTGGCCATTATTTGAGTAATTCCCGTTGATAAGATAGACGGTTGCACAGTTGGCTGTCACAGTCAGGCCATTCTGACCATTATTGGTTACGGTGACATTATCGAGGAAGACATCGCCGGCTGCCTGAACATCTCCGCCAAATGTTTGATTACCATCCAGCGTTACGGTGTCCAGGAAAACATTTCCATCACTGATCACTTCCAGGCCTCGGCCTGTCTGATCGGTGGTGGAACCGGAAGTCTGGTTGCTAAAGTTACTTTCGGAGACGATCACGTCCAAACCACCATCCAAATGAGCTCCGAAAAGGGTATTGTTGGATGCCGTAACTGCATTGATGAAGATGTTGCCCAGAGTAACAACCTGCAAACCATAGCCATGGAATGTAGGAGTTCCACCGCTGGAAAGGATTACACCATTGTTGTTTGAGAAGGAACTATTGTTGACTGCCACGTCTCCGGTTGCATTGATCGTCGCTCCAATGAGGCGGTTGTCATTGGCCTGGCTGTTGTTTATGGAAACATTTCCGCCACTGGTGACGAGCAAACCGGTATCATCGATGAACCCGGGTGATTCTGTAGTATTTGCATTGAAGATGCTGTTTGAGATATTGACATCTCCGCCGGCATTCAGTAACGCGCCCCATAGGAAGTTATCGTTTGCGGTCACAGTATCAAGATCGATGATATCGGGTGTTACAACCTGCAAGCCATACCCCAGGAATTCTCCACTATTGAGAGTTTTAGTCCCGGAGAAGACACTGTTAACAATCGTAACCCGACCACCGGAGTTGATATTCGCGCCCACCTCACGGTTGCCAGTCGCCATTACGTTGAACAGGGAGACGGAGCCATCACTCACAATGTCCAGGCCCGTGATTTGACGTCGCGCCATCCCCGTTTCACGATTACTGAAACTGCTGTTGGAAATGGCTACACTTCCCCTAGATCTGATCGTAGCTGCTGAGACCGTGTTACGGACGAATTCTGAGCTCTCGATGGTCACGTTGCCGCCCGCAGTAAGTTCGGCTCCAGATCCATTTGCAGAATTCTTAACGGTAACATTCGTTAGATTGATGTCAGTTTCCGAGAAGAGCGTGATACCTGTTGCACTGGTATTGTTGATACTAATGTTATTGACCGTAAGCGAGCCACCCCAGGGATTGGAGCTTGTCCCGATGAAAATAGGGACAGTGAAATTACTTGTCGCCGCAGGATCAATGGTATTGTTTGAAGTATTCCAACCGCCAGTGATGGTTAGATCAGAGCTGTTAATGTTGCTTAAGTCATAAGAGCTGGAGTTCAGGTCTATACTGGATTCGCCACCGTTATATGCGCCCTGCTGGACGTAGATGGTGCCAGCCCCCTGATAAGCTGTATTGCCCGATAGGAAATTCAGCAAATCGGTAAAGCTGGTGTACGAGGCTGTACAGCCATTTGCGCCCGGAGTTGGAGTCTGTCCTTGAGGGCACCAGATCGGATCGCTCTCGGCAATTGCATCTGCTGCATCCTGTGTTGCCAGTGGCTGTGACTCTCCCTCAGCATTCAGAACCGTGACCGTCGTATTCTCAGGAACCTGGTCCAGGACGGTTGAATCTGAAGCGGGAACAGCTTCTGCTGGAGGGGCAGTTGTTTCCTGAGTAGCGGGAGCAGCTTCCTCGGTCGGTGCTGGAGCTACAGCTTCCACAGTTCCATCACCGGCTGCTTCGGCGTCGCCAGTGGGAACCGGAGTTGCCTGTGCTACTCCTTCAGCGGAGCCATCAGACGTGACAGGTGCCTGCGTGGCAGCAGCATCCGCAGGACATTCAGATGTCCCATCGGAAGTACAATCGTTGCTTGTCTCTGTTTGCGGTGGTGTGTCTGTGGGTGTTCCCCCATCAGCATATACAACGGTCGGACCAACTGCACTAAAAACTAAAACTGCGATGATTGTCAATGCAATAAGAGAAGTTCTTGCTTTTCCTAACATAGATCCTCCTTCTTAAACCTCAGAACAATTAAAAAAATGTGCTTACCCTAAATTATACAATTTTGACTTGCCAAAGTCAAATTGCATTAAACCAATATTTATTTGTGTGAGACCGGGCTTGAATGGCCCGGTCTCCTGATTGTTTTTATTTGGTTAACTGTATACCGCTCGGGTCCACCTGCGCATATTGTTCGCCGGGAACATAGTTGATAATGGTATTGCTGGAACCCGCAAGATCTACAGTATAGCCGATGATCTGGCTACGCAGCCCAGTCGTCCCACTATTGCCACTGATCTTAATATCTGAAGAGACCGCGATAATCGAACCTGTTAACTCATTGCTTGAATTTCCGGTAATCTTAAGCTCAGAACTATTCCCGTATGGCATATAGATCAGGACGTTTTTATAATCTCCGCCAGTAGGTGCAAACAACCTGATACCCACGTTGCCCAGCCAGCTTATACTTCCCGTGGAGGCAAAGAAAGTAACATTATTACAGTAGACCGTGCTATTTCCATTGAAGCGCATTCCGGTTCCACCGTTGATATGAACCAGCATGTCATTGCATGTAAGTGAACTGGTCCCACCGGTTGTGAATTCGCCGTTCGTGATCAGGAACCTGACATCATTGGCTATGATGTCGGCAGTACCACCAAGCTTGACGTTCCCTCCGAAACAATAATTGCCCGGGTTAAAGTGAATATCTCCTGTATGGTTCAAGTTATCTCCGCTTGGATAATTACCCGGAGAATATGTATATGTATTTGTGGTTGCGTCAAAACTTCGGGAACCATTGCCAGAACAGGTGATGGAGGGGGTCGGAAGGTTGATTATGGGTGGGTAAGGCACCGCGCTAGTCTTTTGGACAGGGTTAAGCTGGTTGTTTCCGGCGCCACTACAGTATGTACCACTTACAAATTCGAATGCAGTATCCACCGTATAGCTGCCGGATGCGCCATTTATCTTTGTGCCACAGTTATCCCGTGAATTGTTAAACACGCCGCTGTTATTCACATCCAGATATACAACACCATTTCCTCCTATTGTCGAATCCCCGTCAGGCTTAAGGGCTGCTAATGCAGCACCGTTGAGCAGAGGTGAAGGAAGTCCGGACTTTGCGCGCGCAATAGCTGTGAGTACACTGGTGACGTGTGTCCGACCGAGGACCCGCGCAAACGTGGTTGGGATGGTTGACTCAATTTTGACTTGAATATATTCAGATGGAACGGCTCCGCCTGGCAGGCCCTCACAGGGAGGCGTAAGATTTGCCTCACTGCACAGATGAACCTCAACGGTGCTATCTGCATCATTGGCATAACCATTGCTGGCAGCACGATCCAGACCCGCAGCCACGGTAGCTGTGTTGACAGCAGCCGTATCTGGATTACTCGATGCCCGTATTCTTGCCAGGGCGGCCGCAAGGGCGGAAGTATCCGCAGTATTTTGTGCATGACGTCGGTCGGAAAACACCCTGCTGCCATCGATCGCAAGCGCACTGAAGCCAAATAAGCCCACCGCGGCTAACGCAATAATGACCAGTGCCTGGCCCCGTTCCTGTGCTTTTGGTCTCATGTTACACTCCTTACCTTCCTAGAAAAATACTTAGGACCTTCCTCTATTTTATTCATCTTACATTAACATAGCGTTACAATTTTACTACCCTTAAGTACTAGGTTGACCTCATAAATCCTGCAAGCTTGATTTTGCGATCTGCCAGTGGTCGTTTTGGCGTTTACGGCAGGAAACGTCTGACTAATAGCGGCTCGAGCTGTTTAAAACAAAAAGCAGCGCTGACAAAGCGCCGCTTTTTGTTTAAGATGATTTTCTGTTATTCCAAAAGTGAAATACTGGGGCTGTAGGGGATTTGGTGATTTTCATCTTCTTGAAATGTAACATCAATAGATGCATTCCCGTTTGAAGTGAATTCATAGAAGATCATCTGACTATGTGTACTGTATCCGGTGGAATTACCTCTATAATCCAGGCAGGTGGATGGGGCAAGGATGGTGCCCACCATTTGCAGATTGCCGTTTCCTCTGAAATCAAAGTACTGAGCGCAACTGTCTGCAGCAGCCTTGCTGAGCATTTTGATAACCATGTAATAGCCTGCGTACACGTCACTGCCTGCATATGTTCCGCCTCTGGTAGCTTTGCCGAAAAAGCCGGTATTTCCGCCACCATTAAATCTCGTACTAAAACTCGTATCGGTAACATACAGTGTGGCATTGTTGAGCTCGATGTGAGCGTTCAACGTCGAAAAGTCGGAAATACAATAAACGCCATTCTCGAAGGTGGTTTGCCCGCCTGTAGGAACTTTACCCCCGCCGGAATACTTACCGCCAGTAATGGCTCCGGTACAGGGATCTGGCGGCATCAGCGGCGTAATATCTGCCGGGTACTCGTAGGCAACGCTCACGCCCAGGTTTTCCTGCACGCAGTTATGAGTTCCACCGCCACTCGTGTTTGCATTTCCAACGGTCGTAATGCATTTATTGTTCGGGATCGTCAGTGTCCCATTGGGGTGTTCCAAACAACTGTTGGAAAAAATGCCTCCTCCTCTGGTAGTCCAATCTTTGGAATTGCTGTTGCCGGTGTCAACAGCACAACCGCCGACCGTATCAGGCTTGAGCCCGACGATGGCATCGCCATTAAACATTGCCTCTAATGTATATCCGCAGGCACGTGAGGTGGCGG
Source organism: Chloroflexota bacterium (assembly GCA_039932795.1). Lineage (GTDB taxonomy): Bacteria > Chloroflexota > Anaerolineae > Anaerolineales > Villigracilaceae > Defluviilinea. The sequence continues at coordinate 17,727 of JBDTPH010000025.1, forward strand.
TTGCTCCACTCTCGATTGTGTTTCTCCCGAGCACCTTGGCGAAGGTGGTGTCGAGGTAGGAGACAATAGTGACAGTAATGTCCTTACCCGTTGCATCACCCGGGCAGTATTCATCCTCCGGCACATCCGTGACCGCGACCGTCACGACGGTTGATGTGTCACCGGATATATTTTCATACCCATTCGATTTGGCGCGGGCGAGCGCAGCATCTTCGATATCGTTTCCGCGCGCATACGCC
>JBDTPH010000026.1:0-17623 GCA_039932795.1 Chloroflexota bacterium
GGCGTGGGCCGCTATGAAGACGATACATTCCTGGTCATCCTGCCGGGTGTGATCGCACACGACGCGGAGCGGATCACGGACAGAATCCTCAAAAGCATTCTCAATACCGATATTTCGCTCCTGGATGGAACCCAGGTGGATTTAAAACTGAGCGCGGGCATCGCCTCATCCGTACACATCACTGCTGCAACAGAGATCGAGATGTTGATCGCGAAAACAATGGAAGCCGTACGGCTGGCCAGACACGATGGCAGGGACCAGGTGGCTACTGTCTTTGTGTAGGGATCGTCATCTGAGACGCCGCGCACTGTATCCCATTAGAAAAAGAATTGCAACAGAAGCAGGGTGGTCATGCCCGCAATGAGCGTGAACAATGTGTTTTTGCTCCACCACGCCACCAGCACCGCGACCAGCCCTGCCAGCAGGCGAAAATTCCCAAACGAGAGATCCAGCGCGCCATCATGCAGAAATAATTCAGGGAAGAAGATCGCAGATAACACAGCCGGCGGGACGTAATGTAATGCCTTCCGCATTTTTTCGGGGATATTGAATTTGCCGAACAGGTAAATGAATGAGAAGCGGGTCCCGCATGTGACCAGACCGCCCAACAACATCACGATCCAGACCTTCATAAAATTCCCTTTGGGGGCAGCGTCCCTCCTGGGGATTTTCTTTCCTCCAGGAATGTTCCAACCGCAATGCCAGCAAGTGCCGCCAGTATCAAGCCAGACCGATAGGGGAGTGAAAATGCAAGCAGCGCAACAGCCCCAGCCGACAATGACGCGGCAATGGCAGGCCGGTCCTTCAACACAGGCACAACCATGGCGATGAATGTCAACGGCAGGGCAAAGTCAAGTGACCATGATTCGGGGATGGCCGAGCCCAGGAAAATACCCAGGGCAGTACTCACCTGCCAGATGAACCATAAGGCAAACCCCGCGCCCAGAAAAAACCAATGTCCATAGGGGGTCACACCTTCCTTTTCATAGTGGAGCACACTGGGGGCGTAGGCTTCATCCGTCAGGAGATAGCTCAACAGGACTTTCCAGCGCGTGGACAGCGATGCCACGTACGGCGCGAGCGAAGCAGAATACAGCATGTGCCGCAGGTTCACCACCGCGATGGTCATGACGATCACCAACCCGGGCGCCGACTCATGAAGGAGCTGCGCCGCGATAAATTGCGAGGCCCCCGCAAACACAATGGACGACATCATCTGCGCCGCAGAAGTGGAAAGACCGCTGTTGAGCGCAAGCGCGCCATAGATCAAACCGAAAGGGAAAACTCCAACGAGAAGCGGGAATTCTGCACGAACTCCGGCCCAAAAGTTTTTGTATGGTTCGCTCATTGCCTCTCTCTTCTTTATGGATGTCGTTGCGAGCCATAGGCGAGGCAATCTCCTGTATTCATGTATGTTATCGCTTGCATAAGCGGGAAGATTGCTTCGTTCCTCGCAATGACATAAGTAATACAAAACCCCGATATTAACTTGAATCCTGGCCTTCGTCCACACCTCCAACGATGTGATTTGCATCTTTTACGATGCAAGGATCATGCGCGCGGCCCGCTGGCCACTCTCCACTGCGCCTTCCATATAGCCCTGAATCGCGGTGGCGTGTTCACCTGCAAAGAACAAACGACCTGCGGGCGTCATCAAAGACTGCCAGTGAGCGGTCACTTCGCCGGGCGCAAGCGCCATGTAGGAACCGCGTGTAAACTCTTCATTCGGCCATGCAACTGTCGCAGTATGCTCGATCAGGTCGGAGGATCGCGGGAATAGTTTTTCGATCTCATCCACAGCCACTCGAATTCGTTCCTCATCAGACAGCGCGGCAAGTTTCACGGCGGGCTCTCCGCCGCTATACACTGTGATGATCCCATCTTCGCTCTCCACATGACTCGTCGCATGCCAGGTATATACAATGGGCGCGTCCGTTGCAAGCCGTCCGTTCCAGCCTTGGTCATTCCAAAAGCGTTTTCGATACTGGATCAACACCTTGGTCACCGCACCGTACGAAACTTCCTCCAGCATTTTCTGGTGTGCAGGAGGCAGGGATGAATGAAAGTCGATGCGCCGCGCAGTCGTGAGTGGGACAGCCAGGATGGCAAAAGCGGAATGAAGCGTTTGATGTGAATCATTTTGTTTAACGGTCACCGCCACTTCGTCGGGCAGGAGGCGGATGGATGTCACCACCGCGCTCCGACGCACATCCGGCAGCGTATCCGCGAGCGTGCGTGGGATCAAATCGTTGCCACCGATCACGCGAAAATTTTCGTTGCGTCTTTGAGTCATGGTATACATGGCCGAGTTGCGTGCAAGATCGAGCAGGGAAAATCGATTCGGCTCGGTTGTGTACTCGGCGCGGATATGCTGGATGAAATGATTCCTGGCAAGTGGATGCGCATCCAGCGCGCTGATCCAATCGAACGCGGACTGCTGATCGAGGCGGGATGCATGCGGCGACGCCTGAGGTTGGTTCGGGTCCGGGACGAGTTTCCCCAACTCAGACAGCGCCCACCAGACGACATGGATCTCCTCGTGCAGGTTTGTCCCCCAAACATTGACATCAGATAACCGACCCGATCTTCCATCGAATGAGCCCCAGTCACCTTCCTGTCCCTGCCAGCTCCCGACGCGTCCCAACTTCAGGTTGAACTCTTTTGCAAACGCAAGCATACGCGTGTGAGTGTCTTCGATAAACTCACCGCCAGCCTCTGCCACCAACCCATTCGAAAAACTGCGGATGCTGTACACGCGTCCACCCACGCGTGGACGCGCCTCCAGCACAGTCACCTTCCACCCCGCACGATGCAGGTCAACCGCGGCAGCAAGCCCGGCCAGTCCCGCGCCGATGACTGTAACAGTTCGATCAGTTGAGATCATGAACGATTGCTCCCAAATGATAAAACGGTTTCGAACTCCAATTTATAAATTTATGCCTGGCGTTCTACAGAGTGCCATTACTCACTCCGCCTGAAAAACTCGCGTATGGAGATGGAGGCCGCTGCGCCTTCCCCTACCGCCGAGGCAACCTGCTTGGTGCTTCCATGCCGCACATCGCCTGCCGCGAAAATTCCTGGAATACTGGTCTCAAATGGGAGCGGCTCCATGATATCTCGCCCATGAGCGATGTCATGGCCTGTCATCACAAACCCATATGGATCCAGTTCTGCATATCCCTTGAGGAAGTCGGCATTTGGCAGCTGACCTATAAAAATAAAGGCCGCGGCGGGCTGCAGTTCACCGGTTTCACCTGTCAGCGTATTGCGTATCTTCACTGTCTTCAGCTTTGAGTCCTGGCCTTCGAGCGAATCCACCACCGTGTTATATCGTATTTCGACGCGCGAGTTCGGCTGATTGACTTTCTCCACTGCAAACCGGCTCGCTGTGAGACGGTCAGCGCGCACAAGTAATATGACCTTCTCTGCAAAGTTGGTAAGGTGCAGCCCCTCCTCCACTGCGGAATTGCCGCCGCCCACCACAACGATTTCCTGCGCGCCCTTATAAAATGGACCATCACAGGTCGCACAGAAGTGGAGGCCCGCGCCAATGAAATCCTCTTCGCCGGGAATCTCGAGCCGCCTGTACGATGCGCCTGTGGCGACCAGGATTGCCCTGGAATGATAGTGTCTGCCATCCGACGCATAGACCTCGTGATAGCCATCCTCCATCAGGAGTTTTTCCACGTCAACGGCCTGCAGGATTTCAACGTTGAATTTCCGTGCCTGCTGGGCCACGCGCTCGGAGAACTCCTGTCCACTAATGCCTTCGGGGAAACCAGGAAAGTTATCGAGGTCGACGGTGACGCTGGCCTGTCCGCCAAGGCCGGAGCGCTCGATCAGGAGCACATCCAGGCCTTCGCGGGAAGCGTAGATGCCCGTTGTCAATCCCGCGGGTCCACCGCCAATGATGATCAGGTCATAATAGGTCTTTTGCGCTTCGGTATTTAGTCCCAGTTTTTTCGCAAGTTGGGCATTCGTGGGCTCGACTAAAAAGGTTTCATCTTCGAAAACGATCATCGGAATAATGCGCCTGCCATCGTTTCGCTGCAGCACATACCTTTCGCCGTCCTTATCCTGTTCGATATCCACCCAGCGATACGGGACAAATTGTTCGCCAAGGAATTTCTTGGAACGGCGGCAGTCGGGGCACCAATACGCGCCATAGATGGTCACTTTGGGTTCGATCATGTAATCCTCTCCTTGCATTAGGTTTCCTGCTCTTGACGCCTGGGATCGGAGTTTAATTTCCCCGATGAAAAGGCAATATGTTACCAGACTATTAGGTGATCCTATCTGTCAAGACAGTTACGAAAACACAGCGGGACATGACTGTCCCGCTGCAAGCTTTTCCTTTTAGGTATGGTTTACACATGTCACTCTCCCGAAGGAGAGTTCGGGACCATGTGAGGGAGCGTACTTTCACGATCGAGACTCTTCGCTACGCTCAGAGTGACATAATTTCGATTTGATAATTGCCTAATCTACGACAACGGATGCCACCACAAGGAAAGGAGCATGGCGATGATCCCCAGGAGGGCCGCGATGGCGGTAAAGAATGCGCTCACCTCAATGGTCTGACGCGTGGTGATCACATAGGTGGGAAGGTTTTGGAACACATCTTCAAGCTCGTTTGCGCTCGATGCAGCATAATAGGCTCCGCCTGTTTGATCGGCAATCTCCCTGAGGGTCACTTCATCGATTTCCCTGCGGAAGCCGCCGCCACCGCCCTGTCCGAACTGCTGGCCAAAGCCTCCGCCTCCAAACGCATCATTGTCCTGATCGCCGCAATCCATGACGGAGCTATTGTTTGCGGTGCCAAAGCCAATGGTGTATACGCGAATGCCTCGTTCAAAAGCCTGCTGCGCTGCGGTCAACGGGAATGGACCCGCGTTGCTTGCACCATCTGTCAGCAGCACAATAATGTGCGGGACATACCCATCTTCCGGAGCAGAAGCTTGCAACGGGTCACTAGCCTGACTGATCTCGCTGGGCTCGACATCGCCATCCACCTCGGCGATCGCATCAATGGAGCGCAGGATCGCACTTCCGATAGCCGTCCTGCGCGCGGGAGCCAGGCTTTCGATGGCCGAGTCCAGCATCTGGACATTATCTGTGGAGGGCTGGATCAGTTCGGCAAAGCCTGCAAACGCAACAATGCCGATCTGCCTGCCCGATACCTTTGCACGGATAAAGGATTGTGCCGCGCTCTTGGCGGCCTCGAGACGGTTGGGCGGAATATCGTTTGAGCACATGCTCCTGGATACGTCCATTGCCAGAATGATGGTGGCTTTATTCGAGGGCACTGTCACGGTGGCGACGGGTCTCGCCAGTGCAAGGACGAGACTGGTGGCTGCAAGAAGCAATAATGCAAACGGCAGGTGTCTTTTCCAGTGCGATTGATGGGAGGCCGCTTCACGCACCAGCGACAGACTCGAATAACGGACCGTAAAGCGCCGGTGGCGTTTCAGCTGCCAGAAATACAGGATCGCGATCAGGGGGATCAAACCCAACAACAGCAATGATCCGGCCCATTGAAAACTCATCGATCGACTCCTTTACAGGAAGACTTCCGGGCTGCGGTTGAATTCATGGTACACGTCCAAACCAAAGGAGCGAGAACGCGCCGCCGATCAAAAAAGCAAGCATGCCAATGCCCGCAAAAATGGAGGTGATCTCCATGTTCTGCCTCTTGATGGACAGCTTCGGCTCCAGGTCGTCATAGATCTGGAACAATTCCTCCTCATTGGTGGCGTTGTAATATTTGCCGCCGCTCGTATCTGCGATGGCACGCAGCATCGGCTCGTTCAACTGCGAATGGACGGTGAAGCCTTCCACGGTGATCGTGGAGCCCCCCGTGCTGCCAATACCAACGGTGTAGACGCGCACACCCAGGTCTGCTGCCAGGTCGGCCGCCGCAACGGGGTCGGGTTCCTGGTTATTTTCGCCATCGCTCAGCAGCACGACCACCGCCGATGGATACCAGCCCTGTGGCGCCGCGATCGCTTCCTGTGATTCTCCGCTGCCACTTGTTGTCAGGATCGCGGGATCGCCCGCGTTCAGTGCGATTGCGTTGAGGGAAACCAGGATCCCATTTGCAAGTGAAGTGCCGCGGCGGGGAACGAGCCGTCCGATCGTAGCCAGGGTCTCTTCCCGGTCGGCAGTGGGAGCCTGCACTGCGATCCCGCCATCGCTGAAGGCCACCACGCCAATCAACACGCTCGAAGGCTGGTTCTTCACGAACTGGGTCGCCGCCGCTTTTGCCGCCTCCATGCGCGTTGGCTTTAGATCATCTGCCGACATGCTCCCGGAAACATCAAAGGTGAGGAGCACCGTCCCTTCGAGGCGCGGCAGGCGTACGGTCGCCTGTGGACGCGCGATCGAGAAGACGAGGACCGCAATGCCACCCATGAACATCATGGCGGGGATGTGGCGGGATACCGCGGGCCGGCTTCCGCCAGCATCGCGTACGAGTCCCAGGCTCCCAAAACGTGACGCAATATCCTGCCTGCGTTTCTGCATCCGAAGATAGATCAGAAGCAGAAGCGGGACAAACAATAGGAGTATCAGCAGTTGCGACCAGATGAATGACATAAGACCTAGCGTACCCTCCGCATTTGCTTTCTTTTTTCCGCAAAACCGACAATGGCACGCACCATATCCTCCTGCGTGGAAAGCGACAACAGGTCCACGCCCGCGCGCTTGAATGACTGTTTCAATCCACTCTCACGTTGCTGCATCGCAGATTGAAAACGATTGCGAAATTTCCTGTCATGGGTATCCACATACAGCTGTTCGCCCGTCTCGGCATCCTGCATGACCAGCATGCCCAGGTCGGGAAGCTCCATCTCGGCCTGGTCCCACAAGCGGATGGCGACCACTTCATGGTGCTGATTGAGCAGGCTCAAAGGTGACTCCCAGCCGGGCGCGCTGATGAAATCGGAAATGACAAAGATTAGGGAACGCTTCTTGATGGAATTCAATGCGCCCCTCAGCACCAGACGGAGATCCGTGAATGGCGCTTGCGTCTGGCGCGGCTGTTTGAGCATGTCGTTGATGAGACGCAGAACCTGCATCTTCCCGCCTCGCGCGGGAATCAGTTGCTGGTTCCCATTCCCAAACATAACCGCTCCAACGCGGTTCCCGTGCCGCGTCAACAGGCGCGCCAGGACCGTCACAAAATCGATCAGCACCGCGCGCTTTCCATCGCGGGCCTGCATCGTTCCGAAATCCACCGAGGGACTCATGTCCAGCAGGAACCAGGCTGAGACCTCGCGGTCCTCCGTATACTCGCGGACATACGGCGTATCCATGCGGGCGGTGACGTTCCAGTCTATATAGCGAATATCATCTGTGGCCTGATATTCGCGCAGGTCGGCGAAATCCAGGCCGAAGCCGCGGAACAGCGAGCGATAATCGCCCTGCAACAAACCGTCCAGGCGGCGAATGACCTGCCAATCGAGACGGTGCAGCACACGCTCAGGCGTTACTTCGGATGTCGGCATGCTCATGCAGGGGCACCACGGGTAGGGGGATGCGGTCGAGGATTTTATTCAGAATATCATCTCCATTCACGTTATCGGAAAGCGCCTCATACGATAAAACAACGCGGTGTCGCATGACATCCAACGCCATGTCGAGTACATCCTGCGGCAGGGCATACTGGCGTCCGCGCACGAAAGCGAGAGCGCGCGCGGTCAATATCAAATTGATGGAGGCGCGTGGACTTGCACCAAAGGTGATGTACGGCTTTAATTCCTTCAAGCCAACTTTATTAGGTTCACGTGTGGCACTCACCATGCGGACGGCATATTCCATCAGCGCCGGGTCCACATAAACGTTGTCCGCCTGCTTTTGAAGATCAAGCAGCTGGTCCGTGCTAAGCACCTTTTGCATTTGCGGCAAAACGCCTGTCATGCGCTCAACGATGACAAATTCCTCGGTCGTTGTTGGATAACCGACGAGCACCTTAAGCATGAAGCGGTCCACCTGCGCCTCGGGCAGGGCATACGTCCCTTCCGTCTCAATGGGATTCTGCGTCGCCAGTACAAGGAACGGATTGGGCACTTTATGGGTCTCGCGTCCAATGGTGACCTGCTTTTCCTGCATGACTTCGAGCAAGGCGCTCTGCACTTTGGCAGGGGCGCGGTTGATTTCATCAGCCAGGAGCAGGTTTGTAAACACGGGACCCAGCGATGTGTCGAAGGTACCGATCTTCTGGTTGTAGATACGCGTCCCCACCAGGTCCGCGGGGACAAGGTCAGGCGTGAATTGGATCCGTTTGAATTCCCCACTGATCACTTCAGCGAGGGTCTTGATCGCCATTGTCTTGGCAAGGCCCGGCACGCCCTCCACCAGGATGTGGCCGCGCGCCAGCAATGCGACAACCATGCGCTCAAGAAGATGATCCTGCCCGACGATCACCTTCTTGACTTCATATAAAACCTTCTCCATTGGCGTTCGGTTCTCAGTCTTTTCGTTCATCAGCATGATGTACTCCTTCCATAATTTCGTTCGTGGCGTTCATGTATTTCGAATTCCTAATAGGGAGGCAGACCGCCCCCGCCTCCCGCGGCAACATTGATCGGCACGGCAAAACCAATGCCTACAAAAAAACTGTCATCCGTTGGGTTGATAATACCTGTGACAATCCCCACCACATGACCGCTGCGGTTCAACAAGGGCCCCCCCGAATTGCCGGGGTTGATGGCCGCATCCACCTGGATTAATCCGCGAATGATCCGTCCTGTATCCGGAGGCTGGAACACGCGGTCAAATCCCGAAATTACTCCCGCGCTCATCGAACTATACAAACCAAAGGGGTTTCCAACAACAAACGCATCGTCCCCCACCCGCATGGCACCCGGGTTGCCGATCGTTGCAGGCACGAACAACTCAGGCAGCAGCGAGGCACTCAACATGGCAATATCAATTTCAGGCTGGGAGGAGATCACCTTGCCCTCGGCCTGTGTGCCATCTGCAAACGTGAGCAGGATACTTCCTGCCCCCTCCACAACATGCAGGCTGGTCAGGATCTCGCCCCGGTCATTGATAATGACGCCGCTCCCCAAGCCTCGATCCGATTCACCGTTCGCATTATCTGGATTATCAGATTCTGTCTGGATCAACACCAGCGAAGGCTGAATGATCTGATAGACCTGCACCGAATACGGCGGGCGCGGGGTTGCAGAAGCCAGTGCGCTTGCCACAGCATTATCTACATCATCCTGCGTCATTTGTGCGGTTTCGGGAAAAGCATTGTAAATGAACAATGCAAGCAGGGCCGCCAGTACCCCTGAAAGGAATGGGATCATACTACGTGTCCGGTCCCGCAGGCGCCCGAGCTGACTCTTGAATTTGTTACTACCTGATAAAGATGGTTCGTTCATGGCCATCCATTCATCACAAATTGCACCGCTAAGGGACAATCATTCAACGGATAGTTGAGAGAACTTTACCAAATTAATCTTACAGGCAAACATGAGAATCTACGATTAGACAATAATGAGAAAAAAGTGCAGGTTAATTTACGTATGGACGCAACAGGCAGGAGTTTGCTTACCTGTTGACTGCCCTACGTTTCATACGAAAACAAGGCCCGCTTCCGTTTCATCAAACATCATCCACCCGAAATTTCAATCAAGCCTCTCAGTCCCAGCAGGTACGAACGCCAGCCGAATCCCACGATCTTGCCTTTGCAGACCGCCGAGATCATTGAGATATGGCGGAACTCCTCACGTGCATACACGTTCGACAAATGTACCTCGATGACGGGGATGTGAATGGCTGAGATCGCATCCCGCAGCGCAATGGATGTATGTGTATAACCGCCCGGGTTGAACAGGACACCATCCGCCGATGTGCGCGCATCCTGCAACGCGTCGATCAGTGCACCCTCGTGATTTGATTGCAAACAGGTGATTTCTGAACCCAGTTCCTTCCCCAACTCAACCAATTTGTTGTTAATATCATCAAGGGTCAGCAAACCATAAATCTCAGGTTCGCGCGTACCGAGTAAATTCAAATTGGGTCCGTGCAAAATAAGAATTTTCATGATTCCTCATCTGGACGATGGTCCATCGTCATGGGTCCATCGTCGTTATTCCAATACACTTTCCAGATCAGTCACGTCCACCAGGTCAACTTTGCCCACCTCTACTGGCAGCGCAAAGCGGATACTGGTTGCGTTCTTTTTCTTGTCCACGCGCATGGCGCGGATGATGGCTGCGCGCGGCATCTGCTCTGGTATTCGAACGGGCAATCCCAACTGGGATAACACACCAGCAATTTCATCAGCCAGGTCTTTGTTTGCAATGCCGATCCGTTCGGCAAATCTGGCTTCCGCTACCATTCCTATCGCAATCGCTTCGCCATGGCACAGCTCGAATCTGCTCGCCAATTCCACTGCGTGCCCCACAGTATGTCCCAGGTTCAACGTGGCGCGGATGCCCTGTTCATAGGGATCTTCTTCGATGACCTTTATCTTCACTGCCATCGCCCGCCTGACGATCTCCTCAAGATTCGTTTTCACCCAGTTTGGGCCGCGCCAACATGCTGAAAATAATTCAGGATCAGAAATGATGCCATGCTTCACCACTTCCGCCATGCCTGAGATCAATTCGCGTTCAGGCAATGTCGTCAACAGTTGAGGGTCAGCCAATACGAATTTCGGTGGGTAAAAAGAACCAATGAGATTCTTGCCTTCGGGCAGGTCGAATCCCGTCTTGCCGCCCAGGGATGCGTCCACCATCGAGAGCAGTGTTGTCGGAACGCCCACCCAATTGATGCCGCGCATGTAGGTGGATGCGGCGAACCCTGCCATGTCACCGATCACGCCGCCGCCCAGGGCGATGACCGTGCTCTTGCGGTCCAGTCCATGGTCGAGAAATGATTTCCACAAATAAGAAATGGTCCCCAGATCTTTATGCGCTTCCCCCGCGGGCACAATCACTGATTTTGGTTCGCAACCCGATGCCCGCAGAACAGATTCCATCGTTTCAAGATGAAATCCTGCCACATTTTCATCGGTGACAATGATCGGATTTTTCATAGGGAAGCCTGCCAGGCTGGAAACCTGACCTATGATGACATCGTATTCCCCCATCGCAGAAAGGTGATGTCTGCCTAAAACAACCTGCATTTGAGATACAACTTGTTCGGCTGTCTTTCCATCCACGTGGATCTGCAACGGGAACGAGTTGTAATGTTCCTGACGATTTGCAAGCAATGCAGAAAGTTTTGCTTCCAGATCGCCTGACAGCAAGGGACGCTCATTGGAATCATTTTGCAGTCGTTCAAGTAACGTTTCCAAACCAGCCTTCAGCAGGATCACTTTCCCGTTGCTTTCCGCAAACGTGCGGTTCTCATCACGAAGAAGAGCGCCGCCACCGAGCGCGACAACCAAATCTGATGCGTCTGTCACGCTGGAACCGTGACCTGCGATTTTTCGTAACGCGGCAGTTTCCAAGTCACGGAATGCAGCTTTGCCCTGCTGTTCCATGATCTGGGGGATGGATATACCCGCATCTGACTCGATCACGTGGTCGAGGTCAATGAACGGTATGTTTAGATTTTGCGCCAGGATCTTTCCGAGGCTGGATTTACCTGTCCCGGAGGGACCGTAGAGGAAGATGTGCATTTCTTAGTATCCAGTGATCAGTATTGAGTAACCAGTGTTTGGGTTATTCCCAAAATACATGTGGGATATTATCCATTTGCAAATCTTCAAGAGTCGCTTTGCGAAGAGCTTCAAATCTTGGTTTCATCTCTGCCATGGAGTCACCGCCAAGTTTTTCGATGAGCGCATCTGCCAGAACAAAGGCAACCATGGATTCTAAAATGGGTACCGCCCGTGGTACCGGGCAGAAATCGGAGCGTTCGTATTGGGTGGGCGCATCTTCTCCAGCCGCCAGGTCAACTGTCTGTTGGGGAGTCAGCGTGGTGGCGATCGGTTTCATCGCAGCGCGCAGGATGATCGGCTGCCCATTGGAGATTCCGCCTTCGGTGCCGCCTGCCCTGTTGGTTGAACGTTGCAAGCGTTGTCCTGAGCCTGTCGAAGGGTTTGAATGTTGCAAGGTTATCGGATCGTGGGCCCGGGTACCCGGCAAACGCGCGTTTTCAAACGCGTCGCCCACTTCCACACCTTTGATCGCCTGCACCGACATGACAGCCATCGCAAGTTTGGCTTCGAGACGTTTGTCCCATTGTGTGAAACTTCCCAGCCCAACAGGCACATTCAATGCAACGATTTCGAGAACACCGCCGAGCGTATTTTTGCCGTGGATTGTTTTTTCAATCTCGTCGCGCATCTTTTTTGCAGATGATTCTATCGGGCAGCGCACATCGGATGCCTCTGCACGAGTGAAACGCTCTTCATAGGGCATGTCACCAAAATCAGTTTGCACTTCGCCAATGGATGAGACATATCCGCCAACAATAATTCCGAATTCAGAGAGGAAATATTTGCATACTGCACCAGCCGCTACACGCATGGTCGTTTCGCGTGCAGAGGCACGTTCGAGCGCTGGACGCAAATCCTTGTAGCCGTATTTCACCGCACCTGTTAGATCCGCGTGGCCGGGACGCGGCGCGGTCATCGGTTCAACGGCCTTGCCCTTCCATTTGACATGGTCATCGTTTTGCACAAGAAGCGCAATCGGTGCACCTGTGGTTTCGCCTGCCATCACTCCGCCAACGATTTGCACAGTGTCCCTTTCGATCTTCATCCGTCCGCCTGAGCCATAGCCTTTTTGACGGCGGGCAAGCTCAAGGTCAATGACGGACGCGGGCAGAGAAAGTCCCGCAGGCATCCCATCCAGGATGGCTGTCAGCAGGGGTCCGTGCGATTCTCCGGCGGTTAGAAAGCGTAAAGGCATACAGTCTCCAGAATTCAGTGGATAAGTGTCCCAGTGATCAGTAATCAGTGTTTAGTTTTCAATCGCGTTCCATAAAATGTCACGCGGAGGCTTGTAACCGGTCCAGACCTCGAAGGCGAGAGCAGCCTGCTCGATGAGCATCCCGAGTCCTGTTGTGGCTTGCAATCCCTGGGCACGGGCATCGCACACAAGTTTCGTCTCTGGTGGATTGTAGACCAGATCATAAATAACAATATCCCTGGGTAAGGTTACATTTTCGGGCAAAGGAGATTGATCGATGTTGGGTAACATGCCTACTGGAGTAGTGTTGACAATGAGTTGAAAGTTTGAAAGTTGGAAGGTTGTAAAGTTGAACTCAATGGCTTTGACATTTTCAAAATTCACTGCCAATTCCTGGGATTGTTCGATGCGGCGTGCCGCAATAGTAACACTGCATCCTTCACTCGCTAAGACATGCACGATCGCACGCGCCGAGCCACCTGCACCAAGAACAAGAGCATTTAAATCTCCGTGCCCCCGTGTCTCCGTGGTTAGGTACTTCTTCAAGTCCAGTAAAAAACCCGCAGCATCAGTGTTATCACCGATAAGTTTATTATCATGCATATAAATTATATTCACGGCGCCGATGGCTGCTGCAGTTGGTGTGAGTTCATCCATGAATTCAATAACATTCTGCTTATACGGGATGGTAACGTTGAGCCCGGTGACTTCACCGGAACGAACACGCGAGAGTAAGTCTCCCAGCCCTTGTTTATCGCCGGGGTGAATGGGAAACAGCAAATATTCACCGTCCAATCCGCATGCGTGCAAAGCAGCAGTGTGGATTTTCGGCGAAAGAGAATGCCCAAGCGGATATCCAATTAAACCAAGCCGCATCATCGCAAGGTTTCCAACACGTCAAAGAAGCCGGGGAATGTCTTTGAAACGCAGGCTGGGTTTTCAATGCTGAGGCCTGGGACGCGCAGCCCGATTAGAGCAAACGACATTGCCATGCGATGGTCGTTGTATGTTTGGATGGCGGCGGGCTGCATCTTTTCCACGGGATGAATGGTCATGCCATCCTCATGCTCCTCCACGCGGACGCCGAGCCGCGCCAGTTCGGTGCACGTGGCATGGACACGGTCTGTCTCTTTGACACGGGCGGACGCGATGCCGCGAATGCGAGTTGGAGAGGATGCAAAGGGAGCGATGACGGCAAGGGTTTGGGCGGTATCCGGAATATCGAGCATATCCACATCAACACCTTGTAACGAAGATGTGCCGGTTACTTCGATAAAAGTCTTTGCTTCCATGACTTTGCATCCCATTTGCTTCAACACATCAAGGAAAGCAATGTCGCCTTGTCTGGATGTACGCGAAATATTTTCAACCCGCACCGTTCCGCCGCAGATGGCGGGCGCGGCAAAGAAATAGGATGCGGCCGAGGCGTCGGATTCGATTTGGTACCTGGTAGCTGGCAAGTAGGAGGCTGGGGTAATGGTGAAATATGAGTAGCCCTGTCGTTTGATTTCCACACCAAAGTCTTTCATGATGGCAATGGTCATATCTACATAGGGTTTGGAGTTTAAGTCCGTGACGAGTTCCACTTCGATGGGAGATCGGGCATACGGGGCGGCCATCAACAAGGCAGAGAGAAACTGGGAAGAGATGTTGCCCGCGATTCTCGTCTTGCCGCCCGGCAGGCCACAGGCGGAGATTTTTACGGGAGGATAACCGTTCATTGTCTCAAGTTTTGTGCCGAGTTGAGTAAGCGCATCAACCAAATCGCGGATGGGACGTTCGCGCATACGCGGCTCGCCATCCAGAATATATTCACCACTTCCGAGCGTGAGAAACGCAGATAAGAAACGTGCGGCGGTCCCTGCATTGCCGATGAAGAGTTCGGCTTGTTTGGCTGGGATTTTTCCGCCCAAGCCTGTAATGGTCATTTCGCGATTAGTTTCATCAAGTTGAACGTCGAAGCCAAGGGTTCGAAGCGCTGTCGCGAGGTAACGCGAGTCGTCAGAGAACAACGCGTTGGTGAGACGGGTGATCCCGCTGGCAAGTGCCGCGATCAGCAAAGCGCGGTTGGTCAGCGACTTGGAGCCGGGCACGCGGACCGAGGCGCTGAGAGGATGAGCGATCGGAGTTAACTGGAGGGGGGATGAAGTGGTCAGCATGAAAGAAGTGATCAGTAATTAGTCATCGGTGATGGAACGGTAGGATGCACGAGCTTGATTGAGAAGATTTTCAAGTTCCACATAATTTTCATTTTGAAGTGCGCATTCAATTTCATTGAGTGATTTACGATAGGCCTGAATGGCGTTGAGCACATTGTCTCTATTGGATTTCAGGATGCCCATCATCATGTGGGAGGGTGTTCCTGCCAAACGAGAGGTGGAACGGAAGCCAGGGCCAATGAGGGATGCAAATTCGTGAGGAGTGGAACCAGAGAGTGATGATGCCATAAGAAATGGCAAATGACTGGTGGATGCAAGGATGCGGTCGTGGTCTTCAGCGGTCATTTCCAGGCAACATGCTCCGATTGCAGCAATGATTTGTTGACCAGCCGATTTGGCTCGTTGGCTTGTGCGCTCTGATGGTGTGATTACGAACGGAGCGTTTTTATATAAAGTTGAATCAGCATTCTCCAAGCCAAGTTTTTCCTTCCCACAGATGGGATGCCCGCCTACAGGATCAAATCGTTTGGGCAAGGCAGACATGGCATGGACAATGTCACTTTTAGTGGAGCCCAGATCCATGACGATGCAGGGATCAGGTATGAGGGCCGGCAGTTGTTGAATGAGATCCAGGATCGTTGGGACAGGAGTGGCGAGGATGAGAAGATCAATACGCTTCGTCTCCGCTGGCGCTCCCCTGAGCGCGAGAGCAGATAGGCTTGCCGCCTGGTCAACGATGTTTTTGGAAAGGGCAAGCTCGAGCGTGGCAGGATGCGAGTCGAATCCCATCAGATGTGAACAATGTCCTCTTAACGCGAAGGCCATTGAGCCGCCCATCAGTCCCAATCCGATGATCCCGACGGTTGAATGCTTCAGCGTAAAGCCATCCTCCATAATTACCATCCCGCGCTGACAGGCTTCTTGATGGGAGCCACACGGCGTCCCATTACCTCGGCAATCGCTTTGACCTGTTTAACCATCTCGGCAAATTTTTCGGGCCTGAGGGATTGCTTGCCATCCGAAACTGCCTTCGAAGGATCAGGATGGACTTCAATGATCAGGCCATCGGCACCCGCAGCAATTGCGGCACGTGCAATCGCAGGTACATAATCAGCGTGTCCCGTTGCATGTGATGGGTCAAGAATAACAGGCAGGTGAGTCAGGTTTTTCAAAACAGGGATCGCGTTGATATCGGTGGTGTTGCGAGTGGCAGTCTCAAAGGTACGGATGCCGCGCTCACACAACATGACCTGTTTGTTGCCGCCCGCGAGAATGTACTCAGCGGACATAAGCAGCTCCTCGATAGTGGCACTCAGGCCGCGTTTGAGCAAAACACTTTTTCGCGTTTCACCCAGGGCACGCAACAGGTTGAAATTTTGCATGTTGCGCGCACCCACCTGGAAGACATCCACATACTTTATCATCAGTTCGAGCTGGGTCTGCGACATGATCTCAACCACAATGGGCATGCCCGTTTGTTCGCGCGCTTCAGCGAGATACTCGAGCCCTTCTTCGCCGAGACCCTGAAAGGCATATGGCGACGTGCGCGGCTTGAAGACTCCGCCACGCAATGCATTCGCTCCAGCTTCACGGACGGCATGGGCTGTCTCAAGGATCTGTGAACGGGACTCGACGGCACAGGGGCCCGCAATCACAACAATATCATTCCCGCCAACGCTGAAGCCATCGATGGGGAACACGGAATTTTCAGGATGCACCTGGCGCGAGCCAAGCTTGAAGGGTTGGGAGATTCGTTTCACGGTTTCGACTCCATCGAGAATTTCAAACGGATCAAGAGCAGGGATGTGGAGCTCGCCGACTGCGGCGACGATGGCGGTTTCCACACCGTAGGTAATGTGAGGGGTGAGTCCGTATGCCTTGATGGCAGTAACAACTCCCTCAAGTTGTTGCGGGGTATAGTTGGTTTTCATAACGATGATCATTGTGAGCTCCTAAAGGATGAATTTTGAAGGTTGAAAATCAGTACATCAGCC
The DNA here is from genome assembly GCA_039932795.1 of Chloroflexota bacterium. Lineage (GTDB taxonomy): Bacteria > Chloroflexota > Anaerolineae > Anaerolineales > Villigracilaceae > Defluviilinea. The sequence continues at coordinate 17,029 of JBDTPH010000026.1, forward strand.
CTGCTTACGTGTTTACATTCTCATTGCGCGGCTACCAGGTCGGGTCGTAATTTCACCGCATCACGCAAATAGACATGAGTGATCTCGTTCTGGGGAATCTCGGTATTCCACTGGACAAGCACACGGATGACCATCGGCAGGCTGCCAGGAACAGGAATCTCGCGGGCACACAGCATCGGGACCAGCCCCCACCCCATTTCACGCGCGGCCTGCGCGGGAAATGTGGATGCAAGGTCGTCTGTCACTGTGAACAACGCGCTTCCAACATCTTCTGGTTTCATGCTTTCATTTGCATCCAGAATTGCTTCCAATAGCTCACGCGTGGCTTCCAGAATTGATTCAGGTTGATCTCCTGCAACAGTGGTTGCACCACGGATTCCACGGACTGCCATATTGTTGCTCCTGTGAAGCTCTCCCTGGCCCCTCTCCCGTCCCTGGAGGAGTCAAGGTGAGAGAGGGGGTGAGGAGAGGAAATAAAAAGAGCGAGACCGATTGGTCTCGCTCTTTTGCATACAGAGAACTATCCTGTCTACTTAAGCGCCACCAACGGCAACCGAGTGGGAGCCGTAAAATAATAGTACGCAAACCAGCGAGT
>JBDTPH010000027.1:0-8604 GCA_039932795.1 Chloroflexota bacterium
CAAAAGGGGACATTTTAACTTTGCACAAAAGGGACATTACCACTTTGCGATAACAATCACCAGAATCTCATACTTGACGCTCCTTCATCATGCCGCTATAATCTGCCCGCTTGATTTGAAAAATATGTATGAGCGGAGTGAAACCTGCCCGTACCAAAGTCATTAAGGAGATAGTTAATGCCCCCACATCCAAAGCGCAAACACTCAAAGGGTCGCCGTGATATGCGTCGTGCACACGATGCATTGGTGCCTCATAACCTGACCACCTGTTCGAACTGCGGATCCATGCGCCTTCCTCACACTGTTTGTGCCAACTGCGGTTTTTACGAAGGCCGCGAAGTAGTGCAAGTGAAGAAGGAAAAGAAAAAGGCCGAGTAAGAGCTGAGTTATCCGCTCATGCATAACGGGTCGTGACGAACACGGCTCGTTTGTGTTTTAATGGCAAATCGTCCTCAAGATGTGGAGAACCAGTTATGAAACTTAATCTACAAGCCACCGCGTTCGTATTCCCGGGTCAGGGGTCACAGGCTGTGGGCATGGGCAAAGACCTGGCTGGGAAATACCCGCCTGCCAAAGAAACATTTGATGAAGCAGATTCCATTCTCGGTTGTTCCCTCTCTGAGGTCATGTGGAATGGCCCGGCGGAGGAATTAAATGTGACGGTCAACACGCAGCCGGCGCTGTATGTCCATTCGGTTGCTGTCTGGAGGACGTTCTCGCATCTTTACCCGGACGTCAGACCTGCCACCGTGGCCGGGCATTCTCTTGGCGAATTATCGGCACTCACTGCATCTGGGGCGTTGCCTTTTTCCGAAGGCATCAAACTCGTCCGCAGGCGCGGCGAGCTGATGAAGCGCGCGGGCGAACTTAACCCGGGCGGCATGGCAGCCATCCTCGGCGTCGATATTCCCACGCTGGACCGTGTCTGCGCAGAGGCAAGTACGGCTGATGAGATCGTTCAGGTCGCAAATGATAATTGTCCCGGTCAGGTGGTGATCTCCGGGCATCGATCTGCTCTTGAGCGTGCCGTGGTCGCCGCAAAAGCTGCAGGGGCAAAACGTGCCATGCCCTTGCAGGTGAGCATTGCTGCACACTCGCCATTAATGGACTCTATCCAGGCGGAATGGAACGCGGCAGTTGACTCATGCCTGTTCGAAACGCCGGGCATTCCTGTAGTGGGGAACGTGCATGCGAAGCACCTGCTCAGCGCGGACGAATTACGCGCCGACATCAAGGCACAAATGCAATCACGCGTGCGTTGGACTGAGTCGGTGCAGTTAATGCTCACAAACGGAATCCAGACCTACGTCGAGGCGGGCCCCGGGGAGGTGCTTCTGGGATTGATCAAGCGTATCGAGTCATCCACAGATCGATTTCCATTGGGCAACCCGCAGGACTTCGTCACATTGGAAGGCTAAATCGGCTATACTTTAATATATGACAGCCACGGAAGCTCGCATACAACGCGCGATCGAGGAATTGACCGGCAATGAGGCCCTGTTGGAAATGCTTGAAATAGATGCTGCCGAGGAAATGCTGGGTTGGGGGAGTGCGATGGTTGCCTCACTCATGAAGCAAACGGAAGAAATGGACGATACTGCCGCAGAATTGACGATGGCGCCGCGCCTCAAGGCAGTACGGCAGTCCATGCGCGCGGTGGGCAACTGGGCTGTGGGTAAATATACGGACCCTGAGAGCCGCGTCCAGCTGCGCGATAAACTGCTGCAGCATTTTGCAACGATTTGGGAGAACGATGCACCACTCCCCGCTGCCGAAGAATTGGATGCAGTATTGAACGAAGTGGATGATATAAACAACCGGCCTTTGCCGTTGATACTCAAGCTAAAAACTTTATTTCCAGAATCCATGTAGGAGACATCATGCCCAGGAGAAGAAGTAGAAAGTCGAATTCGACGGTTACCCTTGCCACGCTTGCCATCCTGGTTTTACTCGGGGTTTTTTATTCACTGACTGGTAAAGATCCAGGCGATATTTTTGACTCAGGACCCACACCGGCGCCCACGGCTGTGAATGCCAGTGGCACCTGGTGGGAAGTTTATTTCACAGATCCGCTGCATGTGAATAACCCGCAGGATTGGCAAGGCTCGATCGAGGGGCGTCTAATTGAAAAGATCAATGCAGCACAAACAAGCATTCATATCGCCTCTTTTGAGTTTGATCTGACGCCCGTGGCTGAAGCCCTGGTTGCCGCCAGACAACGCGGCGTGGATGTGCGCTGGGTCACTGACGATGAGCATGGACTCGAAGCAGACGAGGAACCCGGTCGCGGTCAATTTGCGATGCTGCAGAACGCCGGCATTGAAGTTCGTTCAGATACGCGCTCGGCGTTAATGCATAACAAGTTTTGGATCTTCGATGGGCAGGCCGTGTGGACGGGGTCAACAAACATTACAGAGAGCGGCGTGTTCAAGCAGGATAACAACACTATCGTAATCGAATCGCCTGAACTGGCTGCCATCTATGAAACTGAATTTCAAGAGATGTGGGATGGTCAATTTGGCCCAAAATCCCCCTCGCAGATCGAGCAGCAATCCGTCATGGTGAACGGGTCACCCATGAAAGTAATATTTACATCGGAAGACCCTGCCATCGAAGAATCGATCATTCCGGTGGTGAATTCTGCAACGCACAGTATCCGTTTTCTGGCATTTAGCTTCACGGATTTCCCGCTTGCAAATGCCATGATCCAGCGTGCGCAGGCAGGTGTTAACGTGGCGGGCGTATTTGAAAAATTGGGCAGCGATACCGATTCTGCCGAACTTAAAACGTTATACTGCGCGAAGGTACCCGTCCGCCGGGATGGGAATGGAGGCTTTATGCACAATAAAGTCATTGTGGTGGATGAGCGGTACGTCATCACAGGCTCTCTGAACTTCTCCACAAATGCAGAGACGAGTAACGATGAGAACGTGATCATTATCGACAACCCCGATATAGCAAAACTTTATATGCAGGATTTCGAACGCGTTTGGATGCTGGCGGCTGATCCAGATCCCGGCAAATTTACCTGTCCATGATTCAAAAAGCTCGGGACGCTATTGCATCCCGAGCTTTTTTACGCTCACACCTTCTGGCCACTCGGAGCTGACCTGGCCGGGATCACCTCACTATCCAGTACCCTTTGGAAAAACGATTGGGTCTCGTCCATGATCGTTTCATTAATGACGTGTAATTCATGGACGTAGTCACGGTCTGTTAGGGCTGTTGCCAGGAAGCGGTCGCGTTCCTTCTCGAGACGTTGCGCATTGACAACCATGTCACGCCATGTGGCTCCCCATTGAAAATTCTGCGAAATTCCACTGATCACCGTAAGGATCGCCGCCAGAATGGGTGTGGAAACAGTAAATAGTAGAGCGAGGAATTGATCAGATTGTATGAATGCCGAGGTGGTGAGTGATGCTACCAGAGTCACCAGAGAACCCAGAATGGTTGTCCAATATCGATACCGTTTGAAATTTTTCTTATTGGAACTGCTCGCTCTCCAGTAATAATCAATTTTGTCCTTGTAGGTTCTCTTGACATAGTCGTCCAACGTTTCCGCCTTTTCGGTTGGGACGTCGCTGCCCTGCGGGGTCGGATTACTTACCATTTCTCCTCCTTTGGGTATTGAAAGCAATGTATCTATTATAAGGATTTTCAACCGCTTTACAATAATGTTAACCCGCTATTCGACCGGGCGATGCTTGCAGGCGGCGGCGTGACTGCTTTTCCAATATTTATCCATTTAACGTCAATCATGGATAAGAATAAAATGTCATGCTGAAGGGGCGTTGGCTGCCCCGAAGCATCTCTACCAAGGCCTGTCCGAAACCCTTCGGCCGCGCCAAAACCGCCCCTCACACCGTTCGTGCCGCGAGCACGTCGGTGCGAGACAGCATCGCCCCGACACCTGCACCCACAGCAAAGATCACTGTCTCAGGGTGTGTAGGCATTTCTGATGTAATAGTTCTCAGCATTTTGATCACGACAGGACATTATCCAATGGCGGGTACTGCTTTCATAGATTACAGAAGATTGTGTGCAGTCAGGCAGTGTGTACGAATCATGAAGGTTAACGCCAGACGGATTCTCTGCATTAAATCGATAAATATTAATGAGCCCGTCCGGACCATTGGGATTTGTGAATAGCACAGAATCAGAGCCAGCAAGGATGATGGATACTGGACCCCAGGACGGAATCGTTGAGTCATTCAACCCCACGGTTTGGGTATAGACATTGGGTGAACTGCCAATACCAACACCTAATTTTCTGGATAACGCTACACCATTAGGGATGTAGTACAAATACCACTGGTTCCCATGGGAATAGGCGCCCACTGGGAATATTTCATCCCCGGAACCCCAAACGTTCGGATCTCTTCCAGAAAGCACTTCGCCGACATCCTGGAAATTCTCCCCATCCGCGCTCACTGCGAGACGTGCACTGGCGTTTACCGTACAGCCAGACCCTGTGTTTGCACCGTAGTATACATAAATTTTGCCGTCTGCACCCAGCCATGCAGCAGAACTGGCTGCGCCTTCCTCAATACTCCCCTGACTGGACCAGGAAATCAACGGATTGTTTGCAGACTTGACCCAGTGAATACCATCTGTGCTGGTTGCCACCCCAATGGCACGATAGGAGACAGATTCACACCCATTGTCATAGGAGGGCGACCCCTGATAGTAGAGGTAATAGGTATCACCCTTTTTGATCAGGGAGTTTGCAAACCCTCCCCACAGATAATAATCCCATTCGCCTTCCGCTCCATGTGAAAAAGCAATGCTGCCAGCATCCCAGTCGTTTCGCGCAGGGATGGCTATCGCACCTGGTGTTGGAGATGGTGTAGATGTATGAGTGAAAGTTGGCGTCGAAGTTTCTGTAGCAGTGGATGTGGCTGTCAGCGTAAATGTAGCGGAGGGGGTAAAGGTTTCAGTGAGCGCAGGAGATGGAGTATCTGACGGCGTTTCGATGGTCGGAGATGCTTCAGTGGGGAAAATGCCCGTTAGTGTATATGTGGGAGTCGAAGATGAAGTTGGAATTCCCGGGGTTGGAATGCATGCGTGAGCCAGCAGGGCCAGTAAAACAAGCATAGCCAAATTTAGCTTTTTCATATCATTATTGTACAGAAACCCGGGATGCATGACAAGACCCAGATCGGGACTTTATACCGACAGAATACGTGTATAATCACAGCATGCAAGAAACGTCTGACAACTTGATTGTCAGCGCCGCTACGAGCGGGTAGGTTAGTGTATCTGGTCAGGAACTATTCCTGCCCAGATTTTTGTTTTTATCATCAGATCTCGGAAACTTCACACAAACCTCATCATTTTCTGCTTGCAGCAGACTTCCGGGGTCTTAGTATCCAAGGAGCATCAATGAAGCTAAGTAAATTGGCAAGTGAGATAGCCGAATCGCCCACCTTTGCGCTGAACGAAGAGGCTCGTTTATTGCGTGAACGCGGCGAGGCAGTCATCAATTTGGGAATCGGTGAACCCAGGAACAAAACGCCGATTGCAGCGGTTCTCGCCTCAGCCGCCAAGTTGACGAGCGGCGAGATCAAATACACTCCTCCCGATGGATTGCCCTCCATGAAAAAGGCGGTCATACGCTACACGGAGGAAAATTACGATCGCCTGGTGGCTCCGGAAAATGTACTCATCACCAATGGTGCAAAACAATCCCTTTTCAATATTTTTTACTCCATCCTAAATCCGCAGGATGAAGTGGTCGTGATCGCGCCCTATTGGGTATCCTATACCGAGATGATCAAGATGTGCCTGGGGATTCCTGTCATTGTTACGCCGGAGGATGGGACATTCACCCCGCGCTTCGAAGATATCGAACGGGCGGTGACATCTTCCACACGGGCGATCATCGTGAACAGCCCGAACAATCCTTCCGGGGCGATCTATCCGCCTGAGTTGATCGGGAAGATCGTGAACCTGTGCGAGAAAAAAAGCATTTTCATGATCTGTGACGACATCTATCATAAGCTGACGTTTGATCGAAACAAGGCAGTCCCCGCTTATGAATTTACCAGGAATGATATTGAAAGTTCGCATGTGATCGTTGTCAACGGTGTGGCGAAACTCTATGGTATGACGGGCTTTCGCATTGGCTGGGCCGTCGCTCCGCGCGAGTTGGTGCGTGTCATGACAAATGTGCTGGCGCAGACCACTTCGTGTGTGTCGCCTCTGGCACAGGCGGCCGCGGAAGGCGCGCTGAACGGTTTGCAGTCTGTCGTGGAAGCGCTGCGGTTGCAGATCCAGAATAATCGCGATGTCGTTTTGCAGGAGATGAAGACATTCAACGGTGTGCGTTTGATCCCGCCTGCTGGAACGTTTTATGCGTTACCTGATATCCGCGCGTTCAACAATAATTCGGTGGAAGTATCGAGATTCCTGCTCAAAAAAGCGATGGTGGTGACTGTGCCCGGCAAGGAGTTTGGCATGGAAGGGCACATCCGACTGTCTTTTGCAGGATCGGTAAAAGACGTGACCGAGGGGATTGCACGCATCAAATGGGCGCTCGACTCGACCTCGCCCAATGAGATTTACATCGGCGACAAAAAGCTGATCCGTGACTGGATGTAGGAAACCAACATGAATAACTTATTGAATATCAAAACACCCGCAGAATCGATTGCGCAGGCTCGCAAGGCGGATTACAACCTGTCAAATCACGGTATCTCGAACTTGAGACTGGCCTACTGGAACCTCGCTACTGAAGCCCTGTATGAAGAGGCTGTGTTTCGTAGCGAAGGTGTGACCACGGCAGGCGGTCCGTTTGTGGCGCATACCGGCAAGCACACTGCGCGTTCCGCGAATGATAAATTCGTCGTACGCCACGTGGATTCAGAAAACAATATCTGGTGGGGCGTGTATAACCGTCCCTTTGACGGGGACAAGTTCGAAATTTTGTATGACCGCATGCTGGGATTCCTGCAGGGACGCGACGTGTTTGTTCAGGATGTGTATGGCGGCGCCGATGAAAATTATCGCCTGCCCGTGCGGATTGTGACAGAGCTGGCGTGGCACAGCCATTTCGTTCGGAATATGTTTATCCTGCCGCAGTCGCTCGAGGAATATAAGCGTTTTGTGCCGGAGTTTACGATCGTTGCCATGCCTTCCTTCAAGGGCATGCCCGCTGTGGATGGCACGTTGAGCGATACATTTATATGTCTGTCGTTTGAAAGGAAGCTTGCCATCATTGGCAATACGGCCTACGCGGGTGAGATAAAAAAGTCAGTATTCACGATCCTGAATTATCTACTGCCGTTGGAAGGTGTGCTCTCAATGCATTGTTCTGCAAACGTGAATCCCAATAACATGAACGATGTGGCTCTGTTCTTCGGCTTGAGTGGCACGGGCAAAACAACCCTTTCCGCTGACCCCACGCGCAGCCTGATCGGGGATGATGAGCATGGCTGGAGCGACGATGGTGTTTTCAACTTCGAAGGCGGATGTTATGCCAAGGTGATCGGACTTTCCGAGTCTGCCGAGCCTGAAATTTATGCGACCACGAAGAAGTTCGGGACGATCCTTGAAAACGTTCCCTTTGACCCGATCACACGCCTCATTGATCTGGAGGACGAATCGATCACGGAAAACACGCGCGCTTCCTACCCATTGGAATTCATCGCGAACGCCGTCCCTGACAAGAAAGCCGGGCATCCGAAAAATATTATCCTCCTGACGTGTGACGCCAGTGGGGTGATGCCGCCGATTGCGCGACTATCGCCGAACCAGGCGCTGTATCAATTCATCAGTGGGTACACATCCAAGATAGCGGGAACAGAAGTGGGCTTGGGAAAGGAACCGGAGATCACGTTCTCCGCTTGTTTCGGCGGACCCTTCATGGTCCATCATCCGTATAGATATGCAGAGCTGCTGAAGCGCAAGATCGAACGTTACGGTGCTCAATGCTGGCTTGTCAATACCGGCTGGGTCGGAGGGCCATACGGTGTGGGCAAGCGTATTTCGATCAGGCACACGCGCGCTTTATTGAACGCGGCACTGACGGGAAAGCTCGATCACGTGACGTATACGTCGGATCCAATCTTCGGCTTCGAAGTCCCCGAACATTGCCCGCAGGTTCCTGATGAAGTACTGATGCCAGCCTCGTCCTGGTCTGACAGGAAGGAATATGACAGGCGCTATAAGGATCTGGCGATGCGGTTTAAACAGAACTTCGGCAAGTTTGAAAATCAGACTCCCCAGGAAGTCATTGATGCGGGTCCTCGAGTCTGAGCTGGTGGACCTCGCCGTCACCTATTTGGCAAATTACCTACATTACAAAGAGAGGCAGGCTGCATCGCCTGCCTCTCTTTGTAACTGGTTGGAAGATCGTTTTTGTTTTGGTGTACTTTACGGCACTGGGATGCCGAATGCACGGACGATGAAGACTGCCATCTCGCCTCTCGTCACGTTGTTCTGTGGACAGTACCTCAGTGGGTTCACAGCACAACCGGTCGTGATGCCATCGTTGTATAACTCCTCGATGAACGACTTGAAGGAGGCGGGCTGCCCGGGGTAGGGCACATCCGCAAACATCCCGGTTGGATTGGGGGTGGGAGTAAAGTTGCCCATTGCCCGCTC
>JBDTPH010000028.1:0-6569 GCA_039932795.1 Chloroflexota bacterium
TCTCCGGAAGCTGCACTGCGTTTTTTGGGGCGTGCCTTCCTGGGGGAATTAGACTTGTCCGCCATAGCCTTTTGTTTTTATTTGAAACGAAAGAGATGGAATGATCAGGCGCCGATTAGTTTGGCTACTGTTAAAGCGATTTGACCTGCTATGGTGACTACAGCCGGCATTACATCCGCCAGATTTTGAGCGGCCTGCTTTAATCCTTCACCCGTAATTTTCACCATGGTTTTGTTGGGTTTTTCGGCCCTGGCCGTATCGACCAATACTTTGGCGGTTTCAGCCACTGCTTCAGCCTGCTCCTGATTCTTTTCAGGAACCTTCTGCAAAGCCTCGCTTAACTGCCCGATCAGCTCTTCCAGTTCCTTGCGGGCATCCTGGTCATCAGTACGGATATCGCCTACACTCTGCTGAACATTCGTCAAGGTGGATTTGATATTGATGATTGCGCCCCGGAAATCGCCGGACATATTGTAACGGTCTGGCATTGAGAACCTCCTTTTGATGCAGGGATTATCCGATCAGCCTGCACTATTTCTACCTACTATAGCACTTTAATTGGACAATTCAAGTCGAAGTTTTACGGAAGCGGCGATGGGATTTTCCGCATATCTCCACGCCTGAGCCTGATTCAGTTAAAATAGGCATATGCCTACCTATGATTTTATCTGCAACACCTGCAACCAGCGCTTCGACGTGTTCATGACCTTTAGTGAATATGGGAAGAAGCCCGTCTCCTGTACACATTGTAAGAGCAAAAATGTGCGCCGCCGCATGACCAGGGTCCGCATTGCGAAATCGGATGACAGCCGCATGGACAACATGGCAGATGGCGTCTCGGGCCTTGAAGGACTCGAAGATGATCCCAAGGCTATGGGACAGATGATGCGCAAAATGGGAAAACAAATGGGAGAGGACCTGCCGCCCGAATTCAACGAAGTCGTCGACAGGCTCGAATCAGGTCAAAGCCCTGAAGAGATAGAGTCTGCGCTGCCAGACCTGGGAGGTGCCGCGGGCGGTGGAGACGATGAATAAACAGGCAGGGAACCGCAGTTGCCGTTCCCTGCTTTTATGACATCCTTTCCATCATCTGACGATGTTCAGAGAAATGCTCTGTCGTATCACCGAGCACCCACATCAAAAGTGGACGTTTCTGCGGGTCGTCAGCGTGGCGCGGCTTCATCAGATCATCAAAGGACATGGCTTCCAGTTTGGCGAGCAGAGTCTCATAGACCCGTTTCAGTTCATCCAGCACATCTTCCGTCGAACGATCCTTATTTCGTTCAAACAACTCGGGATTGATGATTTCCATATCCCAGCCCCTGGTTATCTCCTCTGGAAGATCCATCACTTCGTGCGCCGGACGACGATCCATGTGATAGCCCATGAGAGCATTCATCCATTCAGCGAGATGAGCGAGATTGTCCCTGGGTGACCATCCACCGACGTCGGACGTGATCATTTTTGTTTCATTCAGCTTCGCAACGACATTCATCAGCAGATTCCACTCGCGCTTGATCGCAGACATCAGCTCGCTTTTATTTTCGGGGATCCATTCTTCTGTTGCCATTTCAAATCTCCTATACACTGATCAACTTTCCGGCTTCGAGTCTTTCCTTATCCTGATCCTTGCGCAATATCCATGCCTCGCCCCGCACAAGAGATGTCTTCTTTCCATCCACTTTTACATAGGCCCCATCGCTCAGCATAACGACAGGGTTATCGTGAAAGAAATGATAGTCCCCCAGCCAGTTATCCTGCCCTGACTGTCCATATCCATCGTCCGCGTAGTGGGCAAGAAAATTAAATGGGATCAGATTCAGGCTGTCGAAATGAGGCGTCCCCACCGTGTTCATATCCCTTGATGTCAGAATATTCGGCCCGCATACAATCATCCCCGCACTCACGCCGACCACCGGCAATCCGTTCTGGATCTTCTTTTTCAAGTAAGGCAGGATTCCACTGGCATGCAGGCGATGGTTGAGCAAAAAAGTGTTTCCACCTGTGATGTAGACCAGCGCTGCATCGCAGATGATGCTCTCAATTTCCTTTTGTGTCATCAACTCGGCATTGATTTCACTTAATCGTGCCAATCCCTTGAAAGCGCTTTCGTTGATCCCATGCCATTTTTCAGCACAAAGCGAGGCCAGCGGCATATATGCCACGATGGGGTCATCCTTAGTCTCCAGATAAGGCCGGCTCGCTTCCATAACATAGCCGAGATCATTTGCTGCGGGCGTTGAGAGAAGATGCAGGTTCATACTGTTATTCAACCGCTGATCGCATAGGCTTCCTTCAACCATCCAATCAGGACAGAATCTACTTCATCAGTCGAAGTTAATTTCACTTCCTGGTGAAAACGGCTTGCAGATAGTTTCTCACTCTTTGCGATACGCGCATGCTCGATCGGCGCGGCGGATTTGATGTTCAGGATCAACGCACTCTTGCGCGTCACCACGCCCGCGAAAGCAGATTTATTCACCAAATGAATGGATGTCACCGCGCCAAATTTGCGCGACTCTTTCAGAATGCGGTCATAAATTGATTTCACTGCAGGGTCTTTATTTTCGAAAACTCAGCCATGGCTTGTCCTTTCGAAAACAATCGTAGAACAAGTGTACGGCATTCCAAAACGAAAATCAAGTGGAAAATTATAAAGTCAAAATAATGGGTTCGTTTTTGGTGACGATGATCGTATGTTCAAACTGCGCGGCAACAGCTCTGTCTACTGTGCGAAGTGACCATCCATCTTTTTCTTCCACAATCCTTCCAATCCCCGTCGTGAGAAATGGCTCAATGGCCAGGACCAGCCCATCATTGAGAATGCGGTGGTCGTTTGGGTTATAGAAATTCAGGATTTCCCTGGGAGTCTCATGCAGCCGGTGCCCAATGCCATGCCCCGTCAGATCATAGATGACGTTAAACCCGCGTCGTCTCGCTTCATTCTGGACCGTTCGCCCGATCCCGCTTAATAGGTTTCCCGCCTTCGCCGCATGGAGTGCCTTCATCAGAGTGGCTCTTGTTGCATCGAGCAATTTTTCCAGGCTGCGTTCGTGCTTCGACACGATCATGGATGCACCTGTATCGGCATAATAACCATCGAGTTCCGCCGACACGTCAATATGGATCAACTCACCCTCGCGCAAAACATGCTCATCAGGAATCCCGTGCGCAATGACGGGCGATACGCTGATGCACGTGGCACCCGGGAATTGGTACATTACCTGCGGCGCAGACTGTGCCCCCTCGGCTTCGAGAAATACACGGCCGATCTCATCGAGTTCACGCGTTTTCATCCCTGCCCGCGTGGCATTCATCATCCTGCGCAAGGTTTCTGCGCAGACGCGTCCAACCGCCTTCAAATATTGAATATCCTTTGTAGAATCAGCAGTCATGGAGGTATTGTATCGCGTATGGGCATGATGACAATAAAAAAATCTCCCCGATTTGCATCGAGGAGAATGGGCGTTCAATACAGCAAAAACAGATTAATAGCGCTTGCCGTTGCCGCGCTGAGGACGATGGGAACCGCCACCACTGCCACCACGGCTTCCACCACGGTCTCCACCAAAACCACCACTGCGTTCTTCACGTGGCTTAGCCATGCTGACCTTGAGCTCACGGTCACCCATGTTGAAACCGTTGAACATGGTGATGGCTTTCTGTGCCTCACTCTGATTGCTCATTTCCACAAAGGCAAAGCCCTTCGACTGACCACTATCGCGGTCCTTGATCAACGCAACTGAGGATACTGTGCCGGCCTGAAAGAACAAGGTGCGGAGATCATCTTCTGTGGTCGAATACGACAAATTGCCTACGTACAACTTTGATTCCATTTTTTCTCCTAGCGATATCCGCCTTTCGGCGGACAGGTAAAATCAGGCGTGAGACGATCTCGGAAGAGTATCACCAGACCCTGTGACAGTAAGTTCAGTATAACACAGGGGACCTGGCGAAAATCAGCAGTGCTGAAACCCTGTTATCTGGAGTTTTTTTTACTGGCTCGGCAATTTTCCTACGATCGCCTTCCTCAATTCCTCCTGCACACGATCCCACATCTGACCCGCGTCCACCACCACCCAGCGAGCTGGCTCCTGCCTGACCATCTCCAAATATCCTGCGCGGACGCGTTGATGAAATTCAACCTTGTACGCATCCAGTCGATTCCACTCGTTGTCTTTTTTCTTTCTTCTTAATCCTTCTTCAACATCAACATCCAGCAGGACAGTCAGATCGGGAGTTAATCCGCCTGTTGCATATTTCACCAGCGCACGCACCTGTTCGAGGTCCTGTTGGTGACCATAGCCTTGATAGGCAATGGTCGAGTCATAGTAACGATCAGAAATGACGATCCCACCCTCCGCCAAACGCGGCTTGATGACCTGCTCCACGATCTGGGCGCGCGCAGCCTGATAGAGCAAGGTTTCCGTACGGGCATGCATTTCCTCGTTCTTCAGGTCATGGATCACTTCACGGACCTGCTCGCCAATGGATGTGCCGCCTGGCTCGCGGGTAGGAAAAACGCTGTAGCCCTTTTCACGGAGATATTCCACAAGGTGAGGGATGTGTGATGTCTTGCCGGAGCCTTCGGGGCCCTCGAGTGTGATAAACATGGGATAAGTATACAAGGAAACACGTAGACACGTAAACAAAAAACAGGTAAACAAAATTCCTGTCTACCTGTTTACCTGTCTACATTTCTACAATCTTATTCCCTGAAAATCCTCACATGCCGGCGTGGTTCCTTACCATACGAATGGCTCACCAGCTCAGCGTTGCGCGCCATCTCATGCTGGAGTCTTCGCACAAGCGACGGGCCTGGCGGCAGATCCACCCAGCGCTCACCGTTGAGCACGGCAGTGATCGCCTGTTGCGTTTCATCGCGCACTGCGTCAACGTCAGAGGAAACGAACTGCTCACCCTTCAAATTGAAGAGGTCGCCGAGGAACTGTTCCATTTGCGTAACTGTCGTGGAGCGCAGGACGTAAATGGGTACACCACGGCTCTCCGCATCCACAATTGCCTGCTGACGATCACGATAATAGGTTCGCAGAGTCACCAGCGCATCTGCTTCACTCGGGTCTTTCACTACCACCGCGGGCACTCCCAGTCGCTTGGCAGCCTGCACCAGTCGATTGCGCGCCACACCATACGGATATATTCTCACCGTTTGCATGACACCGCGCACGGTCTCGAAACGGAACGGTGGAGGCGTTGGGATCGGCTCCTCGGGAACAGCATCAGATGTCCGTGCACGCCGAGGCGTTTTTGTCTCCTTCGCATCCAGCTTGGATTTTTCAGCAGGCTTCGTTTTTTCGATCTGGATCTTGCCTTTTTCGTCACGCGTCCGCACTTCAGGAGGCATCGGGTAGCCGCGCAGCAGCGCATCCACAGATGCCATGATATCGCTGTGAACCGTAAAACGATCACGAGTTTGAATCTCGATCAAGACATCGAACGTAGGCGGAGCGCGTCTTTCCAGGACCGTTTTCTGGGTGCCGCGCCGACGCGCTTCCTCATCCGATAATGTGACCGCTTCGATGCCGCCAACGAGATCGCTCAACGTGGGGTTGAGGAGCAGGTTATCGAGTGTTTGACCATGCGCGGTGCCGATAAGCTGCACACCGCGTTCAGCAATGGTGCGCGCTGCGAGAGCTTCCAGCTCACGTCCGATCTCATCAATGACGATGACTTCAGGGTTGTGATTTTCGACAGCTTCGATCATCACTTCATGCTGCTGGGTTGGTTCGCGCACTTGCATGCGACGCGCCTTCCCCACGGCAGGATGCGGCACATCGCCGTCGCCGCCGATTTCATTCGACGTATCCACGATCACAACGCGCTTGTTTTCTGCGAGAATACGCGCCGCTTCACGAAGAAGCGTTGTCTTACCGACACCGGGCCGACCGAGGATCAACACAGACTTCCCTGATTCGATGAGATCCTGAATGATATCAACCGTGCCATAGACAGCACGGCCCACGCGTAATGTGAGCCCCACCACCGCTCGCCGACGGTTGCGGATTGCAGAGATACGATGCAATGTGCGCTCGATGCCCGCGCGGTTATCCGTGTCGAATTCACCCGTGCGCTCATCCACGTAATCGATCTCGGCACGGGTCACTTCGGTTTCGCGAATATTGATCTCACGGTCTACAAAACGGGATGAAGGAATACGCCCCAGATCAAGAATAATCTCAAGCAGGTTATCGCTATCGTTCGCCCTTTCCACCGAGTGGCGGATATCAAGCGGAAGAACGTCGAGAAGAGCATCAAGATCGTCAGTTATTTTTAATTGAGTCATAGGTTTAATAAGTGGTTAAAAGGTCACATGCCATTCAGATGGTGATGTTTTCAGCATGAAAATGACAAGGGGGAAGGGAAAAAGCCTACTTGCGCCGTCATATCCCTGTTCTGTGCGGCTTACGAATATTAAATGAGTATTACCATGAAAAAGTTCCTGCCTGTTCATCAGTCTCCATCTATTATACGAGGAATGCAGGGTCTCTGTATTGGAAAATTGTTATAAAAATGTATCACAATCAACTGTGATTCATCGCACGAATAAT
>JBDTPH010000029.1:0-40763 GCA_039932795.1 Chloroflexota bacterium
ACGGCAACAACAGGCTACGGACTCGTGCGCCTCGCGCAGGATGGAAGCCTGGTCGCCGTTAAATATGGCATTATCTCCACCCCAAAAGGAGCCACCGCCCCCGCTCGGTTGGAAATGCTCTATGACCAATTGTCTGAACTGCTCAGGGAATATCAACCCGATACCGCCGCTGTTGAAAAATTATTCTTCTCTCAAAATGTGACCACCGCCCTCGCCGTGGGACAGGCACGCGGCGTGGTGATGTTATGCATGCAACAGGCGGGCGTCGAACCGTCTGAATACACACCCAATGAAATAAAACAAGCTGTTGCAGGATATGGCGGCGCGGATAAACGCCAGGTGCAGGAAATGGTGCGTGCCCTGCTGGAGCTTGATTCCATTCCCAAGCCCGATGATGCCGCCGACGCGCTGGCCGTCGCGATTACGCATTTAAATACAAAACGGTATGGTTAACCAAAAGCTGTACGCCTCCTTTGTGACCCTTTGTGGTGAAAAGGGTTAAAATAGAATCATGATAGCAACTCTCCGTGGTGAAATTTCCCAGATCGAAGATAATGCCGTCATCCTTGAAGTGGGCGGCGTGGGACTGCGCGTCTTCGTCCCTGCAATGGTGCGGGCCGGCCTCAAGGTTGGCGAGGTCGTTTTGCTTTACACGCATCTGATCGTTCGCCAGGATGCCTTGATCCTGTATGGCTTCGAATCCCAGGCAGACCGCGAACTTTTCAACATCCTGCTCGGCGTGGATGGAGTCGGGCCCAAAGCTGCCTTGTCCGTGTTGTCCACCATGACATTGGACGCAGTGCAACGGGCGGTATTTGCCGATGAAGGGGAACTCTTCAGCCGTGTCCCTGGCGTCGGGAAGAAGACGGCACAGAAGATGGCGCTCCACTTGAAGGACAAGCTCAAACCCAGTGATGCGCTGGCAGGGGTTGCCGCAATGTCTGATACGGATAGCGAAGTTCTGGCCGCGTTGACCTCGCTGGGCTATTCAGTTGTCGAAGCACAGGCTGCCATCCAGTCCATTTCGAAGGATGCGCCAGACGATGCAGGAGAACGCTTGAGGCTGGCACTGGGATATTTCCAATGATGATGATGGGCGGACGGAAAGTCCGCCCATTCGTTTTATAATTTGAACGATGAATGACGCTGAACTGTTAAAAAGGTACGAGCCCGTTCTGCGATTCGCAAAAAGCGAACGTTTCTTCCCCATGGCTGTTGAGCCATATCTCGAAAAATGTACGATCTTCCCGAGCGGACCCCAGGGCGTGGTGGGAGTACTGTCCCATTTAAATGAGCCGCTCATCACGCGCATTGGCAAACTGCAGAGCGGGGAATATTATCTGCGCTTCGTCAACGACCCGCTGATTGATTCAGACATCTGGTTCTGGTGGGGAGCCATCTCAACCGTCGCAGTGGGCGCTGGTTGGTTCATGCGAGACTGGGTCGGAGTTGAAGTTGCCGTCATCCTTGCTCTGCTTTCTGCGTTCATCATCTTTATCCAGGCTTCCCCGATTCGTTTACGTTTCTTCCCCGCCGGGTTCGCTGCACTTTTTTTCTTCGCACTGGAAGCCACGCCCATCTGGTTCTTCCTGCGTCCTCATGAATTCATCAGTGTGCAGGTTGAGTACCTTGTTTTGCTTCCCATCTATCTGGTCATGGTTTTCTATGCATCTGTGCGTGTGATGAAATTTATTTTCGATCGCATCATCCCCGAAGCCCCGGGCGTGGTAATGGACATGCTGTCCAACGCCAGTGAGACGATTGCGCGCAAGTCGTTCCGTCAATATCAGGAGATTTTGCAGCAAGATCCCCAGCCGGTCTATTATGGGCGCGTGACGCGCAGGCGGGACGAAGAAGGCAATCATTGGATAAGCCTGCAATATCATTTCTTTTACGCCTTCAATGATTGGCGGCTCGCCGCGAACGGGATCAACCATCATGAGGGCGATTGGGAGATGGTTGCGGTGTATCTGAAAAATGACGAGCCATATTCCGTATTATTTTCCCAGCATGGAACCGGCGCAATGGAGTTGTGGACGAATGTGCGTTGTGCAAGGGATCAGTTTGCAAGCGACACAACGCATCCCATCATTTACGTCGCGCTGGGATCACATGCCAATTACAGCAAACCGCAAGTGATCCGCTCGCCAAGCCTTTTTCACGAGGGATTTGTCCAGCGTCTCATTTACTGGACCGATGGCCTGATCCATTTTCTGTTCATGCTCTTTAACCCAAGCGAAAAAGCGCGCCAGATTGCGCTGCATGAACTGGCAACCCATCCCGCCACAGCACTGACCGAGGAAACGTTTGCAAAATTACGTGACGAACGCGACCATTACGTGATCAGCCTGCCGATGGAGATCGCCACAGGAGACGGATTCCGCATTGGGTCTGAAGGGAATCCCAAACACGAAGCAATTGCTATATCGAGCAGCTATCTCAAACGTGCCATGTCTCATCGAGAAGTAACCCATCCACAGGTGCGGGAATGGAGACAGGTTGTTCTACATCCCGAACCGGGCTGGGTGCAATATCAAGGTTTGTGGGGGGTAAAAAGTCTGCTGAAGGATGAGTCGGGACCACCCGGACCCAAATGGGACAGACCCGATAAGCTATTCCTGATCAGCCCACGCAAGCGCTGGGATCGGGAACTGGAATGGCTGGTGGAACTGGAGAATTTATTTAAGTCGAAGAGCAGGGTATGATGATGCCATCTATCTTTCCCACCGTGCATACACCGCCTGTGACAGCAGCCGTCCTGCACTCTGTTCGCGGGTGACCAGTTCGCCGCTGTCTATCTTTCCCCCCAACCCTTTCATCATTTCATCCAAAGCCTGCGCCACATGGATCGCCGACGCGCGCACGGCATATACCGTGATGGAAACAAACAAGGGCTTGTCACTCAGGCACTCACGGCAGGTCTCCAATAGCTCCGGCAGGGATTTATATACTTCCCAGATCTCACCTTTGGGGCCGCGTCCGAACTTGGGGGGGTCGAGGATAATGCCATCGTACTTTACACCGCGCCGCGCTTCGCGCTGGACGAACTTGACCGCATCCTCCACGATCCAGCGGATGGGTTTATCTCCCAGCTTCGATAACGCCTGATTGTCACGCGCCCAGCTTACAGATTTTTTGGACGCGTCCACATGAGTCACCCTGGCTCCAGCCGCCGCCGCGGCCAACGAGGCGAGTCCTGTATATCCAAATAAATTCAATACATTGACTTCTCTTTTGGATTGAGCGATCAGGTCGCTCGACCAATCCCAATGCGCGGCCACTTCAGGGAATACACCCAGATGACGACCAGGGGTCGTCATCACTTTAAATATTATTTCGCGCTGAGCGGAAGCGCTGGGTTTGTCGGTGCTGTAGTCGAAGCGCGGGAGTGGATATCGCATTACCCATTGTTCATCCACCTTCTTTTTGAAATCCCAATGTCCGCCGCTTTCCTCACCGCTGGGTTGAAAAACCGCATGTGCATTCTTCCATTCGATGTCAAGTGAACGCTTCCACATCGCCTGAGCCTCAGGCCGGACAAAAATATAGTTACCAAAACGTTCCAGTTTGAGTCCATCACCGCTGTCAATTAACGCGTAATCGGTCCAATGGGAAGATTCAAGCAGTGTGAAAGGCGTGGAAGTGGCCATGAAGGTAGTAAGAAAGTCCCGTTAATGAGGTAATTCGGACAAGACTACTTGCTTTTTCTTTGTAAAGTTGTATAATGTGGGATGAAGTGGTAGAAAGTGGTAAGGACGCCGGTTGCGCCGGCGTTCACCTGTTAAAAAGGAATTATAGCACAAATGTTCTTGGGTCAGTTCCAACATAACCTCGATGACAAAGGCCGCCTGATGATACCGGCGCGGTATCGTGACTTGCTGGCAGCTGGCGCATTCATTACGCAAGGTTTCGACCGATGCCTCATGGTCATGACAGATGCATACTTCCAGGATGTGTATGCACGTCTCAATGGCATGAACATGGCTGACCCAACAGCGCGCATGCTGCGCAGACTGATCCTTTCCAACGCCTACGCGGTTGACGTGGACAAAGTAGGGCGCATCCTGGTCCCGCAAAACCTGCGCGAGTTTCTCGGGGTGCTCAGCGGAGAACTGGTAGTCGCAGGACAGGGCGACTACTTTGAAGTGTGGACGCCTGCAGAATGGAATCTCCAAATGGACAGACTGCAGGATGTGGAAGCAAACGAACAGCGTTTTGCCACACTCGACTTTTCAAGAAATACATTGTAGCAAGGTCGTCTTGCCCTGGCCGGCATAATGCCGCCACAACCTATGAACGATACACCGCATCAACCTGTACTTTACAAAGAGATTATACACGCGTTGCAACCCGCAAGTGGCGGGCGCTATGTTGACGGCACAGTGGGCGCGGGCGGCCATGCCCGCGGCATCATGGAGGCGTCTGCGCCAGATGGTCAACTGCTGGGTCTCGATCTAGACCCGCAGGCGTTGGCGATCGCTCGTAGGAACTTGGCTCCCTACGAACATCGCATCCATCTGGCGCAAGCCTCCTATACCAGTCTCTCGGCGCAATTGGCGCAGCTTGGCTGGGACGCAGTGGATGGAATTGTCCTTGACCTCGGCGCATCGTCGATGCAGTTCGATACGCCCGAGCGCGGCTTCTCTTTTATGCAGGATGCCCCGCTTGATATGCGCTTTGGTCCGCATGCCTCGCTGACCGCCGCTGAAATCGTAAACAGTTATTCGGAACGGGAACTGGCTGACTTGATTTACGAATTCGGCGAAGACCGTGACTCTCGCAAGATCGCGCGAGCCATCGTCAAAGCGAGACCGCTTCACACGACCCGTGAACTGGTCGCCGTCATCGAGAGCGTATCTCCCCGCCGCGGGTCCTTCGGCACGGTGAGCAGCAGACGAACCGTCAGGAGCGTCCACCCTGCCACACGGACGTTTCAGGCACTTCGCATCGCGGTGAATGAGGAACTGGCTTCCATTGAGAAGGTGCTTCCCCAGGCGGTGGCAGGCCTGAGACCCGCGGGAAGACTTGCAGTGATCTCCTTCCACTCGCTGGAGGATCGCATTGTTAAGGAATTCTTCCGTGAACAAGCCAGGGATCTGGTCAACCCGCCTTATGAACAGATCTATCAGGTTGAACGCAAGGCAACACTCAAAGAGGTACATCGAAAACCGATTGTCCCCTCGGATGAAGAGATCAAAAATAATCCGAGAGCGCGCAGTGCGAAACTTCGCATTGTAGAGAAAACGTAAGTAAGGGCAGGCTATCCCGCCCCTACACGACCCTCGCCCAAATAAAAAGGTCGTTATGCAGGCTACTCAAATTATTCATGCTTATAAACAGGCTCCCTGGCGTGTTCAGCGTCAGTGGGTCGGTGCGTTTCTACTCTTCGTGATTGGGGCAGCGATGATCGCTGCGCTCTATCTCGATGTTACCGCGCGGGCGGCTGTTGCCGGGCGCGAGATCCAGGAATTGCGCTTCGAAATCACTGCCATTCAGCGCACCAATGCCGACCTGGAAACGCGACTTGCCCGGCTGACATCCACTGCCGAGATGCAGAGGCGCGCCGTTGCATTAGGCTACCGCCCTGTGACACCCGGCGAACTGGATTATGTGGCGGTGCCCGGTTTTGCAGCTCCGGAACCGGCAATTCTGCTTGCCGCAGAAGATGTGACCTTGCAGCAACACGCTTTTCCGGCTGAGTATTCACAGTCGCTGCTGGAGTGGTTTGAGGAACGGATCAAATTTGGAGGCACTCAGTAAACATGAGACAGCAGTATGCCCTCCGATCAATGATCCTTGTCGTATTCCTGGCAATTGCCGGGTTTGCTGTCATTATTCAGATGATCCGCATTCAATATAGTGATCAGGCGCAGATATTTCTTCTGCAGGGAGATCGCTATTCAGGCGAGTTCCAGATGATGTATCCTGAACGCGGCGAGATCTATGATCGCAATGGTCATTTGCTGGCGGGCAACCGGACTGTGTACGAAGTAGGTGTGTCTCTACGGGAAGTGAAAGATGCTCAAGCGCTGGCTTTTACCCTTGGCACCTATCTCGGGTTGTCCTATGAAGAAGTATATGACCAGCTCGTTAATTCGCCCGCAACGTGGGAATACGTTGTCGTTCAGGATTACGTGGGTGCTGAAACGGTCACTTCGCTCCAGGGACTGGTCAAGCAAATGAACGACGCCGGTGACCGGCGTCTTAGTGGGCTTGCATTCAAGCCTCACTTCCAGCGCAGTTATCCGGAGAATGAGCTGGCTTCCAATGTGCTTGGCTTTGTCACCCGCGACGGACGCGGCTATTTCGGTATCGAAGAAAAATACAATGACCTGCTGGCGGGCAATCCTGTGCAGGTCTGGGTGCCGAGTGACCCGAATAAGGCGATGGAGATCCCGCGTGTCCCGAACGGGACAACCCTTGTCCTTACGATCAACCGCGATCTGCAGGCGAAGGTCGAATCCATACTGGATGAGTCGCTGGTTGAATATGGTGCAGAGAACGGCACGATCATTGTCATGGACCCGCATAACGGCGAGATCCTGGCGATGGCATCCACGCCGCGCATGGACCTGAATAACTATAGCAATTATTTTTCGCTGTATGACAATGGCAGTCAATATAACCGCTCTGTTGGAATGGCATACGAACCTGGGTCCGTCTTCAAAGTTTTGACAATGGCTGCTGCGCTTGATACTGGAACAGTCCGTCCTGAGACAACCTTCGTGGATACAGGAGCCATCGAAGTCGGCGGTATCACAATCCGCAACTGGAACCGGGACGCGTGGGGGCAACAGAACATGGTCGGCTGCCTGCAACATTCCTTGAACGTCTGCCTGGCCTGGCTTTCCTCGCAAATGGGAATGCAGAATTTTTATGGATATATGGAACGTTTTGGGCTGGGCCACCCAACAGGTATAGATCTATCTGGCGAAGCAACCGGCAGGCTCAAGGTTCCGGGTGATACAGATTGGTATCCTGTGGATCTTGGTACGAATTCGTTTGGTCAGGGAATCACGGTTACGCCGATGCAAATGCTCATGTCGGTCTCGGCAGTTGCAAATGGAGGACGCATGGTCACACCGCATGTCCTGTACTCCATGCTGCGCGATGGACATCAATACAACGTTCCTTCCCAATACGCGGGGTCGCCCATTACTGCCGAAACCGCGCGAACACTGACCGAAATGCTTTCAGCCTCCCTGGAAGAGGAATCCTCACAGGCACTGTTGCCGGGGTATCGCCTTGCGGGCAAGACAGGCACTGCGCAGATCCCAACCGAATATGGGTACGATGCAACGCACACCAATGTCTCATTTATCGGCTGGGGACCGGTGGATGACCCGGGCTTCATGGTGTACGTCTGGCTGAGCACACCCAGTGCTTCGATCTGGAGTTCTGAAACGGCAGCACCCGTTTTCTCGGAAGTCGCTGAGCAGACTGTCATATTATTGAACATTCCGCCCGATCTTGTCCGTAGCCAGGCGGTGAATAAATAAATGTTAACTCTTGCTGACGCAATCGAAGCCCTGACGAGTTTTCGTCCGATCGCCACAACGGTCATTACCGAAGCGGTGATCGATTCGCGTCAGGTCATCCCTGGCTCGATGTTCGTTGCCATCCCCGGCGAGAAGGTGGATGGACACGACTTCCTGGACGATGTATTTCGACGCGGGGCCTCTTTTGCTTTAATCCAGCGCGATACGGACGCCTCTTTACGGACCCTCGACCTGCGTGCTGTTTCATCAGCCGAGTCTTTCTCGCGCGAGGATCTCAACCCGCCGATGTGCCTGCGCGTGGACAACACTGTCACTGCTCTTCAACAGATCGCGCGGTACTGGCGGCGCAAACTGGATCTGCGGGTGATCGGCATCACAGGCAGTGTGGGTAAATCTACAACCAAGGAAATGATCGCCGAAGTGTTGACCACCCGCTATCGAACGCTCAAAAGCCCGGGCAACCTCAACAACGAGATCGGGCTTCCGCTGACTCTGTTGCGTTTGAGTTCAGGTCATCAATGCGCCGTGCTCGAAATGGGATTCTACGTGCCAGGTGAAATTGCCTTCCTGTGCAATATTGCCCTGCCCCAGATCGGCGTGGTGACCAATATTGGCACCGTCCATGCGGAACGCGCAGGCTCCCAGGAAGCCATCGCACGCGGCAAAGCGGAACTGGTTCAGGCGTTGCCGCCCGGCCCCGAGGGCGTGGCAATCCTAAACTTTGATGATCCCTGGGTCCGCAAGATGGAAGAAAAGACGAAAGCCCGCGTATTCTTCTATGGCTTGTCACCCGAAGCGAATCTCTGGGCAGATAATGTTGTGGGGCTTGGGCTGGATGGGATTCGCTTCCGTCTGCATTATCAGGGCGAAACTCTGCACGTGAAGATCCCGCTGATCGGGCGGCACTCTGTCCATACTGCATTGCGCGCGGCTGCCGTAGGCCTGGCAGAAGGCATGAACTGGCAGGAGATCCTCGAAGGCTTAAACCAGGGACACACGCAATTGCGTCTTGCCGCGGTGCGTAGCTCGTCTGGCGCGTTACTGCTCGACGATACCTACAACGCATCGCCTGAATCCATGCTTGCAGCATTGAACCTGCTTGATGAGCTGGAAGGCCGCAAGGTGGCTGTGCTTGGCGATATGCTCGAACTCGGTCAGTATGAACGCGGCGGACACGAGATGGTGGGGCTGCGGGCGGCTCAGGTTGTGAAAGTCCTGCTGACGCTGGGTCCACGCGCACATACCATTGCCGAGGCTGCCCGCCGTGCCGGAATGAAAAAGAGCTCGGTGATCGAGTTTGATGACCTGGATCCGCTCATTGAATGGCTGAAAGCCAACCTTACAAAAAATGATGCCGTGCTGATCAAGGGTTCTCATGGGCTGCGCATGGATCGAATTACCTCAATACTGGAGGCGCGCTCGTGAAACAGACCGCTTTTGTATTGAGCCTCGCCATGCTATCCTTCGTGATGACCGTCATCTGGGGATCGCCTCTGCTGCGCGTGCTGCGGCATTTCAAGATCGGTAAACTCATCCGCCTGGATGAGCCCGGGCATCACAACGTGAAGATGGGCACACCTACCATGGGCGGCGTGCTGTTCATCCTGCCTGTCCTTTTGCTGACCGTGCTTCTTAATGCAGCTGTGTTCCTTGGCCTGGATGTGATTGGCCGTTCTGTGCTCGTGCCTCTCATTGTATTGGTCGGTTATGCCGTGCTCGGCGCACTCGATGACTGGGAGGGACTACGCGGCAAACGACGCGGCGAAGGAATGCGTGCCCGCACGAAATTTCTGGCCCAGGTTGTGCTGGCAGTAGGCACTGCTCTCGTACTGAAATATCTCCTGGAAGTTCCTGAAATGCGGCTGCCAGGTATCCAAGGTGATATCTCACTGGGCATCTGGTATGTTCCCATTGCGGCGTTCATCATCGTGAGTGAATCGAACGCGATCAATTTTACAGACGGCCTGGATGGGCTGGCAGGTTTGATCTCTGCCACTGCCTTTGCCGCGTTCGGCGGAATTGCCCTCATGCAGGGCCAGGACTACCTGGCGCGCTTCTGCTTCACGGTCGTAGGCGCGATCTTTGGCTTCCTGTGGTTCAACGTCCATCCTGCTGAATTGTTCATGGGCGATACCGGGTCGCTTGCGCTGGGAGCGGCTCTCGCAGTTGTTGCATTGATGACCGGGCAGTGGCCCCTGCTTTTGGTCATTGCCGTTATTCCTCTGAGCGAGGCCCTGAGCGTTGTGATACAGGTTGCATATTTCAAACTGACCAAAGGCAAACGTTTCTTCAAAATGGCTCCTCTTCATTTGCACTTTGAACTACTTGGCTGGAGTGAAACACAGGTAGTTCAACGTTTCTGGTTGATCGGCCTGCTCGCTGCCATGGTTGGCATGGGACTGGCAATGGTTTAAATGATGAACGATTGGAATGGCAAGCGCGTCCTTATTCTTGGAGCTGCCCGTCAGGGACTGGCTTTGGCGCGCTGGCTTTCGCTTCATGGCACGCATGTGACGCTGAGTGATATGCACAGCGCCGATGAACTACGCGTGGCCCGCGAATCACTTGCCGAATTCCAGATCGAATGGGCGCTGGGTGGGCATCCGCTGGAACTGCTTGATTCAACGGATGTGCTTTGTCTTTCCGGCGGAATTCCGCTCACACTTCCGATCGTGGCTGAAGCCGTCCAACGAGGCATCCCACTCTCGAACGATTCGCAGATCTTCATGGAAGCCGTTCCCTGCAAGACCATAGGCATTACCGGTTCAGCAGGCAAAACCACCACCACCACGCTGGTGGGGCAGATGGCGAAGAGTGCCCACGGCGGTAAGGCACATGTCGGTGGTAACATTGGCGACCCGCTGATCAACCATCTGGACGACATGCAAACGGACGATGTTGCCATCCTCGAACTCTCGTCATTTCAACTGGATCAGATGACTTGCTCTCCCAGTATTGCCGCGATCCTGAATATCACACCCAATCATCTCGACCGTCACGGCACGATGGAAGCCTATACTGCCGCCAAGGCGCGCATCCTCGAATTTCAATCCAGTACAGATACTGCAGTTTTGGGCCACGATGACAAAGGCGCGTGGAGTCTGCGTGACAAGGTCAAAGGCAAACTGTTCACCTTCAGTTTGAGCGAGCTTGAGGAGGGTTTGAATGGTGCATATTTTCAGGAAGGTTTACTGAATCTGCGCGATGGAAATGCCTACCTGCCCTTGATCCTGCGCGAAAAGGTTTCTGTGCGCGGCGACCATAATGTGTTGAATGTTCTTGCCGCGTTGACGATCGGGCACGCGGCAGGCTTTCCACTCGATGTCATGCTCGAAGCGGTTGAAGATTTTCGCGGCGTACCCCACCGCCTGGAGCTGGTTCGTGAGCTGCATGGCGTGCGCTGGTACAACGACTCGATTGCCACCGCTCCCGAACGTAGCATGGCAGCCATCCGCGCGTTCGATGAGCCGATCGTCTTGATGCTGGGCGGCCGTGACAAGGATCTCCCGTGGGAGGATCTCATGCAGCTCGTCCTTGAGCGTGTGGATCACGTGGTGCTCTTCGGCGATGCGGCGGAAAAAATTCAGAAAACGGCGGACAGCCTTGGGCTGGGCAGGAAGCGTCCAACAGTCATACGGGCAGATGATCTCCATGATGCAGTTGTCAAAGCTGCAGAAGCTGCCGAGTCTGGTGATGTCGTTTTGTTATCGCCTGGCGGTACAAGCTTCGATGAGTTCAGGGATTTTGCCGAACGTGGAGAAAGGTTTAGGACATGGGTTCAAGAACTTTCGTAAGTAACCGTCTGTCTTTTTCACCTGCCAAAAACATGGCACGTGTGGTCGATATGCCGCTCGTGTTGACGGTCGTAGCGCTTTTGGTGTTCGGCTTGATCATGCTGTATTCCGCGTCGTACGATTTCTCTTTTAATGTGTACGGTTCTTCAGCCTACATGTTCATCCGTCAGGTGCGCTGGCTTACGCTTGGGGTCGCGATTGCCTTTGCGCTTACATTATTTGATTATCACAACTGGCGCAGAATCGCTGTCTTCGCCATGCTGGCCACTGTGGGCTTGCTGGTCACAGTTTCTGTCATTAATGAAATTCGCCTGGGTGCGTCACGAACGTTGTACCAGGGTTCCTATCAACCTTCCGAGGTGGCAAAGCTTGTCTCGGTGATCTATCTTTCTGTGTGGCTGTATTCCAAACGACAGTTCCTGCATGATATCGGATTTGGCCTGATCCCGCTGGGCGTCATCCTTGGGACCATTGGTGGCCTGATCTATCGCCAGCCTGACCTGAGCGCGGCAGGCACAGTGTTGATCCTCGGCGGCCTGTTGTTCTTTCTGGCCGGTGCAGATATGAAACAGATCATCGTCCTCTTGATCCTGGCGGCAGGCATTGGTTTCCTGATCGTTCGTTTTAGCGCAACCGGGCAGAACCGTGTGGATGCATACATCGCCGGCTTGCAGGATCCCTTTAATGCATCCTATCATGTGCAGCGTTCGTTTGAAGCGATCATCAAAGGAGGTGTGTTCGGTGTAGGTTTGGGGCAAGCGGACACCAAGTTACTGGGCCTGCCTTTTGCTCCCACTGACAGCATTTTTGCTGTGGTCGTGGAGGAACTTGGTCTATTCGGTTCTGTACTTCTGATCGGTCTATATGCATCCCTGGTCTGGCGTGGGCTTGTGATCGCCCGCCGTGCGCCTGATATGCTCGGCACCCTGCTTGCCTCGGGGATTACATTCTGGATCGCCATTGAAGCGCTGATCAATATGGCGGCCATGGCAGGTCTGGTGCCGTTTGCAGGAAACGCCCTGCCATTCATCAGTGCAGGCGGCTCGAATCTCGTATCAACGCTTTGTGCCATTGGGATCATGTTAAATATATCGCGCCAAAGCGGACAGGCTGTAAAAACAGAAGAAAACAACTGGAGGTCATTCGGTGCGGTTACTGATATGCGCGGGGGGGACGGGAGGCGGAGTGTATCCCGCTCTCGCCGTTCACAGCGCTCTCGCAGCTAGGATGAGCAACCTTGACACGCTCTGGGTGGGCAGTGAAGGTGGCATGGAGGAATCTTTGGTGAAACGCCAGGGCATTCAATTTCAAGCCATCCCGGCCGCCGGTGTTCATGGTGTGGGTCTGACTGCGTTGCCGCGCAACCTTGTGAAGATCATGCGCGGTGTGATCGCTGCCCGTCGCACCCTGAATGAGTTCAAACCAGACGTGATGTTCTTTACCGGTGGATATGTGGCTGTACCTGTTGCTCTGGCAGGACGTTCCATCCCGTCGCTGTTATATGTTCCTGATATCGAGCCAGGCATGGCTCTCAAATCCCTTTCGGGCATGGCAGATGTGATCGCGGTGACGACTAAAGAATCACAGAAGTTCTTTAATAAAAAAATATACGAGACCGGATACCCGCTTCGCGCGGATCTCACACGTTGGGATCGTCAAACAGCGGCTCAGCATCTCGACATCTCCGCTGAACTTCCCGTTCTCCTGGTGTTCGGCGGGAGCAAAGGCGCTCACACGCTGAACCAGGCTGTATTGAATCACCTGCACGCACTGCTTGAGAAGTTTGAGATCATACACATCTCCGGTGCGCCCGATTGGCAAATGGTTCAGCATGCGCGTGAGCAATTGTCGGAGCAGTTCGCTGCCCGTTATCATGCCCTCCAATACCTGCACGAAATGGGAGCAGCGCTGGCGGCAGCTGATCTGGTTGTCTCCCGGGCAGGCGCATCGAGCCTGGGAGAGTATCCATTATTTGGTTTGCCCGCCATACTTGTGCCATATCCACATGCCTGGCGTTACCAGAAAGTGAATGCAGATTATCTGACGGGACGCGGCGCGGCCATTATGCTGGAGGATCATCGCCTGAGTGATGAATTACTGCCCACATTGAATGTGTTGATGGACAACCCGAATAAATTGAAAGCCATGCGTGCCGCAATGTTCGAGCTATCACACCCTCGTGCCGCAGAGAAAATTGCCAGTGCCCTGATCGGGCTGGCTGGAGAGTAACATTATGATGAGCATCGTTTATGTCTTCTGGATGTATGTAATTCTCTTTGCGTTAGTCGGTTGGATGAGAGGCTGGGCAAAGGAATTGCTTGTTTCCTTCAGTGTGATCCTGGCACTGGCGTTGAACCATGTGTTGCGCCGCTATATTCCAATGGCGCGTGACCTGCCAGACATGGATGTATCCCTCTTCTGGGTGCGGACGATCATCCTGTTGGTGATGGTGTACTTCGGCTATCAAACGGTGGTCAGCATTCCTCATCTTGCGTCACGCGCCATGCGTGAACGGCTGCAGGACACGCTCTTTGGAGCCATGCTTGGCGCTGTCAATGGTTATCTGGTGGCTGGAACCGTTCTTTACTATATGCACCTCGCAGATTACCCGTTTCAGCAAGTCGTATCCAAACCCACCGACCCGGGGATCGTGGCAACGGTCAACCAGATGATGTTGTACATGCCGCCGCAGTTGCTGGGCGAACCGGGCATTTACTTCGCCATCATCCTTGCGTTTGTATTTGTGCTGGTTGTGTATATCTAGTGTTTTAGGCGCAGAGCAAAAGGCCCAGTGTTGACAGGACATGCAGACGAAGCGCCATACAAGAACTACGAAACTAGGAAACAGGAAACCACCTAACTGAACATGACACACGTCCATTTCATTGGCATCGGGGGAAGCGGACTTTCCGCCATCGCCCGCCTCCTGCTGGAGAGCGGATACACGGTGAGCGGCTCTGACCGCGCATTAACTCCATTTGCCGATGAAGTTCGCAAGGCTGGTGCGACCGTATACGTGGGTCATCATCCACGCAATCTGGAAGGGGCCGATTGGGTTGTGCGATCCTCTGCAATAGCGGATGACAACCCCGAGTTCCAGGCGGCGAAGCGGACGAAGATTCCTGTTTACAAGCGCGCTGACTTCCTCGGTGAGTTGATGTCTGACAAAACGGGAATTGCCATCGCTGGTACGCACGGCAAGACGACCACCACGGCCATGGCTGCCTGGGTGTTGAGCGAGCTTGACCGCGACCCATCGTTTATCGTCGGTGGAGTGGTCAACAATCTTGGGGTCAATGCGCGGGCAGGCAAAGGCAATACGTTCGTGATCGAAGCTGACGAATATGACAACATGTTCCTCGGCCTCAAGCCCCAGATCGAAGTGGTGACCAGTCTTGAACATGATCATCCCGATTTCTTTCCCACTTTCGCTTCGATGATGGAATCGTTCCAGAAGTTTGTGGACCTGCTCCCACAGGATGGCACGCTGATCGCCTGTGTGGAAGATCCAGGTGCGATGGAACTGGTTGCACATGCACGCAAGGCTGGCAAAAATGTCATCGGTTATGGCATACAGGGCGATAACACCATCAACAGTCCGCTATGGGTGATGGCTCGTGAAATAAAAGCAAACCAGCGCGGCGGGTTCGATTTTGCAGCCTCATCCAATTTGGACAGCACAGGGCCAGGCTCGGTGGGAGTATCCCTGCAGGTTCCGGGCAAACATAATGTGCGCAATGCGCTGGCAGTTCTGGCAATGATTGACGTGCTCGGCCTCCCACGTGAAAAAGCTGCACGCGCTCTCGGTGAATTCACGGGTACAGGGCGGCGGTTCGAACTGCGCGGTGAAGTGGATGGCATCAGTGTTTTCGATGATTATGCCCATCACCCCACGGAGATCATGGCAACGCTTGAAGGTGCAAGGGCGCGTTATCCCGACCATCGCATTTGGGCTGTATGGCAGCCGCACACCTATACGCGTACGAAAACCCTGTTTCTTGAATTTGCACGCGCGTTCAAGGATGCAGATCAAGTCATCGTTACCGAAGTCTACGCGGCGCGCGAACCCAAAGAGGAGTTCACCTCTGCCGAGATCGTCAGCACCATGCCGCATCTCTCGGCTCGTTACATTGAGACCCTGCCTGAAGTAACAACGTATCTGCTCCAGCATCTCAAACCCGGAGATGTGGTGCTTGTCCTTTCAGCCGGGGACGCGGATCAAGTCAGTACCGATGTAGTCAAAGGATTACAGGAAAGGTAGACGGATATGAACAAACGACAAAATCGTACCCATCACCCTGAAAGCCTGTCACTGTTGTCATTGAAGGTCGTATTAACCCATGCCAGGGATCAAGTGCCCCCTCGCGTGCAAACCGCGCACAGGGATGCGAATGAGGAACAGGCTTTGCAACTGATCCGGATGATGAAGCTGCAATTTACGAAGCATGCTCATCCAGTACACTGGAAAGGTTCATTCCCTGCCTCTGGAAACCTGCATAAAGAAACGGTTGGGACTGATGCCCGATGAGAAAAAAGAACCGCTTCATCCGGAGACCAACTTCCTGCCACCGTTGAAAATGTTTCTGGCTTTCTTCGACAGGGAATCCCGTCAAAACAAAAAGAAAAAGAAAGCCGAAAACCAGGAAGACACGGATGAAAAGAATGTTGAGAAGCTGATAGAGAAATTAAGTGAAGAAGACAAGTAGTTCAAAAATGACAGTGATAACCGCACCCATCGACGTGTTATACGCCAGGCTTGGCGATAAGGTAAAGGAGAATGTTCCTCTTGCGCCTTATACATCTGCGCGCATTGGCGGACCCGCAGATGTTCTCATCACAGCAGACTCTGCTGATGAGTTGGCGCGAATCATCAAGTTGTTATGGAAACTGGATCTGGAGTACATCACGCTTGGTGGCGGCTCCAATGTGCTGGTAAGTGACAGGGGCGTACGCGGCATTGTTGTGTTGAACCGGGCCAAGGGAGTGCGCTTCCATAACGGCGACCAGCCCTCGGTCACGGCTGAATCGGGCGTTGTCTTCAGTAACCTTGCAAACCGCTGTGCAGCCAGGGGGTTTGCAGGCCTCGAATGGGCAGCAACTGTTCCAGGCACGATTGGCGGCGCAGTCTATGGGAATGCTGGTGCGTTCGGCGGTGATATGACAGGGAATTTGATCTCGGCTGAGCTGCTCATGGAGGATGCACGTGAGAAATTTACCGTGGAACAAATGGCATACGGATATCGCACAAGCGTGCTAAAGCGCGGTGAACTGGATGCAATTGTCCTTGCGGCCCAGTTAAGGCTGCAGAATTCAACGAAGGAAGAAGTGACGGTGAAGATCGAACAGTTCAGCGCACATCGCAAAGCGACCCAGCCGCCCGGTGCAAGTATGGGTTCGATGTTCAAGAATCCGAACAGTGATTATGCCGGGAAGTTGATCGAAGCTTCAGGCTTGAAAGGCACCCGCATCGGCAATGCTGAGATCAGCCCGCTGCACGGAAATTTTTTCATCAATCATGGAACCACGAAAGCGGATGACGTACGTGCTCTGATCCAGCTGGTGCAGAAAACTGTGAAAGAAAAGCAGGGCGTGGATCTGGAACTGGAGATCGAGTTGGTTGGAGAATGGTGATGCGCGCTGCGCGGAGGCTCGAGTGAAAGTCGAGACCTGTAGTCGAAGTGTAGGCCGTCAGTGGTAATTGGTGATTAGAGACTAGAGAATAGAGATTGGTTTTGAATGGCTGAAAACAAACTTCACGTGGCAGTCATATTTGGTGGACGTTCAGGCGAGCATGAGGTATCGCTCATGTCTGCGCGTTCAGTGTTATCTGTGCTTGATCCCGCCAAATATGAAGTGACACAGATCGGCATCACACATGAAGGTAAATGGCTGACCGGTGAAGATGTGATCGGTAAATTCGAGCAGAACAAACTGGATGGTCTTGAACATTTCGTGCTTTCACCCGACCCCTCAGACACACAGAAGAAAATCAGTGTTTTCTTCCCTGTCCTTCACGGAACCTTCGGCGAAGATGGGACCATACAGGGACTATTTGAGCTGGCAGATGTGTCTTATGTGGGTGCGGGCGTCGTGGGCTCCGCTGTGGCCATGGATAAAGGCATCTTCAAGGATGTGATGATTGCCAATAACATCCCCATCGTGGATACGATGGTGGTCCTGCGTTATGAGATCGAAAATGACATGCTGGCAGTTATTGCAGGGGCAGAGAAGATGAGTGAGTATCCGCTCTTTACCAAGCCTGCCAATCTGGGTTCGTCAGTTGGCGTCACCCGCTGCAGCAACCGCTCAGACCTGCAGGAAGGCCTGATGGAGGCAGCAATGTTTGACCGCCGTGTTCTGGTTCAAAAGGGAATCAAAAACGCGCGTGAGATCGAAGTCAGCGTGCTGGGCAACAGTGAACCTGTGGCCTCGGCACCAGGCGAGGTATTGCCCAGCCGTGAGTTTTACTCGTACGAATCGAAGTATATCGATGGTACGTCAGGGTATTGCATCCCTGCGCCCCTGCCTGATGAAACAACTGAAATGATCCGTGAGTACGCCGTGCGCGCCTATAAGGCTATTGACTGCGCCGGCCTGGCACGCGTGGATTTCTTCGTTGAAAAAGATACGAACAGGATTTATCTCAACGAATTGAACTCGATCCCCGGCTTCACCAAGATCAGCATGTATCCCAAACTTTGGGAAGCAAGTGGACTGCCTTATAACAAACTGGTTGACCGTTTGATCGAGCTTGCAATGGACCGCAAAGCGGAACGTGACCACACGTCGCATGTTTATCGGAGCAATGGATGAGTGACAAGGAATTGACCCGCGCCGAACAAGTCCGTGTGCGCCGCGAAAGCAATAGCGCCAGGCGCATGGAACGCGTCATAAAGGATGTGACGCGTGCGGTGCCGATGGTCACCACGCGCACCAAACAATCGGGTGCTGCCTCGAATCGCAAACCCGCCCGCAATACGCGCCGCCGGTTCCAGATCGCCCTGCCCATTGCACGCGATGATATGCGCCCGCTCAGTGTTCCACGTCCACGGTTCGGCATGCGCGCCCTGTCATTCACGATCGTGGCACTCCTCGCCACTGCCTTGTATCTGGCATACAACCTTCCGCAGTTCCGTGCGACACAGGCACAGGTAACCGGTAATCGCCTGATCTCTCCACTGGAAGTCAATTCGGTGATGAATGTCGCGGGACAGCCGATCTTTTTGCTTAAACCTGAGGATTTGGAGACACGCCTGCGTCTTAACTTCCCGGAACTGGTTGCCGTGAAAGTGACCATTTCTCTGCCCAATCTTATTTCCGTTGCGCTCAGCGAGCGGAAGCCGGTCGTACGCTGGCAGCAGGGTGATGGTTACACATGGATCGGAGATGACGGTGTCGCATTCCGTCC
Source organism: Chloroflexota bacterium (assembly GCA_039932795.1). Lineage (GTDB taxonomy): Bacteria > Chloroflexota > Anaerolineae > Anaerolineales > Villigracilaceae > Defluviilinea. The sequence continues at coordinate 18,702 of JBDTPH010000029.1, forward strand.
ACGCGCAGATATTGCAGAGCTGATCTCTGTTGTAGCGGTATCAGGCCCACCCGTGGAAGAAACCGTGTCTACTGATCCGTTCAGTCCCGCTCCGTTTATTTCACCCGAGCTGATACGAACACTGCAGGGACTCGCCGGACACGTCCCGCCGGGCATGTCGATTCTGTATGATGCAAATTTTGGTTTCGGCTGGGATGACCCGCGCGGCTGGCGCGTCTATTTTGGGACGAGTTCCAGTGACGTTGAGTTGAAAATGCGTGTCTATGAATCGATGGTCAATTCGCTGACACAGAGAGGCATCCGCCCTGCATTGATCAACGTAAGGTATCCGACTGCGCCATATTACAGGATGGGTCAATAACATGGAAGAAATCGTTGTAGGCATTGACGTTGGCACGACCAAGGTGTGCACGCTGGTTGGGCGGGTGGAGGATGATAAATCCATTCGCATCCTTGGCGTTGGCATCGAACCATCCGAGGGCATCCGTAAAGGCATCATCGTGGACCTTGCCGCGGCTTCACAGGCGATCACGCGTTCGGTGGAAAAAGCCGAAACCACCTGTGGGCTGGAGATCACGTCCGCATTGGTGAGTATGGCAGGCGCCCATGTGGCATCTGTGAACAGCCGCGGCGCGGTGGCTGTCAACGGAAATGTCATCGAGCAATATGATGTGGCGCACGCATTGGAGCAGGCACGTGCGGTTGCGATTCCTCATGACCGCGAGATCATTCATGTGATCCAGCGCGGGTTCACCATTGACGGGCAGGATGGTATTCGGAACCCGAAGGGAATGCATGGCTACCGTCTGGAAGTGGAGGCGCACATCATTACCGCATCTGCCGCGACCGGAGATAACCTGCGTCAATGTGTGGGCGCGGCCGGCGTGGGCATCCAGCAGTTTGTGTTGAATCCGCTTGCTTCAGGAGAAGTGGTGTTGACCGAGCAGGAACGACAGATGGGTGTGGCAGTATGTGATATCGGGGGCGGCACAACTGACCTGGCGATCTATGTCAATGGCGATGTGTGGCATACGATGGTGCTGGCAGTTGGCGGCAATCACGTCACACAGGATATCGCTCACGGCCTTCGTTTGTCTTTTGAACAGGCCGAGGATGTAAAGAAACAGCATGGATATGCCGTCCGCTCCCAGGTTGGTTCCGAGGAATATTTTTCGATACGTCCATTTGGTGAAGAACGGCCTGTGCAGATCAATCGCCAGGAGCTGGCGCATATCATTGAAGCACGTGTTGCGGAGATCTTTTCACTTACATTGCAGGAGATCAAACGTTCAGGATATGACGGTCTCCTGCCTGCGGGTATGGTGTTGACGGGTGGCACAGCTGCACTGCCGGGCATCAGGCGTGTTGCATCCGAAGTGCTTGGGATGCCCGTCCGCACAGCGCAGCCGGATAATATCTCTGGTCTCGTAGATCGGTTGAACTCACCTGCATATTCAACAGGTGTGGGCTTGTTACGATGGGCAGTCTCAATGCATGATCAGGATTTAAGCATTGGACGGGAACGTCGTCCGAAAGGAGAAAAGCGTATGGATTTTAGTTTTGTAAAGAAGTGGATCGGACGTATATTACCGTAGCACTCTTAAATTATTATGTTACGGAATCAATTGCAAGTATTATAAGACCCAATGTTTAATGGAGGTAGATATGGACTCGACCAATAAGCAAGACGTAGAGCAACAAGCAGGACAACCCATCGCCCGCATTAAAGTGATCGGTGTGGGCGGCGGCGGATCCAACGCCGTCAACCGCATGATCGATGAAGGCATTCAAGGTGTTGACTTCATCGCCGTGAATACCGATTCACAGGCACTTATGATGGCGAAGGCAAAGACCCGCCTGCGGCTCGGTGACAAGCTCACCCGCGGCCTCGGCGCAGGTGGTGACCCCGAGATCGGCCGCAAGGCCGCCGAAGAATCCGCAGACGAACTGTATAACACGCTGAAAGGCTCGGATATGGTTTTCGTCACTGCGGGTATGGGCGGCGGCACAGGTACCGGTGCAGCTGCCGTTGTCGCGCAGGTTGCCAAGGAAAGTGGAGCGCTTACGATCGGCGTTGTGACGCGTCCCTTCACGTTTGAAGGAATGCGCCGCATGCAATCCGCTGAAGTAGGGATCGGCAAACTGAAGGAACATGCCGATACTTTGATCGTAATCCCCAATGATCGTTTATTGCAAATTGCAGATAAGCGCGCCTCTCTGCAGGATGCCTTCCGCCTTGCAGATGATGTTCTGCATCAGGGCATTCAGGGCATTTCAGAGTTGATCACCATCCCTGGGCTGATCAACCTCGATTTCGCCGACGTACGCGCGATCATGTCTGAGGGCGGCGCAGCGCTCATGGCCGTGGGAACAGGCTCAGGCGATGAAAGAGCAAAGAAGGCTGCTGAAACAGCGATCTCCAGCCAGTTGCTTGATATCACGATTGACGGCGCACGCGGCGTCCTCTTCAACGTCACAGGCGGACCGAATATGACGCTCTTCGAAGTGAACCAGGCTGCGGCGATCATCCGCGAAACGGCTCACCCGGATGTGAACATGATCTTCGGTGCTGTCATTGACCCGAACATGGGCGACGATATCCGCATTACGGTTATCGCAACCGGATTCGAACGCAATAGCATTCCGCGCCGTGCATTCGAAAAACAGCCGCGCTCAGACTCCAGGCGATCGGAGCCCGTTGGCTACATGCGTCCCAATGAATCTGTCAGTGTTCAAGCCGATGCTTCATCGGGTGATGCGAAACACACTCGTGAGTCACAACCCGCCGTCAGCCGCGATGATCTCGACATCCCAACCTTTCTGCGGAATCGTCGTTAATTCGCACGGGCGACTCTCGTAGTCGTGCTGGATAGGGGCAGGCCCTATCCCAACATATCCAATATGGGTCAAGTCCAGTTCCCCCTTGCCAGGGCGGTTCTGGCGTGCCTGGGCGAGGCGCGCCAGGCCGCTCTGTGCGGTTTAATCCCGCCCGTCCACCCTCTGGCCACCCTGCGAGTGCGCGAGCAGGGTGGCCCCCAAAACGACAATAAAAAGTATCTATCAATCCCATGTTTCAATAGTCGTATTTGGGGGCTGGGAGGGGCAGCGGCGGTGGGGCTGTGAACCATATCCATTAATATATCCCAAACCTATTCAGGGGAGTTGGAAAGGGATGGGACCTATGCTAAAATAAATGTGATGAAAGAAAATATTTCCAAACCCGTTCACACATCCTATAAAAAACATCGCAAGGATCTTGCCTGGAAGATCATTCTTCCTGTCGTGTTGAGTACAATACTCTGTATTGCCTTGATTGTGCTTGTCAATCTCGCGACCTTTGGAGCAGGCGGAGATGTGGCGCGCTGGGCGGCGATCTCCACACTGTGGATCGCAATTCCCACCATGATTGTCATGCTGGTCTTTCTCGCACTGCTGGTCGGCATCATCTATCTGCTGGCAAAACTTCTTAATATCACTCCAAAATACACAGCCATGACCCAGGATTTCTTCTACAAGGTGGAAAGTTATGCAAGACGCGGAGCGAATGCTGCCGCCAGGCCGATCATTTTCCTAGACTCAATTGGCGCGGGCATTAATCGAATTTTTAGGAAACGTTAGATGTATACCTGTTGGGTGAAAGTAATCGGAACATATCTTAAGAACGCCATGTCACTCTGAGGCAGAGGTTTTTGCGACTGACACTTGCACCTGGCGCAGCCGTGCCAAACGGCTCAGGATGACATAAGACTTGAACTAGAATTAGAAAGGATTTTGAAATCATGAATAAGAACAGAACCTTATTATTTGGTGCACTGATTGGCGCAATGACAGGATTAATCGGTGCGATGTTACTCAACCGCAGTGCAGAACAGAAGGGGACAGAACTCAGCCTCTCGTCAGGCGAGGGAATGAGACTGGGCGTCATGATCGTTGGCCTGTTGCGCGCAATTGCAGCCATCGGGGATGAGAAGTAAATAGTACGGTTGAAACCGCAGCTTAAGATATAACTCACCCTGAATTTATATTCCAGGGTGAGTCTTTTTTAAAACCAACGGGGTGCTGACACTGACAGACACCGACTTTATTTTCGACATGTATAGCACCCGAATCGAAGCGGGTCTACTCGTTTTGCACTACCCCTTTATTCTCCCTTTCAAATCCTGCGCCTTGAACGGCCCCTTCGCCATCATCAACGCGCGGGCATCGTCCACTTTTTCCCAGACGTTCCATAACAACACGCCGCGCACGAGACCATCGTCGAGATAGTAGATCACACCTTTCTTGAACGGCTCCTCCCAGTCGGAGAATGTTTCCATTTTGCTGTCCATTTCACCGACAGCCTCATAACCAATATCGAAGAGATCAGAATAAAACATTGGCACGAGAGTGTACGTATCGTTTGCGCCCGCCATGTTGCGCCCTGCCAGTTTTCCCATTTCCACTGCGTTGTTTTCGTGTTCCACCCGTGTCCGCTTTTGGAGCGCGGCATGGAAGAAATTTGCCGCGTCGCCTGCCGCGTAGATATCGGGCAGGGATGTTTGCAGCTGCTCATTGACAACGATCCCATCGTCTATTTTCAGGCCGGCCTCTTTCGCCAGATCGAGGTTGGGATGGATGCCCACCCCCGCCACGACTCCATCTGTCTCGAAGGAGCGTCCGCTTCCAGTGCGGACCGTGATGCGGCTTCCGTTATTTTGAACGCTTGCCACCGAATCGCCTGTCACCAGTTCCACGCCGTTGAGACGATAATACTCGTTAAGAAACTTTGCCAGGTCACTGGGGAAAATCTTTTCGCTGATCGCATCGCCCGGGAAGATCATGGTCACTTTTTCGCCGACAGTGGTCAGTGCAGCCGCGATCTCGGAACCAATGAAACTCCCGCCGATCACCACGAAGTGCTTTGCCTGTTTGGTCATCTGACGCAGCTGTTGATAATCCTGAAAGTCTCGATAGTAAATAATATTGCCTTCACCGAACGGCAAATGGTTGGGAGACCCGCCCGTTGCCAGCAACAACTTGTCATATGCGTACTCATCGTTGCCCGCATCACGGATCAATTTTTTCTGTGGATCAATGTGTGTTGCCTTGCAGTTCAAATGAAGCACAGTCCCCCGCTCTGCTGTTTTGCGCCAGATCTTTTCAACAGGACGGCCCTTCCACAAGCCTTTTGAAAGATTGGGCCGCATATACGGCGGATCAGGCTCCATGCTGATCATGCCAATCGACCCATCTGCGTCCAGCTCACGGATGCCACGGGTCGCCGCGTCACCAGCCAAACCGCCCCCGATGATCAGATACTTATAATGTTTCATCGGTCACTCCTTATTTTATTTTTTCTCTCTACGCTCTTAATGACGCAATCAAATTCAATTGCAGCTTAATAATACCACCTTACTTCCGCAGGCAAATCAAGCCCTTCAAATAGGCGCTTTCGGGAAATTGCAGAGCGACGGGATGGTCTGCTCCCTGTGATAAATGCTCGACGATCTGCGCATCCACACCGGCATCGAGGGCTGACCCCGCTATGATCTTCTGGAACAACCCTGCATCAATTCCGCCAGAACACGAAAACGTGACCAGCATCCCGCCAGGCCGCAGCAGCTTGAACGCCAGCAGATTGATGTCCTTGTAGCCGCGTGCTGCTTTTTCAGCCTGCGCGGCGGTGGGAGCGAATTTCGGCGGGTCGAGGACGATCATGTCGAAGGAACGCGCCTCATCACGGAATTTTCTCAGCACGTGGAACACATCACCTTCGAGCGTTGTTTGACGGTCAACGGGCAGGTTATTGAGAGAGATATTCTCCTTGCACAGCACCAGAGCATCGGCTGACGAATCAACTGACATCACAGACGTTGCGCCTCCTGCCAGCGCGTTGACGGTGAATCCGCCAGTGTAGCAGAAGCCATCCAGTACATCCTTGTCTTTGGCGAGTTCACGCACTCGCAAACGGTTCATGCGCTGGTCGAGATAGAAGCCGGTCTTGTGACCATGTTCGAGATTGACTAGAAAACGCAGGCCGTGCTCACGAATGGAGAATTGGAGACTGGGAACCGAGCCGCGTAAAAGGCCTACTTTGGTCGGGAGTCCTTCCAACTCGCGCACATCTGCATCCGAGCGCTCGTAGATGGTGGAGAGTCCGGTCTCCTCCATCAAAATGTCTGCGATGGTCTCTTTCCAGAATTCGCTGCCAGCGGTCAAGGATTGAAGGACGAGAAGATCACCGTAACGGTCAACGATCAGGCCGGGAAGATTATCTGACTCTGCATAGATCAAGCGATATGAATCAGTATCAGATGTCAGGTTCCATGTGTGACGTGACTGGATCGCGGAACGAATTCTTTTTCTAAAAAAATCCGTATCGACGGGCTCATCTTTGAAGGTCCAAACGCGCGCACGGATCTGGGAGTTTGGCGAGTAGGATGCCCTGGCCACGAAATCCTTATTAAACGAGAGCAGGTCCACGGTCCCGCCCGAAGCGATGTTTTCGTCTGCACTTTGGATGGCACCAGAAAAAATCCACGGATGGCGGCGCAGCAGACTCTTTTCACGTCCGGGTTTGAGAATGACAGAGGGCATTATTTCTCCTCGGGGAAGCGCTTGAAGTTTTGCATCCAGTGTTCGGGGTCTTCGATGGATGTGAAGCCATACTGTTTATATAATCCGTGAGCGTCATTTGTGACCAGAACCCAGCGGCGCATGTCTTTCAGGTCGGGATGTTCCATGATGGTCTGGATCAGCCATTTGCCAAGCCCATGGGCGCGGTAGTCTTCCTGGATGAAGACGTCGCACAGGTAGGCGAAGACCGAATAATCACTGACGACACGTGCAACGCCGATCTGTTTATCGCCGTCGTACACGCCAAAAACGAGCGAATTTCGGATGGCACGTTCGGTGCGCTCACGCGGCCGTGTGTTCGCCCAATAGGCGCGCGCCAGAAAATCGCAAATGGCATCAATATCAAGCCGCGCAGGATCGGTGCTGATGCTGAATTGATCGCGATGAGTTTCAAGCATCTGTGGCATATCGTGAGTCTATCATAGGTGTTATTATCGTCGCTTGTTTATGTCATGCTGAGCGGTAGCGAAGCATCTCCTTCATTGGATGGGAGACTCTTCGCTCAGAGTGACATGGGAATGAAGGAGACTTAATGCTAAAACCTGTTCGTTGGAATACTTTTCTGCGTGACTTTTTCGTGATCCAGATCGGATTCGCCATCTTCGGGCTTTCCATTGCGACGATGATCCGTTCCAATTTCGGGACGAGTCCGTGGGCTCTGCTCGAAGTGGCGATCTCCGGGCTGACGGGGATCACGCCCGGCAGGATGAGCATCATCGTTGGATTTGTTGTGCTACTCGGCGCGATTACCCTGCGCGAAAAGATCGGCTGGGGAACAATTGGCAATATCTTATTTATCGGCCTGTGGGAGGATCTATTCCTGGGACTCATCCCATCCATTGAAAATAATTTCATTATCCAGGCATTGATGCTTCTCAGCGCCGTGTTCATGATGGGAATCGCCAGTGCCATCTACATCGGCGTGGATGCGGGTGCAGGTCCGCGTGACAGTTTGATGCTGGCGGTCCATCGCGTTTCGGGCTTGAGCCTTCGCCTGGGACGTGCCATCATCGAGATCATTGTTGTGACCATTGGATGGTTACTCGGCGGGCCACTCGGATTCGGGACGGTCATTTTCGCGTTGCTGATCGGCCCATCCGTGCAATGGGCGTTCAAGTTGTTCAAGGTGCAGACGCACAAACCTGAGACAGAGATCGTGGAAGCGGCGACTGATTAGAAGGTTGTATTCTGTCAAAATCCAAATTCGATCCGCAAAAGTATCACAGGCGTTCAATACGTTCGTCAGAGTTTGAGACCGTGGTGCATGGGAGATGAAATTATCGAATTCTGTGGCAAGATTTTGGAGCCTGTCAGATTTTCGTTTGAGACCATCGCCCCTGCCAAGTTGTACTTGCATCCTTTGTTATAATCTTTATAAACCAGTTCAGGAGAGAGATACATGCCCAAAAAGAAGGGTACTGTTGCACTTCCCCTCGATAAAGAAGAGATCATCAAGGATTATCGCCTCGCATATCAAAGCAGGCAGGCGAGCCTTATCGGTAGACGTGAAGTTTTAAGTGGCAAGGCAAAATTCGGTATATTCGGCGACGGCAAGGAACTTGCCAATCTCGCCATTGCGCGTGCATTCCAAAAGGGCGATTGGCGCTCGGGATATTATCGTGACCAGACCTGGATGTTCATGTTGGGCGTGATGAGCATTCAGGAATTTTTTGCGCAGCTATACGCGCATGCCGACCTGACGCACGAGTCCAATACAGCGGGGCGTTCGATGAATGCCCATTTCGCCAGCCGTTATATCAACCCCGATGGCACATGGAAAAATCAAACAGAGTTATATAACACCGCCGCGGATGTCTCTCCCACGGCAGCGCAAATGCCGCGCGCAGTGGGCCTTGCATACGCGTCTGTTGCATATCGCGGTCTTGAAGAGCTCAAGGACTTCACTCAATTCTCCAGGAATGGCAATGAAGTAGTGTTCGCCAGCATTGGCAACGCGTCCACAGCGGAGGGGATGTTCTGGGAGTCGGTTAACGCCATCGGTGTGTTGCAGGCGCCGGCGGTCATCACTGTCTACGATGATGGCTATGGAATTTCCGTTCCCAATCAATTCCAGATGGTCAAGGAAAATATCTACGACATTTTGCAGGGCTTCCAGCGTGAGGCCTGTCCCGAGCCGGAATGTCAGCGCGGCTACGAACTCTTTCAGGTACGCGGCTGGGATTACCCCACGCTGCTCGAGACCTATCAGAACGCGGCCGAGATCGCGCGCGAGTATCACATCCCCGCGCTGGTGCATGTTTGTGACATGACCCAGCCGCAGGGACATTCCACTTCCGGGAGTCATGAACGTTATAAATCGCCTGAGCGACTCAAGTGGGAGGTGGAATACGACTGCATCCGCAAAATGCGTGAGTGGATGCTGGAGCAGCGCGTCGTTTCGGAACCGGAGCTGGTGGCCGTTGAAAAAGATGACCGCGAAGCGATAGAGGGCATCCGCCGCCTGGCCTGGGACGCGTATCTTGCTCCGATCATCGAGGAACGCGGTCATGTGATGGACATGCTGGATGAAATCGCAGGTAGTTCGTCCCGCGCTTCAGAGCTGGAAAGGATCAGGGAACGGCTGGCAAGCCTCCCGTCGGTGGCGAGGCGGGATATCCACGGCGCCGCGCATGAAGCATTACGAATCCTGCGTGACGAAGCAAATCCATCCAGGCAGGTGTTGATCCAATGGAAGAATGAACAGGACGAGATCAATGCGGAGCGCTATGGTTCACACCTGTACAGCGGCAGGGCGATCGCGGTCAGGGAAGTGAAGCCTGCATATTCGAGTTCGTCGCCGACTGTGATGGGATTTGAAGTGATGAATGCCGCGTTCGATTCGATCCTGCGACGTGACCCGCGCGTCATCGCTTTCGGCGAAGACGTGGGTTTTCTGGGTGATGTGAACCAGGGCTTCAAAGGCATGCAGGAAAAATATGGCGCGCTGCGCGTCACCGATACGGGCATCCGTGAAGCGACGATCCTGGGGCAGGCGATCGGCATGGCAATGCGTGGGCTGAGACCGATCTGTGAGATTCAATATCTTGATTATGTGTTGTACGCATTGCAGATCATGAGCGATGACCTTGCCACGCTGCATTGGCGTACCGCAGGCGGGCAGGCTGCACCTGTCATCGTCCGCACACGTGGACATCGCCTGGAGGGCATCTGGCATTCGGGTTCGTTGATGTCTGGCATCATCAATCTCGTGCGCGGTATGAACGTGCTGGTGCCGCGTGATATGACGCGTGCTGCAGGCTTCTATAACACATTGTTGAAAGCTGATGAACCTGCGATTGTTATCGAAGTATTGAACGGCTATCGCACCAAGGAGAAACTGCCCGATAACATCAACGAGTTTACCGTTGCACTTGGTGTGCCGGAAGTGATCCGCGAGGGCAGTGACGTCACGATGGTTACATATGGCGCGTGCTGCCGTATTGCAATGGACGCGGCTCAGAAACTATCGAAGGTGGGAATTGAAGTTGAAATTGTAGATGTACAGTCTTTACTGCCATTTGATACTCATGGAAAAATTGTTGAATCACTTAGGAAAACAAATCGGATCTTGTTTTTAGATGAAGATGTGCCGGGCGGCGCGTCCGCGTATATGATGCAGGAAGTGATCGAAAAGCAAGGCGGTTACTATCATCTTGATTCTCCTGCGCGGACGTTATCGGGTACTGCTCATCGTCCCGCGTATGGCAGTGATGGAGATTACTGGTCCAAGCCCAGCGCCGAGACGGTGTTTGATACGGTATATGAAATGATGAACGAAGTGGACCCGGGGCAGTATCCAGTGATCAAGTAATCAGTGGTCAGTATTCAGTCATCAGTATTCAGTCATCAGTAAACAGGAGAAGTATGAGCGGATTAACACATGCGAAGAGTTTTCGTGACTTGATTGTGTATCAGAAAAGTCGACAATTATCGCGGGACATTTTGAAACTCACAAAGTCTTTTCCCAAAGAAGAGATGTATTCACTGACAGATCAAATTCGCCGTTCGTCACGCTCCATCGGCGCCAACATTGCTGAAGCATGGGCAAAACGCAGGTATGAAAAACATTTCATCAGCAAGCTGACAGACTCGGATGGAGAGCAAATGGAAACCCAACATTGGGTCGAAACTGCTTTGGATTGTGAATATATCGACAGTAAAACAAGTTCGCAGTTGATTCAAAACTGCCTTGAAATCGGGCGTATGCTGGGCGGTATGATGGATAAGGCGGAAATGTTCTGCGGCGCTCCGACACAAACTCTTCGTGAAGAAGCCGTTGAATACTTGACCAGCACTGATCACTGATCACTGCTTACTGATAACTGGAGGAAAGATGGCGATTAAAGTATTGGTTCCATTATTGGGCGAAGGTGTTGAAGAAGTAACGGTCACAAAATGGCTCAAGAAGGAAGGCGACTCGGTCACCGAACTGGAGCCGCTTCTGGAAGTAAATACCGATAAAGTGGACACGGAAATCCCCGCGCCCGCGTCTGGTACCGTGTTAAAAATCATGGCTGCGGAGGGAGTCCCTGCAAAGGTGGGAGCGGTGCTGGCGTATATCGGCAAGCCGGGCGAGTCAGTAGACAGTGGACAGTCATCAGTTGTCAGTGACAAGCCAGTTTTAGCAAAGAGTCAGCCTGTAGTTGAAGCAACTCAATCAATGACTGTTAACAAACCAACATCAACCACCAACCGAGAAGTAGGCTTTATCTCTCCCGTTGTTGCAAAGATCGCTGCAGAGCATGCTATCAATTTACAACAGGTTCAAGGGACTGGTCTGAACGGACGCATCACCAAGAATGATGTATTGGGTTATGTTGAAGGTCAAAAGACAAAAGTTGAAACTCAATCATCTACACCTGCGACCTTCCAACCTGCAAACATTAAACCGATGGAGGGTGACCAGCTCATCAAACACACCGCCATCCGCAAACAGATCGCAGAGCACATGATCATGTCCAGGCATACATCGCCGCATGTGCTGACCGTTATGGAAGCGGATATGAGTCGCGTAGCCAAACACCGTTCAGCAAATAAAGAGATGTTCGCACGCGACGGGATTAACCTCACTTTCACAGCCTATTTCATGACAGCGATTGTCGCGGGATTGAAGGCATACCCGAATGTCAACTCGTCATGGACCGATGAAGGCGTGCTCCTCCATAAAGCGATCAACATCGGCATGGCAACTTCGCTTGGCGAAGAAGGTTTGATCGTCCCCGTAATTAAAGCCGCGGACAATTTGTCCCTATTGGCGATGGCGCGGACCGTCAATGACCTGGCGAACCGGGCACGCACGAAGAAGCTGCAAACTGACGATGTCAAAGGGGGAACGTTCACATTGACGAATCACGGCATCAGCGGATCGCTGTTCGCCTTCCCCGTCATCAACCAGCCGCAGTGTGGAATTCTTGGCGTTGGCGCAATGCAGAAACGTGTGGTCGTCATCGATGACGCGATTGCCATCCGCCCGATGGTATATCTATCCTTTGTCTTCGACCACCGCATCCTGGATGGCGCCTCGGCGGACTGGTTCTTGATGAAGGTTAAGGAAACATTGGAGAACTGGGTATAGATGACGAACTTTGATGAACGAGCAAAAGATTGGGACACGGACCCGAAAAAGGTGGAGCGGGCACGCGTGGTGGCAGATAACATTCGTAAGGTTGTTCCGTTATCCAATGACATGAAAGCCCTTGAATATGGATGCGGCACAGGTCTGTTGAGTTTTGCGCTTCAGTCAGATTTGGGGCAGATCACGCTTGCAGATACGTCACAGGGTATGCTGGATGTTTTGAGCGAAAAGATTGCCATGGCAGGCGTGACGAATATGCAACCCGTGCGGCTCGACCTTGCAACAGATCCCTTGCCCGCCGAACGCTATCATCTGACCTATTCTTTAATGACGTTACATCACATCCATAATGTGAATGATATTCTCGTCAAGTTTTGGGAACTGCTTGAACCCAATGGTTTTTTATTGGTCGCTGACCTCGATCGGGAGGATGGCTCATTTCACACAGACGGTTCGACTGATGTGCATCTGGGTTTTGACCGTGATGAACTTCGAAAAGTGGTTGAAACCATCGGCTTTGGTAATGTTACTTTCACCACTGCCCATGAGATCAGGAAGAAAATCAATAATGTTGAAAAGACATTCCCCGTCTTTTTGATGTCGGCACAGAAATCCAAGCATTGAGGAATTTCATGGTAAAAGAACAAGACCATCCGAACATCAGTCCAAACATCCATCCACCCGTCCTGGTTTTGATATACATTGCGGTTGCATACCTGCTCGGTTGGTTTATCCGTATCCCATATGATGTCCCTGCCTTGTTGAGGAACATTGGTTTTTCATTTACGCTGATCGGCTTTTTACTTGGTGTTGCTGCATTTATAGAATTCAGAAAGGCACGCACCACGCTTGACCCGCATGGTTCGGTCAGGCAACTCGTCACGTCAGGAGTGTATCGCTTTACACGTAACCCCATTTATCTGGGTTTTTTACTGATGGTCGTTGGCCTGCCTTTAAACTCTGGTTTTTATTGGGGATTATTGGTCGCCCCGTTTTATATGACTACAATGAACCGCCTGGTGATCGAGCGGGAGGAGGATTATCTTCAAAAGAAATTCAAGGATGTATACACCAGCTACAGGTCCCGCGTGAGGCGCTGGCTGTAGTAGTAAAATAGTAGACATTCCATGTCGTTGCGAGCGCAGCGAAGCAATCTCCTCAGTGGATGGGAGACTGCCTTGTCACAACAAACGCTGCTCGCAATGACAGAAATAAGGAGATATGTATGGCTGAAAATTTTGATGTTGTTGTACTCGGTGCGGGGCCTGCGGGATACGTCGCCGCGATCCGCGCTGCGCAGCTCAAACAAAAAGTTGCAATCGTGGACAAGCAATGGCTTGGTGGTGTTTGTTTGAATGTGGGTTGTATCCCGTCGAAATCTCTGTTGAGGAATGCCGAGATCGCGCACACGCTTCGTGAACGTGGCAAGGATTTTGGATTTTCATTCGATAACTTAAAGCTGGATTTCAGCGTCGCTGTCAAACGCTCACGACAAAACTCAGACCGTTTGACCAAGGGCGTCGGATTCCTGATGAAGAAAAATAACATTGCGGTCTTTATGGGAGAAGCGCATCTGACCAAGCCGACCACTGTCACCGTTAAAGACAAGGATGGCAAGACGACCGAGTTGACCGCCAAAAATATTATCGTGGCGACGGGTGCCAGTGCGGCCGTCCCCGGCGCGTGGAAAGTGGATGGCGAGAAGGTGGTCACCTATTGGGAGGCGATTTTGCAGGAGAAACTTCCCAAGTCTGTGATTGTCATCGGCTCCGGCGCGATCGGCGTGGAATTCTCCACAGTCTGGAACTCCTATGGCGTTGACGTCACCATTGTCGAGATGCTGCCGCGTATTGTCCCATTGGAAGATGAGGAAGTTTCGAAGGATCTCGAGAAGGAATTCAAAAAGCGTGGCATCAAAATGATGACGGGCCACAAGGTGGAGTCGGTTGAAGCGACTGCGAACGGTGTCAGGGTGAAAGTATCCGCTGAAGGCAAGGAAACTACCCTCGAAGCAGACCAGGCCCTGGTGGCGATCGGCTTCCGCCCGAACTCGGGTGGTCTCGGCCTTGAAGAAGTGGGCGTCAAGATCAGCGAGCGTGGTTTCGTGGAGATTAATGAAAAGATGCAGACGAACGTTCCCAGCATTTATGCCATCGGCGATGTGACCGGCAAGTTGATGCTGGCGCACGTTGGCTCGGCAATGGGCATTATCGCAGCCGAGGTCATTGCTGGAGCAGAAACGATCACGCTCGACTATGAAATGATGCCCCGGGCCACCTATTGCCACCCGCAGATCGCATCGTTTGGTCTGACCGAAGCGCAGGCTAAGGAACGCGGCTATAACATCAAGATTGGGCGCTTCCCCTTCATTGCCAATGGCAAGGCCCTTGGCATGGGTGATTACGCGGGCTGGGTCAAGATCGTTATGGACGAAAAATACGGCGAGATTCTCGGTGCGCATATGATCGGCCCTGAAGTGACCGAACTGCTGCCCGAGCTCACCCTCGCCCGTATGATGGAGTTGACTCCGCATGAGATTGCCCGCAACGTCCACGCGCACCCCACGCTTTCTGAGGTGCTGATGGAAGCAGCACATGGGGCTGATGGAACGCCGATACATCTTTAGTCGATAACCCTGCGAAGGTTCGCACACTTTCAGTGCAGCCTTCGCAGGTTTTTTTGTCGGTGCAAATCGACAAAAAAACGGTTTCGGGTAAACGATGTGGTGAGTCCGCTGTCTGGAAGGAAATCAGGGCGGAGTTGGTCTTACAGGTATAATAGTTCTACTTTTGTTAGACAAATTAATTACGCCGTTCTTATTCAATTTGCAGGAGGTCGTATGAGTAATTCACCACTGCCGTCACATGGAAATGTGTCACAGCGGGGACTGTTGAGTCTTGCAATGTTGTTGTTCAGTGTGGGGGGGTTGACCATCGCCATGCTTGCCGGATTAAGACTCGTCGTAGATATTTTTAGTGTAGGTTTAATGGAGTCAATGGCGTCACTTGATGGTCTGATTACCAAGGTGATCGTTGTTGGGCTTGCCTACTTCGTCGGATGGATGACAGCGATGGTGGCGATTCGTGTATTCGGGAATCTTGTCCTGCCTTTTATCATCAATCTTTTCATCTGGGGAATGCTGATCGCCGTTTGCACGTTATACCTGTTGATCCTGCAGAGGTTATATATTCAGGCCTATGATTTTCCCCGTTTTATCGCCTATGTTGCGATCATGGGAGCGGCCCTCGTTGGAATGATCGGGCTGCATCTGATCATTGAAGGGTATGACCTGCGCCCGCTTGCCATCCCGTTGCTCATCATTAACCTGCTCCAACTGGGCTTGATCGTATTCCGCTATGTTTTTACATCGGATGCCAAACCAGTGTATTTATTCAATGACCTCATCTTTTTTGGCGGGATGGCGGCTTTTTCGATCTTCATGCTCGCTCACATTGGCATACTCCAGCCCTTGCGGAAGCGGTTTACGACTTATTTTGACAGGAATAGCAGGGCGATCCGTACAGATGATTATGAGTGATGGTTGAATAAAAGACTTCCGAGATCATTACGATTTCGGAAGTCTTTTATTTCGCCAGTGGGATCTGGATAAAGAACGTGCTGCCCGGCAATTTATCTTCATCGTAGCCGGGACTCTCGACCCAGATCTTTCCCCGATGCGCTTTGACGATCCCTGCTGCAATTGCCAGACCGAGACCAGGCCCGCCGCCTTTGAATGTGGTCCGGCCCGAAGAGTGGAGCTCCACCTTGCCGAGCTGGTACAGTTTCTCAAAGACGATCTTGTGATTTGCCTCGTCAATACCGATGCCTGTGTCGCGGATACGGATCTCACAGAATTTGCCTTTACCATCCAGCTCAACGGTGTGGGCGCTGATGAATACCGACCCGTCATCGGGTGTGTATTTAATGGCATTGACCAGCACATGATCGAGTGCTTTCTGCAGGAGTTCCGTGTCTGCCAGAAGAGGGGGCGCGGAATTAACTTGCGGGTCAAGTTCAACCGTGATCCTGCGTGTCGCAAGGTCGCTGGTGTACTCCTTTTGGATCAGACGCAGGAGCGGTCCGATGGTTATTGTTTCGAGATGAGGAGCAAGTACCTGGTTTTCAAGCCGCGCCACATCCAGCATGCTGTTGACGATCTGGTGTAGACGGTTCGCGCCCTGCATGACGCCATCCATTGCCTGCAGGAGCATGGGATGGTCCTGTATGGCGGGTGAGCCTTTCAGCATACCCATGTAGCCCTTGATGACCGTAAGAGGCGTCCGCAGTTCGTGGGCAGCGACCTGGATGAAGTCGCTCTTGTTTTTGTCCAGTTTTTGAAGCGTGTTGTGCGCGTTGCTTAACTCGTCCACACGCTGTTCAACCATGCGCTCCATCATCTGGTTGAAGCGGTTCAGGTCGTCGTACAGGCGGGCATTCTCCAGTGCGATGGATGCCTGTATGGCAAACGTGCTGGCAAGCAGAATATCATCCTGTGTGAAGGATGCGGGAGCACTTCGGCTGAGGGATAACATGCCAATGACTTTGTTCTTGGAGTAAAGTGGAATACCAACCCATGAACGATCTTCAGGCAGCCAATCTGGCTGGCTCCAACTCTGCATGTTCTTCACGTCACCGATGATGATGGGTTCGCCTTGTTTGGCGAGCCCATGATAAATATTCGTATCACGTACCCTGTAACTCAGTTTTTCAACGGGTGCGTTTTCAGGAAAGCCGAGATGTGCGAGCACACGCGGAATGCCGTTCACGTCTTCGAGAAAGAGCGCACAGCGGTTGTTCCTGACCACGTGCGATAACTGCGCCAGGATCTGCTGCGGCACTTCGTCGACCGTAGCAAGCGACGAGAGCTGACGGGATGATTTTGACAATGCTTCTGCCGCCGCACGACGCGATTGTTCGCTGGAATATAATTTTGCATTCTCAGCTGCCATATTTTCCGCCCACTCCTTGGCAACCGCCAGTTCATCGGCACGTTCGCGCGCCTCAACCAGCAGGCGTTCCACTTCCTGTTGGGCTTGTTCCTTTTGTTGGACAAGCATGGTGCGCAGGAGGGCGCTGCTTACCAGGTTGCGGATGCGGACGTAAATCTCCCAATCGTGCGGGCCCATCTCCACCCACATGAAGCCGAAGCGGTTTTTCGCAAGCGACAGAGGCATGACCACTGCAGAATAGCGGTGATCCTGTGGAGTCTTGCCGCGCGGGATGAGCTGTCCCGTCCCCATGGAGGAACGTTTCACGGGAATCTCGAATTTCGACGCCTCATATTGGAATAACAGGTTGTAATTTTCAGGCGGCGGCGCTGAAATGGATTGCGGCGCTTTAACATCACTGAAGTACATGACATACCAGCGTTGAATGCCCATCTGTGGAAAGTGTTCCGAAATGGCATTCCCAATCTCATCCAGACTCATAGCTGGAGCCATCGAGAAACTAAAGCCCTGCAGGATACTTTCCTGTTGTTCAAGGACCAGTCTGCGATAGGCCTGTGAACGTTGTGAAAGTTCCCCGGCCAGCAGGCGCGCCTGCTGGAATAAATTTTCCGCCTTCAACATGATGGTGTGGCTGGTAATGCCGCCCAATGCATAGCGCCTCATCATCGAGATGACGTTATGCCATGTGGTTGTTGTCAGGTTATGTGTTTGCATGAGTTCGATCATGGCGTTGACTGTCTTGAGGAACTCATCGCTGGTGGTTTTCTCGCTCAAGGCCAGTAGGAACCCATCCCATGCGCGGCCAAATGCATCCTTGAACTGGAGAAGTGCCGGGTCCTGTTCTGTGACGCCTGCCGAGTTAAGTAAAGCGCGCAAAGCGGCTTCACGTTTATTTTCCAGTTTACCGGTCTTGGCAACATCACGCGCGGCAACCGCGGCCTGGCGCACATTCTCGGGCATGCACCCGCATGACCAGCGGATGAGCAGCTGTGTGGGAGTGATCGTTGTTTTTGGGACTGTGACACCCTCTATGCACTTGACGAGGGTGTCGAATGCCTGTTTGCCGGCTGTATAAAAAGACTGGCGCACGGTTGTCAGCGGGACGCCGGTGGCCTGGGCCTCGCGCAGATCGTCGAAACCGGTAACAGCCACATCGTCTGGCACGCGAACGCCGCGCTGTTGAAGTGCCTCCAACGCGCCGAATGCCATGCGGTCATTCGCCGCGACAACCGCCTGAAAACGGAGCGAGCGGTCATCCAATAACGTTTTGATGGCTGCCCTTCCACTCTCGGGTGTGTAATCACCATCCACAACCAGTGTTTCATCGAAGCGCAAATCATGCGCCTTCAGTTCATCCTGATACGCCTGAAAACGTTGTTCGGCATCCATTTGTCCCCGAATACCGCGGATAAAAGCAATGCGTTTATATCCATGCTCCTCGATCAGGTGACGTACCGCGGCGCGCATCCCCTCCGTGTTGTTGGGGATGAACATTGCCGCGCCGGGAACTTCCACCGACTGCGTAACGATGGGCATGCTACCGAAGGCATCGCGTAGTGCCTTTACTTCAGCAGTGCCTGTGCCGTAGGCAACGTCGGCGGCCAATATCAAGCCGTCGAACTGGTCAGGCTTGGCAAGGTCATATAATCCAAAAGAGGGTTTGTTATCGGGGGATGTGACCGGCTTGAGTACGCCGCCAATGAAATGCACAAGATTGACATTGTTCGCTTCGGCAGCATCCATAATGCCCGCGATAAATTCGGACCCCCATGCACGTCCCACTTGTGAGGCAAACACGCCGATTGTTTTGCGTTCCGATGTTGGCTTTATACCAGACGGCATTCGTTGGATACTCCTGAATCGAATGCTGGGATTATATCCCTGATTTTTTGGCATCCGTAAAACAAAACGATGACAAAAGTACGCCCTTCGACAAGCCCGCTTCATATCCAGCCGATCGCTGACTCCGTTCCATATCGTGTTCACATTCCACGAAACAATTTCTGCGCGTCCATCGTATAATCGGCAAATCCAAAGGAAAAATCGATGACCGACTATTCAAAGCTTGCACGAAAAATTACCTGGGTGCTCTTTGCAAATCAGAGCCTTGCATCAGCGGGTTTCATTGCCTCGGCAACCCTCAACTCCATTATCGGTGCGAAACTGGGTGGCAGTGCGTCCTACGCGGGGATACCCGCTGCAGTGTATCTTTTGGGCGGAGCATTCGCCGCATCTGCCTGGGGCCATCTCATGGATAGGATCGGCAGGCGCAACGGGATCGTATTGGGACTTCTGATCGGCGTGATCGGAAACGTGCTGGTGTTATATGCAATTTTCATGTCTTCATTTGCATTATTCCTCCTGGGCATGGTGATGATGGGAATTACCAACGCGGCGGTTGTGCTCGGACGCTTCGCAGCTGCGGAGGTTAACCCACCTGAACATCGCGGTTCGGCGATCTCGAATGTTGTAATTGGTGGAACTTTTGGCGCAGTCTTTGGCCCATTATTGGTGGGGCCCATGGGAATCTTTGCACGCTCCCTGGGCATGGATGAACTGGCTGGAGCCTATATTGCAACCCTGGTGTTGTTTGCGATTGCTTCTGTTGTCGTCTTCGCTGGACTTCGTCCCGACCCGCGCGAGCTCGGGATACAGGTTGCGGCACAATACCCGGAAACGACTCCGGCCGGAGGGGCCCGTCCCATCTTTGAGATCATCCGTCAGCCCGCCGCATTGATGGCGGTCACTGCCATGGTGCTTGGACAGGTTGTGATGGTCGCGATCATGGTCATCACTTCCCTGCACATGCGGGATCATGAACATAATCTGCGCGATATTTCGGCGGTCATTTCATCTCACACGCTGGGCATGTATGCTTTTTCCGTGGTTTCGGGGCGTCTCTCCGATAAATGGGGGCGTGGCCGCGTTATCCTTGCTGGTTCGTTCACCCTGTTACTGGCCTGCATCACTGCACCCCTATCGCCAAATGTATTTCCGCTTGCGGTGTCTCTATTTCTATTAGGTCTCGGCTGGAACTTCTGCTTTGTGGGAGGCTCCGCCCTGTTAGCCGATCAACTTTCCCCTGCGGAACGGGCGCGCACCCAGGGCACAAATGATCTGCTGGTCGGTCTCGCTTCTGCGGTCGGGAGCTTGGGCAGTGGGTTTGTCTTCGCTGCATCGAACTACACGATCATCAGCATCGCAGCAGGGTTGTTATCACTCATCCCGCTTGCCATGTCGCTGCTGTGGATGCGGAAGATAAGGCCGATGGTTGCTGCCGCCTAAATGCAAAACATCCCGCAGGGCATACAGCTTGCGGGATGTTTTTTGATCAAACGATTACTGTCATCGGCGTCCCCGCCGAGGACAGCGGTTCGAGCAATGTGTTACTTGCGTATCATCGTCAACAGCATTTTGAATTTGGTAGCTGCCTTCAAGGCATGCGGCTCATTCGCCGGCATGATAATGGCATCCCCAGATTTCAGATTAAAGGGATTGCCTGAAATTTTGACTTCCACTTCGCCCTCCAACACGTGGGCAAGCGCGTCAAAGGGCGCGGTATGCTCGCTCAATTCCTGTCCTTCATCGAACGCAAAGAGCGTCATATTGCCCGCGTCCTCCTTGGTGATCTGACGGCTGACGACGGAACCCTCCTGATAAGCAGCCAGGTCCGTCATATGCAATACTTCTGATTTCGGTGCAGTTGCCATGGTATCTCCCTTATGTTGTTATTTTATTTCGATCTGATAGGCGGCAGGGTGCGTTGTGAAGCGCGTGGTGCCTGTGACTATTAGTATAGCCTCTTCGCCTGATTGCAGTGAAAGCGGAATGTCCACCGTCTGGTCAGCGTTTAACGGGATGTGAGTCACAGTCGTGGTGTCACCCTTGATAATGAGACTCAGGCGATAGGTCTGCGGCAGAACATTTTCGACACGGGCAAAACCCTCTGCCTGCCAGCCGCCCTCATCCGCTTCGAAATCTGACTGGTAGTCGATCGCATCCACCCGCACATCATCCAGCAAAAAGCCTTCGCCATTCACGGCCGCGTCTGTGATGTATTCGAATCGGATCTGTACCGTTTGACCTGCAAATTGAGACAGGTCAACTTCCTCCAGTTTCCAACCCCCGGTTTGGCCGGTATACCCCCAACCATAGGAATTGCCCGAAGGGTTGGTCTCTGTACCAGAAGGGGTTGTGAGGATCTCCCAGGTTTCTCCGTCCGTGGAGGCCGTCAGGTGCAGATAATCCCAGTCTGTTTCAAGGTCATACCACATCGAATAACTTAATTGGATGGGGCTGGAGACACCTGTAAAGTCGAATTCGCGTGTGAGGGTCATAAGCGACTCATTTCCTTTGTTTGACCAGAATGCGCGCGCCCCGGAGTTGACATCCACGGGCAAAAGCCTGGCCACCGTTGAGCCGGTGAAATGCACTGTATGATCACCGGCGCAGTCGATCGTGTAATAATCAATTCCATACTGGTTGACCGAACTTGAAAACGATTGCGGGCAACTGGAAATGGTTTCTGCTGGCGTGTACTGAGGCACATCAGGATAATTGTGGTAGATATAGCGTCCATCGCCTACGGTTCCGTCCTGCAAATATAGTGTCGCAGCCCAATCCATGAACAGATCATCGGCAGTGACAAGTTCTCCCGTTTGCGGATCCGTGATATTTAACTCGGCAAGTGTATCGTCTATACTGGTGAGGTCATTTTCCGGGTTGTTGTTGACAGCCTTTGTCGCTTCCTCTCCAAAACGGTCAAGAAAATAAGCAAGGTACAGGAATGATTGGCCGTAATGCGATGCATTGCTGCCTGTTTCTGTAGACCAGCCTGTTAATTGCAGGTCGGGATTTTGAATATATAGCCAATCGTGATTGCCAACTCCGTAGCCATTAATAAACGCTCCAACATCTGCAAAG
>JBDTPH010000030.1:0-4078 GCA_039932795.1 Chloroflexota bacterium
CACCCACCGTCGTCTTCTCGGTGACGGTGGCGCGCAAAACAATTTCGCCGCGGCGTGATGTCACGCGCACGGGCATATTATTCGTGATGCCGTGCATCTCCGCGTCGGCCGGGTGCATCTCCGCGCGCGCTTCGGGGTACGTCTCATTCAGCGCCGAGTTGCGCGTCATCGTGCCGCCGTGCCAGTGTTCGAGCAGGCGTCCCGTCGTCAGGATGAACGGATACTCGTCGTCGGCTTCCTCCATCACAGGCACATAATCAAGCACATGGAATTTGCCGCGTCCGCTAGGGAAGTCTTCAGTGAATAGCGTCGGCGTACCGGGATGGTCCAGGCTCGGCACGGGATAGATCAGCCCCACCTTATCGATGCGTTCATACGTCACGCCCGCGTAATCAGAATTGACGGATGCCATCTCGCGGAGGATTTCCTCGGGTGAGGCATAATCCCATTTCGCGGAGTTGAGGCGTCCAAGCCGAAGCTCGAGGCGAGCCGCGAGATCGCAGAGGATCTGCCAATCGGGCCGCGCCATGCCCCGGGGCGGCTGAGCTGTACGAACCCGCTGGACGCGGCGGTCCGTGTTGGTGAAGGTCCCATCCTTCTCGGCGAACGGAGTCGCCGGCAGGAAGACATCCGCATACGCGCCCGACTCATTGATGAACAGATCCTGCGCGACGAGGAATTCCAGTTGTTCCATATGCTTACGTGTCTCGTTGAGATTCGGCTCGGACATCATCGGGTTCTCGCCCATGATATACAACGCACGCACGCCGCCTTCGTGTGCGTGACCGAGAATTTCAGTGGTGGTGAGACCCAGCTTGCGCGAGAGACCGCCTTGTTCGATATTCCAAGTCTGCTCCCATTTGCGGGCGTTGTCTTCGTTATCCACACGCATGTAACCGGGATAATGGAACGGCATTGCACCCATGTCGCTCGCGCCCTGCACATTGTTTTGTCCGCGCAATGGATTCAAGCCCGTGCCATCCCGCCCGATATGGCCCGTGAGGAACGCCAGATGGATGAGCGCCATCGCGCTGGCGGTGCCATGCGAAAGCTGCGAGATGCCCATGCCCCAATAGATCGCGCCGTTCTTTGCGGTCACGTACATGCGTGCGGCCTTACGAATATCTTCGGCGGGAACACCCGAAAGTTCCTCGGCATATTCGGGCGTAAATTTTTCGAGCGACTCGACAAAGTCCTGATAGCCTTCCGTGCGCTTGGCGACAAACTCGTTATTGACCAGTCCCTCTTTGACGATGACATGCGCCATCGCGCTCAGCACAGGCACGTTTGTGCCGACCTTGAGAGGCAGCCACATCTCAGCAAAGTCCACCAGGTCGATGCGGCGCGGGTCAATGACGATCATCTTTGCGCCGTATTTCTGCACCGCTTCCTTCATTTGCAGTGCAATAATGGGGTGGTTCTCGCCCGTGTTCGAACCAACCACCATAAAGACGTCATTCATGATGACCTGCGACGCCGTATTGCTCATCGCGGAAGAACCGATTGCCTTTTGGAGCGCAACCACAGAACCCGCATGACACAGACGCGTACAGTGATCTACATTATTGGTTCTGAATATCGCGCGGAAAATTTTCTGCAACAGGTAATTGTCTTCGTTGGTGGCTTTAGCGCAGCAATATACGGACATTGCATCCGAGCCATCCCGTTGGTAGATCTCAACCAGTTTATCGGCGGTGAGGTTCAGCGCGGTATCCCAATCGGTTTCGACCCAGTCCCAGTCGTTGGAGACCAGGGAATGGGAGACTGGATTTCCTTCAGTACTGACGGCAAATACCTGTTCGCGACCTTCGGGCTTGGGTTTGCCTTCCAGCAGATATCTGCGCACCAGCGGCGTTGTGACACGCTTTGGATGATAGATAAAGTCATACCCAAAACGACCCTTCACGCATAAGTTTCCCTGATTCACAGGCGAGTCAAACGGCGATGTGACTTTGAAGATAAAGTCATCTTTGACGTGTAACTCTAAATTACATCCCACGCCGCAATAAGGGCAGGTGGTGGTGACGATACGGTCGGGTTTGATCATAAGCGTAACTCCTGACCTAACCCCGACCCTTCCCTAAAAGGGAAGGGAGTGCCCCTTTCCTACCAGGAAAGGGGTTAGGGGATAGGTTCTTCACTCTTTACGTACATCTACAATCATTTGTAGAACACTTTTCAATTCGTTATTTACTTGATCATTCGTAAATCGAATAATTCGAAAACCAGCTGCGATCAAGTATGCCTCTCGATCAGCATCATATTCTTTTTGCATTTCATGAATTCCGCCATCCAATTCCACAATCAACTCATGCTGATGACAATAAAAATCCGCGATATAGCCATGAATAATTTGCTGTCTGCGAAAGTGGAGACCATGTAACTTGTTGGTTCTTAATTCCTTCCAAAGAATCGTTTCCGCAGGAGTCATTTCACGGCGCAGATTCTTTGCGCGTTCGTGCATTTCATAAGAAACCAACTGACCTCTAACAATATTCTTTACAGGCATAGTCTTTCTTCCCCCCTTCCTTTGGAGGGAAGGGGCCGGGGGTTAGGTCGTTTTTCTTCTTTTTCTTCCAGTATTCAGCACACTGATTTCGTTCGGGCTCATACCCTGCTCCAACAAAAATTCACGTTTCGGTTTCAACGCGCCTGTGGGGCAGACTGCCACACATTGACCGCACAATACACAGCTTGTTTCGGGAATGGTCTTATCAAAGAATGTGCCGATCTGCGTCTCATAGCCGCGCCCGCTGAAGTTGATGGCGTATGTATATTGCGCATCCTCCGCGCAGACCTGCACACAGCGCCAGCACAGCAAACACTTCGAGTAATCGCGCACATACATCGGGTTGTCGTCTTTGACTTCCACTTCGCGGCGTTCCGCGTCGGGGAAGCGATTCATGTCCACGTCATATTCCTGCATCATCACCTGGATCTCCGCGGACTCGGACAGATCCATCGTGGAGGCCAGCATCTCCAAAATTGTTTTTCGCGAGCGGATCACCCTTTCGCTTCGCGTCTGGACCTTCATGCCTGCTCCCGCTTCGACAATGCACGCCGGCTGGAGGACTCGCTGCCCCTCCACTTCGACGACGCACATGCGGCACAATCCATTCGCCGTTGTCGCCTCATGGAAGCAGATCGCGGGGATATCCCTGCCATTTTCACGTGCAGCTTCTAATAGCGTTTTACCTTGTTCTGTAGAAACTTGCTGACCATCAAGAGTAAGTTTAATTTCCATAAGTTACCTTTGAAAACGTTTAAGCGTCGAAGAGATCCGGCCACAACTTGATAGCGGACAACACCGCGCTGGCCGCGGTCTGACCCAACCCACACAATGACGCGTCTGTCATCGTCCAGCCAACATCCTGCAGACGGATCAAATCTCCAGGTAACGCTGCATTACTGGCTACACGCTCTAAAATCTCTTTTTGACGCTGGGTCCCCATCTGGCAGGGATAACATTTTCCGCAGGATTCATGCGCAAAGAAATGACCGAGTTCCCTTAAGACGGCGCGCATATCACGCGTCTCATCGAAGATCATCACGACGCCGGAACCCAACGGCAGGCCTGCAGCGCGGAGATCTTCAAAGGTCAGCTTCACATCCAGGTGTTGAGACGTAGCGAAGGCACCCGCCGCCCCGCCAAACAACACAGCTTGTAAGTTCTTAGCGCCCGCAACACCGCCAGCCATGTCAAGCAGTTCGCGCAATGTCACGCCGAATGGGATTTCATACAGTCCGGGTGTTGTCACATCGCCTGAAACACAGAACAGTTTTGGCCCGGGAGATTTTTCCGTTCCAATTTTCCGATATTCAGCAGAACCCATTGAAAACATCAACGGGACATTGCAAAGAGTCTCTACAGTATTAATAACAGTGGGCTTGCCGAACAATCCATGCGTGGTCGGGAAAGGCGGCTTCACTCGCGGGAAGCCGCGCTTTCCTTCAATCGACTCAAACAGCGCGGTCTCTTCGCCACAAATATAGGCGCCAGCGCCGACGCGTACTTCTATATCAAAGTCGTTTCCAAGATAACCCGCTTCACGCGCCTCATTCAATGCGTTTTCCAAAG
>JBDTPH010000031.1:0-9840 GCA_039932795.1 Chloroflexota bacterium
ATGCGTGAACCCTATCTGCTTACATGTAGCGCGTTTGCGTTATGGGGATTTGTAAATTTTGGAGTGAAGGAGCTTGCTCCTGCAAATTCGAACAGCTTGCTGTTCGACTCCAGAGTTTGGCTTGCTCTCGGTCTGGCTGGCATGTTGCTTGTCTCGCCAGTGGTTGCCCTCATCACTATTATTATCTTTGGCGGGTGGATGTTCTTCGCGAATGACGATCGTAAAATTTCGTGGAAGGGTATCGCCGCGATTGCTGCTGTATTCATTCTCGGCCTTTTCCTTCTCTCGTCTTCCCTGAATCGTTCCGGTGAATTTAACTCCACGTCGCCTTTGCATGTGATCAATGACTGGTTGAAGCTCGCCGTCAAATGGGATGCCTATCAACTGGAACGCGATTCTGGATGGGTGCAAAAACTTTTCGATGAAATGCCCGAATGGATGCGCCTGCCGTTTGTCGCGGTCTATGGTCTTTTTCAACCCGTGCTTCCTGCCACATTCATGAAACCTACCAAGCTGATCTGGAAGATCATTGGGGTCCTGCGTGCCATCGGTTGGTACACCCTGCTTCCGATGCTGATCCTCTCCTTCAAAGCCGCGGAAGGCTCAGGGCCCGGAAAGATCCGCAATCTCATCCCATGGCTTTCGCTTCTAGTGTGGATCTGGGTGTTGTTTGCCGCGTTACGCGGTGGCGGCGACCTTTGGGACAATCCCCGTTATCGGACAATCCTGTTTGTGTGGCAGGCTATCGTTGCTGGATATACATGGGTCTGGTGGAGGGAAACACGGAACCCCTGGTTTTGGAGGATCGTCATCATGGAGTTCGTCTTTTTGGCGATCTTTACACAGTGGTATGGGAGTCGTTATTACCACTGGGCAGGTCAGCTCCCGTTCGCCGTGATGGTGGCGTTGATCGTAGCCTTGTGGGGTCTAATCCTGGGCATCGGCTGGTGGTTGGATGGGAAGCGCGCTTGACAGTAACCCATGTGAGTTTATAATTCAGTCGTTGAATTTTGGAATCAAGGAGTCTCAATGCCCACCGCTCTCATCACAGGGATTACCGGACAGGACGGATCGTACCTGGCTGAATTACTGCTCGCAAAAGGATACCGTGTCATTGGCGTGGCTCGTCGTACCAGCACGGTAACGTATGAACGCATCGAACACCTGCTTGATGACATCACAGTCGTTCAGGGTGACCTGCATGACCAGGGTTCGCTTTTATCTCTACTCGAAGAATACCAGCCCTCCGAAGTATATAACCTTGCAGCCCAGTCATTTGTACCCACATCCTGGAATCAGCCCGCGCTGACCGGAGAAATTACTGCGTTGGGCGTGACGCGCATGCTCGAAGCGATCCGCTTTGTGAACCCCAGGATCCGTTTTTACCAGGCTTCCTCCAGTGAAATGTTTGGACGTGTGCTGGAGGTGCCACAACGTGAGGAAACCCCCTTTTATCCGCGCAGCCCATATGGGGTGGCCAAGGTGTATGGGCATTGGATCACCGTCAATTATCGCGAGTCTTTTGGAATGTTCGCAGCTTCAGGAATTCTATTCAACCACGAGAGTCCACGCCGCGGCCTGGAGTTTGTGACGCGCAAGATCTCGAACGCAGTGGCGCGCATCAAATTTGGAACTGCAAAGGAATTGCGCCTGGGCAACCTGGAGTCACAACGCGATTGGGGCTTTGCAGGAGACTATGTGGATGCCATGTGGCGCATGTTGCAGCAGAAGGAGCCTGGCAATTTTGTCATTGGCATGGGTGAAACCCACTCCGTGCGTGAGTTCTGCGACATTGCCTTTGGGCACGTTGGCCTGGATTACAATGATTACGTGGTTCAGGACGAGCGTTTTTACCGTCCCGCGGAAGTGGATCTGCTGATCTCTGATCCATCCAAGGCACGTTCCATCCTGGGCTGGGAGCCTTCAGTACGTTTTAGAGAACTTGTCATTATGATGGTGGAAGCAGACCTTGAGCGGCAAAAAAGAAAGTAAAGCATGACTGATCTTTCATTGATCGTTCCTGTATACAACGAAGAAGAAAGCCTTCCATTCCTAATGGAGGCCATTTGTACAACATTGCAGCCTCTCAATCAGGAATGGGAGGTCGTTTTTGTTGATGACGGTTCGATCGATCATAGTATGGATGTATTGAAACAACTTGTTGAGCAATACCCCGAGCATGTGCGTGTGGTTGTCTTTCGACGCAATTTTGGACAGACCGCGGCCATCGCTGCAGGAATTGATTACTCGAAGGGAAATATCATTATTTTGCTGGATGCAGATATGCAGAACGACCCCGCCGATATTCCCATGTTACTGGCCAAACTGGATGAAGGCTACGACCTGGTCAGCGGCTGGCGCCGGGATCGACACGATAACCGCTTTACCCGCACGATTCCCTCCAACCTTGCCAACGGACTCATCTCATGGGCCACTGGCGTGCATCTCCACGATTATGGATGCACACTCAAGGCCTATCGCCGTGAGGTACTGGATGGATTTCGCCTCTACGGCGAGATGCACCGCTTTATCCCGGTCTTTGCAAATTCGGTCGGGGCACGGATAACGGAGCTCCCGGTCCGTCACCATTCGCGTAAATATGGCAAGGCAAAATACGGCCTGGAAAGAACCGTAAAAGTCGTCCTGGATCTATTCACGGTCAAATTTCTGCTCACATATTCCAGCAAGCCGATCTACCTTTTTGGGGGAGCCGGGATGACCCTTATCTTTGGCAGCGGTATCCTGCTTTCCTACCTGTTTGTGCGCAGAGTGTTTGAAGGCGTTTCCATCCTGGGTTCGCCGCTCTTCCAGTTGGGAGTGATGTTTTTTATCCTGGGTTTTCAGTCCATTCTGATGGGGTTGATTGCGGAACTGCTCGCGAGAACGTATCATGAATCCCAGCAGAAGCCGACGTACACCATCCGGAAGATATTGGGAAAATAGCCAAATGCTTTCCTGGTTGTCCCGCCATCGCCAGAGTATCGTGCAGATTGCCGGGACATTACTCGCTATTGTTTTGCTGGTCCTGCTGCTCAGAGAAGGTGGATGGGAAGGCATTCTGGCTGCCATGCAGAAGATCCGGGTTGTGGACCTGCTTTGGGTGGCGGTGCTGTTCATCATTTCACGAGTTGCGACAGTATGCCGCTGGCATGTTCTGCTGCGATCGGCAGACGTCAACATTCGTTTCAAGGACAGCCTGGCGTTGACTTTCACCGGGCTGTTCGCGTCGAATTTCCTGCCAACAACCATCGGGGGCGATGTGGTGCGGCTGGCCGGAGCCATGCAAATGGGCTTTGATCGGGCAGTCTGTCTGGCTTCCATTGCTGCAGACCGTTTGATCGGACTGCTCGGTATGTTGATGACACTCCCCATTGGAATATTTTATTCCTGGAATATCCTGTCAGGCACCCCGCTTGATCTGTCATTTGTTGGTTTTGTTGCAAAGCCGCTTGCTTTTATCAAACGTACTCTTGCAACTTTTTCAATCTGGCTCCAAAAACCAGGTTCTCTGTTCCTGTCCCTGCTCTTCACATGGGTGCACATGCTTTGCGTGTTTGGCTCAATTTATGTTTTTACGAAGGACCTGGGCAGTCACGTTTCATTTTGGATGATCGCAGGTCTGTGGAGTCTCACGTATTTCATTACGCTCATCCCAATATCGATCAACGGTTATGGGTTGCAGGAGTTATCGTTTACATTTCTGTTCTCACATGTGGCAGGTGTTTCACCCACAATGAGTCTGACCGTGGTGGTGCTCATCCGCGCCTATCTTGTGATTTCCAGTCTGCCCGGCGCGTTCCTTTTACCGTCCGCGCTGGCTGCAATGACTGACCAGCAGGCATCTTCACCAAAGACTGTATTTTAAAATTAATACAATGAAGCAGGCAAAACATCCCTCCCGTTCCTTTTGGCTAACCCTCATCGCATTTACTTTTATCGTCAACCTGGTTGCCCTAGGGTGGACACTTTCGCGCGCCGCTGAAGCGGGAATTGTTTTACCCCGCTCTGTGTGGGGCGTGATGCTGATGTTGTATTTCGGCATCCTTTTGATATCCATCTGGTTGTTCGTTCGCATCCTGCGCGTTGGCGATCTGCCCTTTGAGAATCTGCGTTTGGATAGCTTCTTCTGGCGCGCTTTCAGCGGAATTCTTTTTCTGGCTATTTTATTTCTCATACCCTATGTGAAATTTACCAATGAAATCGGACAGTCAGTCAAGCGACCTGTATATGACCCGGGCATGATGTTGATCCTGTATTATTGGGCGTGCTGGTGGGCAATTCTAGCTGCCATGGCTGCACTAAAAGTGGCACTTAAAACGACCTGGCAGGCTGGTTTTGCCGCTGCCCTGGTGCTGCTTGGTGTCACCTACGAAATCCTTCTGCGATGGAATGCAGTAACAACCTATCCGCTTTCCATGGGGTGGTCGGAAGGCAGCCGATACTATTACGCTTCTCTATATTTTTCCAGATGGATCTACGGGGAATCCTTGCCTCTCTCCACGCTTCATCCCACCCGTTACCTGTTGCAGTCCATTCCATTCCTGTTTCCTGGCCCGGGACTTGCTGCACACCGTTTCTGGCAATTCCTGCTCTGGGTGGTTTTGACCGCGGCTGCGGCATGGGTACTTTCCAAACGAGTCATACTGCCGCAGGAGAAGGCGTTTAGATGGTTACTCGCGGGATGGTATTTCCTGTTCCTCCTGCGGGTTGGTGTTTATTATCACCTGCAGGTCATGGTCATCATTCCGCTGCTGTTCGTGTCAGGGAAGCATCCCTGGCGATCCCTGGCTGCTGTGGTTGTTGCTTCTGCATGGGCAGGTATCAGCCGTGTCAACTGGTTCCCTGTCCCGGCAATGCTTGCGATCGTCATCCATCTGTTTGAAACACCCCTGCCAAATGCATCTGGCTCAATGTCTCTTAGGCAATTATCAAGCTATCTTTCAAAACCCATGGGTTGGCTGATTGCCGGTGTGGGAGCTGCCTTGCTCGCCCAGGCAGCATATATCCCGCTTTCCGGGAACGCGAATAACCTCGAGGCCTTTGCATCCAGTTTTTCATCCGAATTGCTATGGTATCGGTTATGGCCGAACGAAAGCTACTCATTGGGAGTGGTGCTGGGAATACTGATCGTAAGCGGTCCGCTTCTGGCGATTTTGATCGCCGCTTTTTGTCAATGGAAATCCTTGCATGCTCTGCGCTGGCTGGGGATACTCTCCATCCTTCTGATCCTGTTCGCGGGAAGTCTCGTCGTTAGCACGAAGATTGGTGGCGGGGGAGATTTACACAACATGGATGCCTATGCAGTTCTGATTGGAACTGTAGCCGTTTACCTGGTGAGTGGCAGAATCCAGGTGGAGGAAGGGTCAGCGCCCTTAAAAATTCGTTCCCATCCGATATTTGTGACCGCGCTGGTCATGCCAATGTTATTTTTGATTCCGTTGCTTTCACCCTATCCCACGTTTAATGAGAGCAGAAATGAGGCCGCGTACCGGCAGCTGGTCCAGATCGTGAATGAAACCGGTAAAAACGGACCGGTCCTGTTCATCAACGAGCGTCAACTGGTTGCATTGGGTGACGTGAATATCCCTCTTGTGCCTGATTACGAAGTCGTAACCCTGATGGAAATGGCAATGTCTGGCAACCAGCCATACCTCGATAAATTCTACAACGACCTTTCCAATCAGCGTTTTGCTGCCATCATCGCCACCCGCCAAAATCGGATCATCAAAGAGGACGGTCCCTTGTTTGAAGAAAACAATGTCTGGAATTCCCGCATTGCACCTTATATCTTATGTAGTTACCATTCTGATTTGACAGTGGAAGCCGATGCAAACAGGATCGAAATTTATAGGCCGGATCTGGATGCCTCAGATTGCCCGTAGTTAAGGTTGTGAATGCCTACTATAATTCAACCATTCACCGTACACCGAACGCCCCCATGGTTTCAGAAACACATAATGCAGCCGTCCGAGCCTTCGGGACAATGAGCAGTAAAAGTAGGTAATTTTATACAGGCCACAGGCAGTATTTCAGACTTTATATACATGGCAGCACAATAGTGAAAGGATAAAAATGGCTGAAAAACAAACGGTACTTATTACAGGCGGCAGTGGATTCATCGGTACGAACATGCTGAGGCTGCTGATCAACGATGGCCGCTACCATGTCGTCAATCTGGACGCGCTTACCTATGCAGCCAACGCGCTTTCGCTGGAGGATTTGGCAGGGAATCCGGATTACATATTTGTGAAAGGGAATATCGCAGATCGGGAACTAGTCTCTTCCTTATTTGAACAATATCAACCGGCCGGCGTCATGCATCTGGCAGCAGAATCGCATGTGGACCGTTCGATCGTCAATGCGGACGATTTTGTTCAAACGAATGTCGTGGGAACGTACACCCTGCTGGATGCGGCACGTCTGTATTGGAGCAGCCTGCCGGAGGAAAAGAAAAAAGAATTTCGGTTTCTTCATGTTTCAACAGATGAAGTCTTTGGTTCATTGGGGCCCGAGGGATATTTTTCAGAGGAAACTCCATATGCGCCGAATTCACCCTATTCAGCATCGAAGGCAGCCAGCGATCATTTTGTGCGTGCCTACCATCATACATATGGATTGCCAACCGTCATCACAAACTGCTCGAATAATTATGGTCCCTACCAGTTCCCGGAAAAATTGATCCCGTTGATCATCATGAATGCGCTTTCCGGCAAGCCGCTGCCCGTCTATGGCGATGGATCAAACGTCCGTGATTGGATTTTTGTGGAGGATCATTGCAGGGCGGTGAAGCTTGCTTTTGAAAAAGGCAGGCCCGGTGAAGTGTATGCGATTGGTGCAGGTAATGAACAAAAGAATCTTAATCTCATCCATCAAATTTGTAACATACTGGATGATGTTGCGCCGATAGCTGAGGTT
Source organism: Chloroflexota bacterium (assembly GCA_039932795.1). Taxonomy (GTDB): domain Bacteria; phylum Chloroflexota; class Anaerolineae; order Anaerolineales; family Villigracilaceae; genus Defluviilinea. The sequence goes on from JBDTPH010000031.1 coordinate 6,916, forward strand.
CCGCCACTGCGTGAACAGGGCCTGGAGAGTTACAAGGATCTGATACGTTTTGTCACGGACCGCCCGGGTCACGACAGGCGCTACGCGATCGATTCAGCCAGGATCACGCGCGAGTTGGGCTGGCAGCCTGAGGTCGGGTTCGAAGAGGGTTTACGTCGCACCATCGAATGGTATTTATCGAACCCCCAATGGGTGGACCAGGCAAGCGGCGGCGCGTATGGCGAATGGATCGAGAAGAACTATGCATGGCGTGCAGGCAAGGAGCCCAAATGAAAGGGATCATCCTGGCGGGCGGGAAGGGCACGCGTCTTTACCCACTGACACTCTCACTCAGTAAACAGATATTGCCTGTCTATGACAAGCCGATGATCTACTATCCACTGTCTATGTTGATGCTGGCAGGCATACGGGAAATATTGATCATCAGTACTCCGGATGCCCTGCCTGGTTTCAAGCAGCTGCTGAAGGATGGTTCTCATTGGGGCATGAAGTTTGAGTATGCAGAACAGGCTGAACCGCGTGGGTTGGCCGATGCTTTTTTGGTGGGGAAGGATTTCATTGGAGACAGCTCTGTTTGCCTGATGCTGGGCGACAATATCTTATACGGCCAGGGGCTGGCTTCACTGTTGCAGGAATGCGCTGGGCTGGAGCAGGGCGCCATTATCTTTGGATACAAGGTCAATGACCCTGAGCGGTATGGCATTGTTGAGTTCGATGCTGCTGGCAATGTATTAAGCCTGGAGGAAAAACCTGCAAAACCGAAATCCAGTTTTGCGGTGCCAGGAATATATTTCTATGATAATCAGGTTGTTGGGATTGCAGAGAATCTAAAACCATCTCCGCGCGGCGAGATAGAGATCACCGATCTAAACAAGGTGTATCTGGAAATGGGGCGGCTGAAGGCAAAAATGTTCAGTCGTGGAGTTGCCTGGCTGGATGCAGGGACACATGAGTCACTCCTGCAGGCATCCATGTTCATCGAAGCGATCCAGCAGCGGCAGGGACTCATGATCTCCTGTCCTGAGGAGATTGCCTATCGAATGGGCTATATTACGAGAGACCAATTATGTGACCTGGGTAATGCACTGGCAGGCAATTTATATGGGGAGTACATTTTGGATATTGCCCGACAGGAACAGTGAAATTTAGTAAGTCACAGGTTTGTCATTCTGAGGAGCCAGCGTTTTCCTGGCGACGAAGAATCTCTGACAATTTGCGCCGAGACTCTTCGTTCGCAGCGAGCGCTCTCTCAGAGTGACATGAAAATCGTGATTTACTGAAATTCAGGAGAAGTGACCTTGTTGAATGATTTTTCGTACAAAGAGGGTGATGGATACTCCTTCAAAAGACATATCTCGGCGGATGATGTACAACGATTCGCCGAGGTCGTGGGCGACCTCAACCCGATCCACCTGGACGTGGAATTTGCAGAAAAGTCCTTTTTCGGGAAGCGGATCGTTCACGGGGCATTTCTTGCCGGGCTGATCTCCAAAGCCCTGGGTATGGATTTTCCCGGGCAGGGAACCGTCTACATTTCGCAGAATTCCGTCTTCAAAAGACCTGTGTATGTGGATACAACAGTCTCGGTCGAAATTAAGGTGACGCAGGTGCTAGCGGAAAAGCGCAGACTGGTTTTGGATACCACGATCCTCAATGCCGATGGCAAGGTCTGCCTGGCGGGTTCGGCGACGGTCTGGCTGCCGTAGGTTTTGCTCAACGCCGGGGGCAAAAGAATTACAGCATCAAAGATACTATAATGTTTTACAATTCCAACAAATGAATCAACCTTCATCCTTCACCTTTTTGCGCTTTGTACTTGCGGCAATTTCATTCCTTGCCCTGTTCGCCTATTGGGATCTGCTTGAAGCCGCGCGGCGACTCAATATCATTGTTTCCGAGAGCAAGCCATGGATGGGCCTGTTCATTCTATTGAGTGCTTTTATGATTGTGAGTTTGTCCCTGCTGGCAATTAGTTTTTCAAGAATGGGGCAACGGCTGGTTAATTTTTTGGAATCCATTGTTGAAACGAGATTTCACAATTACCTGGGCGTGCTGCTTATCAGCATGGGTTTAAGTGGCTTTGCAATTTTCACATCCAATGCTTATTTCATACGGGTTCTCGGGAATGCGAGCGGTGTCCGCTATTTAATAGTTGCGCTGTTCAGCTTGGTGGGGATGTGGGGAATCAAAATAGTCCGCAGAGAAACAGCGTGGATGACGGCACTCATCGTTATCGTACTGTCCCAATCTGTCATTCAACTGATCCTCTTCTACTTTTCACAGGTCACATCCTACCCGTTTGCCATGGGATGGTCTGAAACAAGCCGCTTCTACTTCCCGTCGCTTTTTCTCTCAGAGAAAGTGTACGGCCAGAAATTCCCGTGGCCCATTCTTCATCCCACACTGCATCTGTTGCTTGCCCCGCCTTACCTGGTTGAGTCTCCGCTGTGGTTCCACCGCTTCTGGCAGGTGGCGTTACGTTTTTTGCTGGTGGGCTTGATCGTCCCTCCCTTATTGAAGCGGGTATCCATAAGCGACCGTCCATTGCGCTGGCTGGTTGTTCTGTGGATGTTCCTTTTTCTCTTTACAGGCCCCGTCTATTTTCATCTTGCCGTTCCAGTGATCATCATGCTCTGGGGATTTTCGACTCAGGACGAACGCCGGACCTGGGTCGCCGTTATTTTGGCATCCCTCTGGGCTGGGTGGAGCCGCGTCAACTGGTATCCCGTGCCGGCCATGATCGCGGTTGTTTTATATTTACTCGAAGAGCCAGTGGGTGCGAAAAAATTATGGCAATATCTTCTCAAGCCGTTCCTTTGGTTCATTGCAGGTACGACCGTTGCGTTTATTTCACAGAGACTCTATATTGCCCTCTCGGGCATAGGCGATGGTGGATCTTTCTATACAAGTCTTTCCTCCGATCTG
>JBDTPH010000032.1:0-8867 GCA_039932795.1 Chloroflexota bacterium
GCCTAGGGTTAGTTGGCGGTAAAATGCCAACTATGACCTGTCGGTTCGGAGATAGGCAGTTTTCCCTCCCGGAAGGCATGTTCACGTTGCTCGCGTACTTCATTTGGAACCTGGGCTGTATGCTCATGCGCTTCCAATCCATGCATGTCTTTGGCAACGTTCTGATAGAAGCCAACAAAATATTGATTGGCTCTGCCACCTTCAACGGGTAAGCGCGGTACCCGGATCAGATCGTGAAATGGCCTGGTTCCATCGCCAGCTTTCCATACCATTGCCGAAGCGGGCACCTGATAACCGTTGACTTCTCCTTGTCCGCCTGCTTCCTGCACAATTTCAACCAGTCCACCCACACGCAGAGCGTCCAGTATTTGCTGTATCATCACGCTTGCATCTTCAGTCTTTAATACCCCATCAAAATTTGGAATAGTATTTTTTCTTCTCAGGAATTGTCCATACCCGCCGCGGGCGGAAAGATACACGTTACCACCATAATCATCATTTCCCTGAGATTGGCGCGAACGCGGGAACAATACAGCAGCATGATCCAATTTTTCACTTTCATCGATCGCCCAGGGCGGGCTGAGTCGCTGGCTACTGAGTTGTTTCAAGCTTTCCTGGTAGATAGGATTCAGGTAGTCCACCTTGATTGCCAGGTCACGGCGCATAAAGTCCAGTAAAACCCTGCAAATCTGCCGCCTGGTTTCCAGGCTTGCTCCAGCCAATGCTGGATGAGCCGTTTGCCAAAGATCTTCCGCCGAACAAACATCGTCCAGCGATGTATATTCAATTTCCAACAAGCCGCATTGCTCAAGGTTGGGTGAAGTGATGCGCCATCCCCGCTTCAAATCGCGATAAATTCGATATCCAAGCGCCTCACGCAAAGCACGCTCTGTCTCATTTTTTTGAGCAAATCGGACTGTTGAATCTACGGCATACAGAGAAAAATCCAAACCAAGCGCATCAAATATTTTTTGTGGGAGGACATCATGGTATATTCCCGCACTTCCTGCTTTTTCTACCGCTTTGTAAATTGCCGAGCGCAGTAAAACCATTTCAATAAAGTCGTTGAAATGACCCGCCTGCAGAGATGCATCCTGACGGTTATCAGTAAAACTCAACAATTTTTTGACCCTATTGTTATCCTTCAGGTCGGGGTCGTTCCGTAAATAACGAATAAGATTCAAGCTCAATATAGTTGTGTCCGTACTGCGACCGCCAGAACTTAACTGGGTCAATTTGGCAAATTCCGATCCCTGACGCGGATTGTAGGAAACGCCACACTGCAGGCAAAAACGAAACTTGCCTGCAAGAAAATTAACTGTATTTCCCTGATCAGACTGTGCTCCGGCTGCATCCAGATGATAAGACTCCGGTAAATATTTGCGTTGGGACTGCTTGATTTGAAGGCCACCTTTTTTGTCTTCAAGCCAGTCTTCAGGCACTCGAGTATTGACATCATCCTGGTCCGATGGCCATGGATTCTCTGTGTTAAGAAATAAGTAACCAATTTCTGAATCTTCATCATCTGCACGATCCGAAAATTCACGCGAAATAAACACAGGCTCTTTGGTTTCGCGATCTGTTATCTTTCGGACAACATAATATTCCTGACCACATTCACGACAAAAGACAAGGGGCAACAATGCGCGCGAACGATCGCCAGGGACATACTTTTGTCCCTGGATGGTTATATATCTTTCATCTTCCTTTTCAATGGAGGTATATACTGTGTCACCACGATTGAAAAACTGGTGCAGTCGGAAGGCAAAAGATGACATCCCTGTGTCAGTGTTGGCGATGTTATATCCTCGCAATAAAGTTTGTGCGATCGCACTTGCACATACTTCCTCGGAAAGCCCCGTTAAATAACTAAGGATGCGAGCAATACCATCCCTTCCCAGCATTCTACGAGGCATCGCTCGAACCAAACGCCCATTATCGTCAGTTTTGAGTCCCAGATTACTCTCGATCCAGCTAGCCAGGGGATCATTGATCAAATCCTGATAGGTAGCTAACTGAACTTCTTGCAAAGAAATTCTGGCTTTTAGTTTCTCCAATTGACCAGGATCACTAAAATCCATCTCAACTGTGGAACGACGCAAAGTCTCGCCGATCACATTTGCAGGTAAGACCGTGTCTCCAAACAGCTTGGTACCAACTGCTGCGACATCCTTTCGTTGTTCATCAAATCCACCCGCACTGGAAAGCGTAGCGGACGTGCCAACACATTGAAGGTTCGTGGCATTCAGCGTATTACGCACTCTGCGAACGAGCATCGCAACATCTGCACCTTGACGACCACGATAGGTGTGCAACTCATCTAGGACAAGAAAACGCAATCCCTGAGCCGCATTAACCAGGGTTTTGCGTTCGTCAGGACGAGTAAGGATCAGCTCAAGCATGACATAGTTGGTCAGTAGAATATCAGGCGGATTCGCCATGATCTGATTCTTTTCTTCGTCCCCCTCCTGTCCTGTATATCGTGCAAAGGTAACAGGTCCTTTATTGTCGGGAAAGCCTACATTGATGAATTTCTCCAATTCGCCACGCTGACTGTTCGCCAAAGCATTCATAGGGTACACAATGATGGCCTGAATACCTTTACCGCTGCCATTTTTCAAAACAAAATCAACGATTGGAATGATATAGGCTAGTGATTTACCTGACCCCGTACCTGTAGTAAGTACATAATTTTTCCCTGATTGCGCAACACGAATTGCATCTTCCTGATGCTGATGTAATCGCAACCGACTTACTTCTGAGCTATCTTGGTTTTTCCGAAGGAAAATCGACCTGCATATTTTGTGCAAGACGCCTTCATCTGCCAACTCGTCAATATAGTGAGCAGGTTGAAATGCAGGGTTTAACTGAATCAGAGGTTCAGGCCAGAGAAGCCCACTTTTGAGTTGCTCCTCCACGTGCTCACGGATCCGGATATCACGTATCTGAATAAAGCTGGATACGTACGATTTGTAATCATTGACGAGCTGGTTGCGAAGTTCAAATACATTCATGGTTTTCCCAGTATTCTCTCTATTAGATGATGGGCCCATTCTGCCAAGTAGAGGTTGTAAGTTTAATTTTAGCACCAGATAGAGATAGAAAACCTCACAAAAAGGTTTCAATTAAGGACAAGCCCAAAGGCTCAATTTCCCCATTATTCTGCCCATAGAGCAAGAATAAAGATAATCCAGCGCCTGCATAGATTTTCTAGAGGGTGTTTTGCAGTACCAAGGATCTAAGATTATGGCCTTTTGAAAATTAGCATTTGCGCGAGTCGGTATCCCATACAAACTATGAAAATTCATTGACACAGGCGTTCTAAATGTCTAAAATACGTAAAATTCGTATTTTACACAGGAGCACATTATGAAGTATGAACAGCGAATAACTAAAACTGATTTAGCACGCAGCACACATAGCGTAATTCGAGAAGCCCAGCGTGGCTACACGGTTCTTGTTGAACACCATGGCCAACCCGAAGTCGTCATCATAGATATCGTCGATTTTCAGTTACAACGAGCTGCAATCCATTCCTTTAGCTTTCCCCAAGAATACGCAAATGATATAGAAATCAACGAAGCGACCCTAGAACCTCTCCCGACTGACCAGGATCGGTTTAACGTAGTCATTGGTCATTATCTAGCAGTTCATATCAGTATCGGACGGTCGGCTGAACTGTTAGGCATGAGTACTCCAGAACTTATGGTGCGTTTGAGCCGTTCCGGGATAGCTCTTCGCTTTGGACCAGAATCACAAGAAGAACTAGACAACGAGGTAGAGGTTATCACGAAATCGCTACGCGGGAAATAAAGCTACCTTCCCCTTTGATACGAGCATGAAGGCAACTTGGACCCTCGTCGACTGTGTGTGTATGTCGATATTTATGCGGGTTTCAATCAGCAATACATTGGAGAACTCACTACAATGCTGACATTTACATTTGCGGGCGATGAAGCTGGTGATGTAAGTTTGAATTTTGGAAAAGGCGCATCACGTTATTATGTGCCCGCATTTATAGGAACCCAGTCGCCGGACTCGCTCCGGGAAACATTAGCTGATTTACGACAGCGGCTTGGGTTGTATGTCACCCATGAATTCAAATTCCATAAGATGACATCGCCTGAAATTCGCAGACAAGTATTCTTGGCACTTGCACATGCGGACTTCGAAGCATGGGCTATTTTTGTCGATAAGAGCACACTCCCTAAAATTTTTCACACCAGCGAAAGCATAGCCATTTACACTCACTTTATCAGTGAGTTGCTTACAATAATTCCTCCCAGACTTCAGCAGGATGCTACCTTGATCCTAGACGAGTTTGGATCAACGCCGGATTTGCGTACTGAATTGCGGCGCACGATGATAAAGCGTCAAATCCCGAGATTATTCAAGAGAGTGATTGTCCGGAAATCGCATAGGGAGTCCCTCATTCAAGTAGCCGACCTTGTGGCCGGAGCGATTATGCGCCGGGATTCGCAAAATGACTCAGAAGCCTTCGATATGATATCGAGAAAAATAAAGCGGATAGAACTGTATAAGCCGTATTAAGAAAATAACCCGCCTCGCTAGCCCGAGTCCTTCAACGGAAGGGGGCAGGCGGCCAAGAGGCCACTTTTCGCGAGACAGGATGAGCGATCAAAACGCTTTTTACCATTGGATTAAGTCCAACGACAGAATTATTATACAACAAACCTGATTTTTGTTCAATTTAGGTTGGAAAAAGTGGGAGTTTCCGAAACATCATAGAAAACTAGAAGATGTGCAAATGGATATACCTTTGCCTACTAAAGAACTGACTAGCGCTGGGAACATTATTATTTTTTCCGAACGTCCTCCTCTGGATCAAAGCCCCGCGGCCGTATATCTTTCTCAGTTGAAGCAAAGTAGCCGCCGGCCGCAAAAACAAGCTCTTGACCTGGTTGCATCACTCCTTTCGAGTGAAAAAGCGGATTGCCTTACCCTAAATTGGGCGGCTATTCGCTACCAACATACGGCGGCAGTACGCGGTCGTCTGCTTGATAGATACGCCCCTGCCACCGCCAATCGTATTCTATCTGCCTTGCGTGGGGTGCTGGAACAAACCTGGCTACTTGGTCAGATGTCGGCTGAAGACTATCACCGCGCGGCGCGCTTGTCGCCTGTTATTGGAGAAACACTCCCAGCAGGTAGAGAACTCCTCGCGGAGGAAATCGCGTCTCTTATCCAGAACTGCATCGAAGATGGAAGCACGATTGGGATTCGCGACGCGGCCATTATTTCGATTCTGTTTGGTGCCGGACTTCGGCGGGAAGAAATCACCAAATTAGACCTGGATGATTTCACCCCAGAGGGTGCAAAGCTTGTGATTCGGGGCAAACGATCCAAACAACGTTTTGCTTATCTTGGAGATGGCGCCCTTGCCGCGCTACTAACTTGGCTTGAACTTCGTGGAAAGGAGGCTGGACCACTTTTCGTCTCCGCGAAAAGAGGTGGAGTTTTGCGGCATGGGTGCAGACTCTCACCTCAATCTATTTATTATTTGCTCAAAGTTCGAGCTAAGAGGGCTGGCGTAAAGTCCTTCACTCCGCATGATCTAAGAAGAACTTTTGTAAGTAGATTATTGGGCGCAGGGGTTGATATAGCTATCGTGGCAAAAATGGCAGGCCATTCTAATATCCAGACTACGGCTCGTTATGATCGCAGACCTGAAGAAACAAAACAGGGCGCGGCAAAGTTGCTCCAAATACCTTATGCAGAGCATCTATCGAAGTTAAAGGTAATAAGAGAAACTCGGTCCGTCTATCTGCTCTTTTGATGCTGAAAATTTGGATTTGCATAAGTATCATTATGGGCGGCAATAGTATAATGTCTTCAGCTCATCACAGGAAAAAATGCACAATGCAAGCTGTACCACTCACAATTAAAGAACCAAAAAGCTACTTGATAGATATGGACGGTGTTTTAATCCGGGGGAAAACGCTCATTCCGAATGCAGATAAATTTATCCAACGATTGCATGATCGAGGATCGAAATTCCTGCTCCTAACCAACAACTCGCGGCAGACGCCACGGGATCTCGCCTTCAATCTACAGGATATCGGTCTGCATATCCAGGCTGAAAACATTTTTACCTCAGCCTTGGCCACTGCAAGATTCCTGCATATTCAAAAGCCAAACGGAACCGCGTACGTGATCGGTGAGAGCGGATTGACATCGGCCTTGCATGACATCAATTATATAATCACCGACCGTGATCCAGATTATGTGGTAGTTGGGGAAACCGCTGCTTATAACTTTGCCGATGTCACGCGTGCCGTGCGTCTAATCCTGAATGGAGCCCGATTTATCTGCACAAACCCGGATGTCAATGGTCCAAGCGACAATGGGATCGTGCCTGCTACCGGCGCCCTGGCTGCATTGATCGAAACCGCAACCGGAATCAAAGCATTCTTTGTTGGCAAACCCAATCCATTCATGATGCGTGCGGCATTGAACTACCTGGATGTGCACTCCGAAGAGACCCTGATGATCGGGGATCGAATGGACACAGATATTATCTCAGGCGTGCAGTCTGGAATTGATACGATCCTGGTCTTATCTGGAGTTACCAGTTTGGCAGACGTGGAACGATACCCCTATGTGCCAATTCACATCGTTGACTCCGTAGCGGATATCTACCCGTAATGTTTCGATCGGTTTACATCGGAACGCTTGAAATACATTTTTCATTCTTTCCAATTCGAAAAGCCAGGAAAAGCTGCCGAACGGCAGAGGCGCGAATAGCACTCCATGAGCATGGGTAACCTGGTGCGTAGTCTTGTTTCTTCGATGCACAGGGGCAGGTGCCCACGAAAGGATTGTCCAACACGCAATGCTTTGCTCTATCGCTTTCAACATGGCATGGACTCGAATTATGTGGCTTTTTAGCAAGCTTCCTTTAGTTATGCAAATTAGTATGTACGCGAGTTTGATCTATTTCCCAGCCATTGCAACGCGCAGACACAAAATAATACAAGGCAGGTTTCAAAACCTGTTCCTAACGATGGAAATGTTCCAGCGTCCTCCCTAGAATTTAATTTTCAAAGATAAGTTCTGCCGGCTTTGCAGGCTTGCAGAAGAGGGCATAAAGTGGCAGCAAAATGCCCGTGCCGAGGATGGCAGTAGCGTTTGAATCCCTATAAACGTGATTTGTAAGTCAGAATTGCCAAGCCATTGTCTCTTCACGGCTTTACCATCGGGGGTCATAAGTCGACTTCGCCTGATATGAGAAAAAAACCGTTTTGTGAAAATGCACAACGGTCACCATAGGTGAAAATCAAACCCGAAAGCGCTCATAAATTCGGCTATTGACATGTTCCAATGCGGGATAAATTTCCCGATAGATCTCAAATAACTCCGTATAGAAGGACGCCAACTTTATGTTCGGTTCAAATAATCTGCCTGGTTTATGCACTCGCTGTACCGCCTCCGCCAAGTTTTTGTAAGCTCCAACACCCACGCCGGCCAGCATTGCAGCTCCAAGTGCTGTGGCTTCTTCGATCTTTGGCGTAATCACTGGACGTCCAGAGACATCCGCTTTGTTTTGCATCCAGAAGTCATTGCGCACGCCCCCGCCAATAGCCGTGATTTGTTCAGCCTTTTGTCCTGCCCCTAGCTCGAGTGACTTCAGCATATCCAGGAAAGCATAATTCAGGCCTTCAACCAAAGCTCGGACTATATCCTCCTTTTTGGTAGTGTCATTCAGACCCAAAAATGCGCCTAGTGAACGTGGATCTAAGTTCGGGCAGGCTGTACCATTAAAATGCGGCAGGAAGAAGATGCCGTTTGCACCAGGTGGCGCGCTTCGCGCTTCATCCATCAGGTTTGACCACACATTCCCCTGACCACTTTGTGCTCGTCGTTGTGCTTCCGATCCGAGCTGATCTTTATACCATTCCAGCATACTTGCAGCCGTTCCCCCGGCCCAGACACAATACATGTCAGGAACGGAATGCGCTTCAACCGTAAGACCTAATTTACGTATTTCAGATGTCCATTGTGGATTACTAGTAGGTGTAATTACCAGTTCCCATGTGCCGGTGACGTCCAGAAACATACCGGAAGAGATTGCTCCAGCTGCAAGTGCTCCGACTAGATAGTCATGCCCGCCTTGGAAAATTGGCATACCAGGCACTAGTCCGGTCTTCTCAGCTGCCTCGGGTGTAACCTCACCGATGAATGATCCACTGGGTTGGGGTGTTGGTAGGAGGTCTTTTTCAAGCCCCGTAATTCTTAACATTTCATCCGACCATGCTAAGGAGCGCTGATCGAATAATAGTGTAGGCGATGCATCTGTGTAATCGGTGGAATATTTACCTGTTAGCTTATAGTTTACGAAGTCTTCGATGACAAGCCATTTATTCACACGGTTCGCCAGCTCTGGCTCATTTTCTTTGAGCCACATGAAGCGCAGGACAGTGCTCCACACATATGGCTGCCAGCCAGATACCTGAAAGGTCCGTTCCAAACCGACATCCATCAGCCATCGCTCCAATTGCCTGGTTGTCCGTGTACATAGCCAGTTGATAAAAGGATAAACCGCATCCCCGTTCTTATCCAGCGGAACTGCATCCGCGCCAAGACCTGTCACGGCTGCCGCCAGGATACGATCTTGCGGGCCAATCTGACCCATTGCATCACGAATCGCAGATGATATCCCGTCCCAGATATGCTCGGGCATGTAAACCTGCCAGTTTGTGTGATCTGGGTCGTTGGCTATGCTTTCCGTCGGGTAACTACCCCGTGAAATGACATTGCCATCTAGATCATATACCAAGGCTTTCATGCTCGTCGAGCCGACGTCAATACCTAGCAAGCAATCCATCTTTGCCCTCCATTCTCTACAG
>JBDTPH010000033.1:0-8784 GCA_039932795.1 Chloroflexota bacterium
ACCTATAATTCAATAGTTATCTGGTAATAAGACCTATAACTATTTGGTTATCACCTGTTGATTATTATTTATTGAACGATTCCAGAAGCCGGACGGTTGCATCAACAATCTGTGACTGTTGATCGGCACGCGTAATGGCCGCTTCATTGTCGCCAGGCTGCAAGCCGTAATCGCCGAACTGCGCATGGTTGCCGCCATCAATTACCACAAACTCCGTATGGGTGGGAAGGTTTGCACGTGAAGCATCAAATGCATCCATGCCACCCATATCCTGCGTCCCGTACACAGACAGGATCTTCATCTCTGTATTTTTCAGTGTGTCATCTGCAGGATACGATGCCCAAAAAACGATCCCATCCAAATTTGCATGCTTGTTTGCATATAAAGCAGATGCAACTCCACCAAGAGAATGTCCGCCAACCGCCCAATGCTGAATTTGAGGAAAATCGGAAATAGCGTGGTCAGCGGCATCAATATCGAAGAACGCAAGGTTGAGTCGTACAGGCAAAAGGATCACGAGATAACCCTGCTCTGCGATCTGGCGAAGCGGCACGGAATAGGCCCGATAGTCCACGCGTCCGCCGGGGTAAAAGACAAACCCAGTAGTTGGTTCTGAATTTACAGGCCTGAACGTTACGTACTCACCCATACTGACAGCAACCTGTGCATCAGATTCGAGAGCGGATAAGGCTTCCGGAGCCGCTTTCAACGGGGTTTCGGCCCAGATGACAAATCCCAGAGCGGCGATGATGGTAACAACTAAAAGTCCAAGAAGGACGCGTTTGACGATCTTCATTCATGCTCCAACAACGATTTTGCCTTCGCCCAGATCTCATCGAACATCTTCACGGTCAATTTGCCCGTCAGCGTGTTCTGCTGGCTCGGATGATAGGAGCAAAGCAGCCATGTTCCGTTTTCAAATTGATACAACGCGCCATGCCTAAACTTCCAACCCGAATTTCGGACAGAATATATCCGCAACACTCTCTCAAAAGCTATCCGACCGAGGCAAACGATCACTTTTGGCTTCAGGATCTCCAGGTCACGCTCGAGGAACGGCTGGCAATTATTTAATTCTTCCAAAGTAGGCTTATTGGCAGGCGGCGCGCAACGACCTGACGCCGTTAAATACAGGTCTTTCAGAGCGAGACCATCGCTTCTGGACTCAGCCGTCGGCTGGTTCGCGAGCCCGGCCCGGTGTAACGCTGGATACAAAAACCCGCCCGACGCGTCCCCGGTAAAATTGCGTCCGGTGCGATTGGAACCATGTGCGCCCGGGGCGAGTCCCACCACAAGGATGCGTGCATTCGGGTCACCAAATCCTGGCACCGGTTTGCCCCAATATTCCTGATCGATATATGCCCTGCGTTTGACGCGGGCAACTTCCTCGCGCCATTGCACAAGCCGCACGCACCTTCGGCATTGGATGATCTCTTCATTCAGTTCTTCAAGTTTGGATTTATTTGTCATGTGTCAGTTTCTACCTAAAATCCAGCCCGCAATTGTACCTGACACATGAAACAGGTTCATCAACACTTAGATGATTATCATCGCATCCCCAAAAGAGTAAAAGCGATAGCCTTCTTTGATGGCAGTTTCGTATGTTTCCAGAATTTTCTCCCGCCCCGCGAATGCACTGACCAGCATCAGCAGCGTGGACCTGGGCAAATGGAAGTTGGTGATCATCACATCCACGATTTTGAATTGATAGCCAGGCAGGATGAAGAGACTCGTCGGTCCGATGAAGGCGGATAATTGAGATTGGAGACTGGAGGCTTGGGCTGCTGCGGACTCCAATGTCCTCACCGAGGTTGTCCCGACCGCAACAATGCGCCCCCCCGCTTCACGTGTTTGGTCGATCAAATCCGCGGCTTCCTGTGACAGCTCGCACCACTCGGTATGGATCGTATGTTCTTGCGGGTCATCTTCCGTGACAGGCGCAAACGTATCCAACCCCACATGTAAGGTCACATACGCGATCTTCACACCCTTTGCCTGCAACTCTTCCAACAGTCGCGGCGTGAAGTGGAGTCCAGCAGTCGGCGCGGCGGCAGAGCCTGGCTCCCGTGCAAAGACAGTTTGATATCGTTCAGGGTCAATCAGCTTTTTGTGGATATAGGGCGGCAGAGGCACGTTCCCAACTTTGGAAAAATAAGGTTCTATTGGTTCCGTAAATCGGATCACACGCTCTGAACCTTCCAAAATTTCAATGATCTCTGCCTGGACTGCAAGGTCAGGAGATTTTGCTCCTTCACCAACCCGACGGGCCTCATCGGACTCCAACCAGACCTTCCTGCCTATACGCAGACCTTTTCCACCGACCAGAGCTTCCCAGGTCAGTTCATTTCGGCGGCGCAGGAGAAGCAGTTCCACGCGTCCGCCTGTTTCCTTGCGCGCAAAGATCCGTGCAGGGATGACGCGCGTTTGATTCAAAACAAGTAAATCCCCCGCACGGAGGTAATCACTCACATCCCGGAAAGCTTTATGTTCCAAAGTTCCAGTATCCCGATGCAATACAAGTAAACGCGAAGAATCGCGCGGCTCCGCGGGAGTCTGCGCGATGGAAGATTCGGGAAGGTTGTAATCGAAGTCGGCGGTTTTCATTGATTGTGGTAATGACTTCAGTCGTTAGATGATTTCACGTTGGAACAAGCGACTACAGTTGCCACTACGACTGTTTATTTAAAAAATCTGGCGATTAAATTTAGGAGTACAGTCAGCAATATGGAAACCAATATTGAAGTCACAACCGGGAAATAGAAGGAACCATTCCTGCCTTCAATGTGAATATCACCAGGCAATCTTCCGAGAGGAATGCCCAACTTTGAAGCGAGATATACTCCCCCACCCAGCAGGATCAATATCAATCCACCAATTACCAAGAATCGAACAATATTTTCCATATTTCTCCGGTTCCAGGTTCAAGGTTGAATGTTTAAACCTTAAACCTTTAAACATTACAGTAACCTCTGTTGTCCTTCCTCTGAATACGGTAATTTGAGATGCTCATACGCAGACCTGGTGGCAACGCGTCCCTGCGGGGTGCGGTCTAAAAAGCCGAGCTGCAGGAGATATGGCTCGACCACGTCCATGATCGTATCCTGTTCTTCACTGATGGAGGCAGCGATCGTGTTCAAACCAACCGGTCCGCCGTTATATTTTTCGATGATGGTCTTTAGGACGCGGCGGTCCACATCATCGAGTCCCAAGGGGTCGACCTGCAGCAGGTCCAATGCTTCTTTTGCTACCTGGGATGTGATGATTCCGTCCGCGCGGACCTGGGCATAATCGCGCACTCTGCGCAATAAACGCAACGCAACACGCGGGGTTCCACGGGCGCGGCGTGCCATTTCCTCGATCCCACTCTTGTCCACTTCCACTTTAAGCATGCCCGCGGCACGCGTCACGATGGCTTGCATCGCCGGCAGGTCATAATAATCCAAACGATAGACCGCGCCAAAACGTGCGCGCAGTGGAGCTGTTACCAAAGCCAGTCGGGTTGTTGCGCCGACGACGGTAAAGTGCGGCAGCTTCAGGCGTATGGAACGAGCCGAGGGTCCCTTGCCGATCACAATATCCAGCGCAAAATCCTCCATGGCGGGATACAGCACTTCCTCCACAGCACGTCCCAGGCGATGGACTTCGTCAATGAAGAGCACGTCGCCCGCCCGCAGGTTTGTCAGGATGGCGGCCAGGTCGCCGGCACGTTCGATGACGGGACCCGCAGTCACCTTGATATTAACTCCCATTTCATTGGCGACCACATTTGCGAGAGTCGTTTTCCCCAGACCGGGAGGTCCATAAAACAGAACATGATCCAACGGTTCGCCGCGTTGACGCGCCGCAGAGATCAGAATGCCAAGGTTTTCCTTGACTAGATTCTGACCAATGAGGTCATTCAACTTTTGTGGACGCAGTGCGTTGTCCACGCGGTCATCAGGTTTGGATTCGGGGTCAAGCGGACGGGGCCGCCCGGAACGTGGCGCAGGATTTGGGTTTGACATGGAGAGGATTATAAAGGCTGGCCCTGAGTTTGTCGAAGGGATGAAGGATAAAGACAGGTGGGAGTTATCCCCAGGCACCGATAGAGCAGCAAACCTGTTTTAAAGGGATTCCATTTTAGGCTTCCGTGGAAGCAAGTCACATCCTTAAATTATTCTGGGATGACTTATTAAGGTCATCCCAGAAATGTGCTCTTCGGCAGTCTGGCAGTCCTGGTCGATTCGACTTTAGACCCATAACTTTGCGTCCACAGGTTTCCCTGTGTTTGCCTTTCGGTTAGCCGGCCGATCCTGACCAAAAAACTTGCATAATTTGATTTTCGGATGCCTGGCTTTGCGTCGCTGCTTTTGTGCAGCTTTGCTATTATCGGTAGTCTGGCAGTCCTGATCACGATCCTGCTGTGATTGTAGACCCATGACTTTGCGCCGCTGAGTTTCCTCAGGTTTGCTTTTTATCGGAGGACTATTATTGTCGCGCTTAAAAAAATCAAAGTCAAGAGGTTTTGTCACGAAAAAATTTTTTCTAATGTCAAGTTAATTTTCCAAAGGCTCAAAGTTCACTTCCACGGTCATGCCCCATTTCACACGTGGGTCAACTTCACCTGCCTGTATGCGCACCCTGTAGATCACATCGCCACTTTGCGTGCAGGATGACTGGCTGACCTCACTCACAACGCCTTCCATGCTGGCCTCGGGCAGCGCATCCGCGGTGAACGTCACCTTCTGACCTTCGACGATATTTACGACTTCGAGCTCGGTGATATCAGTGGTCTCCACGATCCAGGCAGATGTGTCTGCAACACTCACGGCTCGAGACTCAGCCGACACCTGCTCACCGATTTCGATGGCCACATCGGCTACTACACCGTCGAAGGGAGCACTGAGCACGTAACTGGATAGGTTCGATTCCGCCGCAGCAACCTGTGCCCTGGCGTTTTCAAGGCGTGCCTGTGCCAGTGCGAGTTGGTCGGCGTTTACACCCTCAGAGGAGATATCATACTGATGCCTGGCTTCGGCCTCAGCCGCCAATGCAGAGTCCAACGCAGCCTGGACAGTATCGCGCTCACGAGTGATCTCTTCGAGTTCACGCACAGCTTCGTTGTAATCCTCCTGCGCGGTCTCAAGGTCATCCTCTGCGGTCTTGCGCGTGGCGTTATCTTCATCCAGATCTTTGTATTTGTCGAATTCCTCCTGCGCATCGTCCAGATCTTCCTGGCGGTCCCGGATCTCGGTTTCTGCGTCCTCGATACGGTCATCAATGTCGTCAACGTTGAAATCCTCCCACTCACGCTCTGCTTCGGCGCGGACAACCTGCGCGTCCATATAAGTCGTCCATGCAGATGCAAGGGTAGAGCCCCCTGTACGGTTGAGTGTATCAAGCGCCTGTTGGGCGGTGACCCGTTCCAGGTTTGCCGCGGCCAGCTGGGCATCAGCCTGGCTGGCATTGGAAAGACGCGCAAGCACGTCACCCTGGCTAACAGAGTCGCCAATCTTCACGTTGATCTCTTCCACCACTCCAAACGCCTGGAAGGAAAGATTCACGGCGCGTTCAGGTTTGAGATTACCTTCCGCTACAATTCCATCGTTTGTCGTCACAACGACAGGCTCTGCGGCCGTGTCTTGCTGGGTCGCTGCCTGGTTTGCGCAGGCGGTGATTCCCAGAATAACAACCACACCCAGCATAACCAGTTTATAAAAAATCTTCTTCATTATTACCTTCCTTCGAAAATGATTCGCTGGTTGAGTAACCTCTGCTCATTGGGTGTATCAAAACCAGCACCTATATGCAAAAAAGAACGTTGTTTGAATTTAGTGGTTTCGATACACCCTGCCACAATCACGCAGGGTACTCAACCACCTACTATTTGTTACTCATATGCCAGTACTTCACGTATCGTCAGGCGCGCCGCATTGCGGGCGGGTAAAATGCTCGCAAATGCAGATAAAACCAGAACAAGACCGAGCCAGATGGCGTATCCCGAATAAGTGAATACCACCTCGATCGGCGATTCGAACACCGCCAGGCTGACGATTGTGGAGAGCCCATATGTAAACGGGATCGAAAGTACGATCGCCAGAACAAATGAAATCATACCGATGACAAGTCCTTCCGCGATCACAGTTCGCATCACGGCGCGGTCATCCGCCCCGATTGCCCGCATGATCCCGATCTCACGCGTCCGTTCAAGGACGTTCATACCCATTGTCCCAGTTAATCCCATGGACCCCACAACCGCAGTTAACACCGCCATGATGAGCAGGAATACAACCAGTGTATCCAAACTTTCCACTGCCGTATCCAGTGAAGCACGTCCCGCCTGCGCCACGCGTACTTTGTACCCCAGGCTGCGGAAGTAGCTGTCCAACTCCTCCGCTTTCGCATCCTGGTAGGGCCTGTCGTGTTGGTCTGTGACAAGTCTGAATGAATACGAACGATTGGCAAGGTTATTCATCTGCGAAACATGTTCATAGGGTGCGTATGCCAGAACACCTTCGCGGTCCACAAATTTGAATATGCCAACGACCTCCCAAACTTCATCACGTCCCTCGATCTTTAGACTCAAAGAATCACCAGGTTTCAGGTTCGGGAAATATTGAAGCGTGCCTTCGCTCACCGCCAATTTGCGAACATCCCCAGGTCGGATCCAGCGACCTGCCACCAGAATCGGTTCGATCAGTGTACTGTCTGCCGGTGGGCCAAAGACATTGATATTCTCAAGGATACGGCCGTTCTCATCCAGCAGGTCACCGCTCACGAACTGCCAGCCTTCCACATGCTGAACGCCATCCACTTTCATTGCCTGACGCTCGATTTCCGTGAGGCGGTAGGGCGTGTCGAAATCAACGGACACATCGGCAGTGAAATATTTCCCGATCTGCCCAATGTAATCATGCAGGGTCACACGAACATTGAACACCGCAATGAAGATCGCGCCGCCCATCGTCAGCGTAAACAGCGTCAACGCAAGGCGTCCCTTTCTGCGAAATGTGTTTCGGAGTGAGATCACAAACGGACGCGGGATGTGGATTCCCCGCATGGCAAGGATTCGGGTCACCCTGACCTGCATCCAATCGAACCAGGATACGCGGGTTTCACCAGCCAGTGCCTGCTCTTCGTCCCCGGCCAGCCCCTCGCTGAGAGCACGCAGAACTGTAATACGCGATCCCTTGATCACGGGTACGAGCCCGGCAATAAGTGGAACCAGGAGACCCACCAGAATCTGGATCAGCAATGCGCTTGGGACGATGCGATAGCCCAGAAGGTTGAAATTCATCTCATTTGCGATAAAAAGGGCAAGTCCGTACGCTCCCTGTCCACCCAGTGGAACGGCAATCATCAATGCCAGAACGCCAAAGGCCATGATAAGGGTCAGATACATGTAGAAGACTTGCTTTCTTTGCCCACCTACCAGTTTGATCACCCCAATATGCCTCAGATGTTGATTGAGCAACGCGTTGAGGGTATTCGCGATCAATGAACTCGAGAGGAACACGATCAGGATCCCCAACGCCATCAAAATCCCAAGAATCGCATTGACCGGGTCTGCCAGCGGATGTTTGGACGTCTCGGCGAAACGTGAGCGGATCACAGTGTTCCCGTTTTTCTCCAGTTTATCCTTTAACTGCGCTCCCACCTCACGAACGTGGAAGATGTCATCGC
The DNA here is from genome assembly GCA_039932795.1 of Chloroflexota bacterium. Taxonomy (GTDB): domain Bacteria; phylum Chloroflexota; class Anaerolineae; order Anaerolineales; family Villigracilaceae; genus Defluviilinea. The sequence goes on from JBDTPH010000033.1 coordinate 7,663, forward strand.
CCCCCTGCGAGGTGACCACCAGGGCACGGTTATACAGATTCGGCTGTCCAAGATATTGCAGAGTATCCATCGTCACGTAGCCATATGGCGAAGCAAGAAAATCGCCGGCGCCTGCGGCAGTATCCTGAACGATGCCCACGACAGGCAGGGTTTTGATCGAACCATCAGGGAGTTGAAGCTCAAGGAGGTCACCTACGCTCGCATTAATATGATCAAGCGCACCCTGCTCCAATAGGACTTCACGTTTATTCGGCATTGCCTGCCCCTCAACAGGAGCCAGCAAATTGATCGCATTCTCTTCAAAGTCCTGGAACGCAATCATATCGAGTGTTGTCCACTTTGCAGTGCCAAGCACGCGCACACGCGTATTGAAGACACGCCGTCCTTCCACATCCTGCACATATCGCTCGTTATGAATGGAGGCAAGAAGATCTTCGTCGAAGTTCGTCATACGCAGTTCGATGTTGGCAGGCTTGTTCGCAGCATAAGACGCGCTCATATCATTCGAAATGATCTGGTATGCACCCATGATCACACCAATGGAAAACACACCCACTGCGATCGAGAATACGACCAGCAGCGTGCGTCCCTTATTGTCTATCAGGTCATGAAATACTTTTCGCCAGCGTGGTTTCATAATCGTTTCGACTCTTTATTGCGAAATAATCTTCCAAGTAATCGGGAGATTTTTCTGCTATCGGCGGCGCGGTGCACTTCCAACCGTTGTTGGACGATCTTTCCAAGCGCATCTGCCGTGATCGGGGATTGTTCGATCACCCGCAGGAAATCATCGCGCGTCAATACCAGCAGCTCCACGGGCTCGTTCGGGCCGGCGCGGACATTGGCTATTGACCTGCCGCCGCGCATCAATTCGATCTCACCAAAGAATTCGCCAGGCTTTAAGTGAGAGATCACGGTTTCCTTATTCCTGCCATCCTGCAAAACCACTTCCACTTCGCCAGTGCGGATCATGAAGAAATTTTCAACATGAGTATTACGCGGGATAATGGTATCGTTCGCAGGATATATTCGCCTTTCAACGAGCCTTGTGAACTCCATCATATGGCGATGCCGAAGCCACGGCAGGGACCGCGCCACTGTCTCATCGATCAACTCGCCATC
>JBDTPH010000034.1:0-7005 GCA_039932795.1 Chloroflexota bacterium
ATCACCGCCACCACATCTCCCGCCTGCACATGCTCGCCGATCTTCGCCCTCGCCAGCACCACACCATCATTTGGAGCTCGCAGCACACGGCGCGGGTCGCCTTCGGGCTGACCGGAGTCAGGCTGCGTGGATCCCTGCCAGTACACCCGTCCCAGCGTGTGACCGCGGCGGGTTTCGATCACAGCGTGGCAATCGTCTCCTGCGTGGAAGCCAGGTCCCAGCCCGATGTGAAGAGGTACAGCCTTCGGCAGCGGAGACGGGGTCAGCTTCGTCAGCCGCGCATCCACGACGACCAGGAACGGCCGCGCCGCCAGCACATCCGCATTCGGATCGATGAGAATCGGGATCTCACCCGCATCCAGCACAGCCGCCAGCTGACCCTGTTCCACGAGCCGCGCCGTCACGCCCTCCACGGTGTGACTGCCCTCATACACCGCCTCTGCAAACGAGACGGCGCGCCGTACCGCCAGCGGCTGAGGCAGCTCACTGATGACCACGTGCAGGCCGGCATGCTGCAGGCGCAATGCGACACCCGAGGCCAGGTCACCGCCGCCGCGCAACAGAATGAGCCCCGTTTTATGGGTTGGCATGTGCGTGTGTTTCGTGGGCTTCTTCAGACAGGATGATCTGTTCGCGCAGCATGTGGCTGAAGGAATACAGCAGCAGGAACACGAACATGAAGAAAACAGTATAGAGAAGGGTGAACGCCGCCAGCCGCATGCTTGGGTCGATCACGATACCCAGAATTTCCTGCGCCACTTCGCCGGGGCTCTGTAGAATATCCCACGAGTTGAGGCGCACGAAGCGGCCGATGTAAATACCAAAGCTGCTCATCGCCGAAATGACGAAGACAAATACCCAGCCGGTCACGCGTCCATACAGGCGGATGATGATATCCTGCATCAGGTACAGCGAGATCACGCCCAGCAGCATGCCGGTCCATGACGTCCAGACCACGATGATCACGTCATACCACAGTGGGGCATCGAAGGCACGGCGGGAGAGGTCCTGCAGGTCGGTCAGCATGTATGGCGCATTGGGGAAAAAGATCAGCCACAGGAATGCAACGATGGGAATGATGTAATACAACGTGGAGCGCCTCCACGAAGCCGTGTGGGCAACATACGCCAGCATGAAGGGGATCCATGCCAGGAAGAGGTTCCAGATCAGGCCCCTGTGGCGTACCGATTCGCTGTACGCCATGCGCGCCACGACCAGCAGAATGCAGATCAGGCAGGCCAGGTTTAGCAGGATAAAGACGGCGATGCTGTAACGGTTGCGCAGGAAGGTATGTTTGGTTAGGTTTTGCATATAGTTCCCTTATCTTTGATATCTCGAGTTCCCAATGAACGTCGGGGCAATACGAGCAGAGCGGGTCACATCACCGCGCTTCGACTGCGATGGGTCTCGATATGAGCGGGAAGAACACTCGCTCATATCGAGACCCAATTATTTCCTCAGAAAATCCAGAAGCAGGGCGTTGGTTTCTGCAGGCTTCTCGAAATGTGGAATGTGCGAGCAATCTTCGATGATGTGAAATTCGATGTTTGGTATTGAAGCTCGCAGGTCATCGCTGTGCCTGAGCGGGATGGTCGTGTCGTGCCGTCCCCAGATCAGCATGACAGGTTTGTTGGCTGCGCCCACCTTCCGATATGTTTCGATGAATGAGTCGAGCATCCCATTCCGTATCGTGGACAGGATGGCGCGCCTGAATCCCTTGAACTGCATCTGGAGCAGATACCTGTCCTGGAAGTGCCCGACCAGTCTTTGATCGAATAAATCGAATGCGAGATGTTTGACCATGCCTCCGCTTCCGACCAGGCCGAGAATGGCTTCGCCAACGAAGGGTCTTGCGGCGGCTTTGAGTATCCGTGAAAGGAGTATGGGTCTCGCACCTGCCGGGTCCACCAGCACAAGTTTATCCACGCGTTCGGGATGGAGTGCAGTATATGCCGCAGTGATGGGTCCGCCCATCGAGAGGCCGATCAGGCTGACGGGGCGCGTCAGGCGCAGGGCGTCCAGGAGGTCTGTGAGCTGCTGGACGAAGAAGTCAATGTTATAGTGTACGTCCGGCCGGTCTGAAAATCCGCGCCCGAACAGGTCATAGCGCAGCACACGGAAGCCGTGCTCCTTGAGAAAGTGAAATGTGGGGTCGAAGATGAAGTAGGGAACGGAGAAGCCGTGTACCAGGACAACGGTATTATCTTTCGTGGGGTTGCCCAGTTCATAGTGTGTCACGCCATCCGCAAGCGGAACGAACGAACCGCCCGTCATACGGCGGGTCGTGTCGTTCAACTCCCTGGTTTCAGACCGAAAGGAAAGGGACATACACCAGGCTCTACATGGCCCGCCGCGGACGGCGAGCCGGGCAACTAGATCCTACCCAATGCGCGCAACACCCGCTCCGGTGTGAATGGAAATTCATCGATCCATACACCCGTGGCATCATGGATCGCCGCGCCGATGGCTGGGGCAGTGATAAGGAACGGTAGTTCGCCGATCCCACGCGCACCCCAGGGACCGTTCGGGTCGGGCACTTCCACGAACACTGTTTCCACTTTTTCGGGGATATCCCAGATGGTTGGGATCAGATAGGTGCTGAGCTGGTCGGTGAGCACACGGCCATCCTGCGTTTTGTAATCTTCCAGGATCGCGTATCCATGCGCCTGGACAACTGCGCCTTCCACCTGACCCTCCACCAGGGCAGGGTTGATCGGCGTACCTACGTCATCTGCGGAAACAATGCGGATCACACGCACATGCCCGGTCTCGGTATCCACTTCCACTTCAGCGGCCTGTGCCACAAATGCGTAGGCAAAGTTGGGTGTGGAGAACCCGGTATCCTTCTGGAACTGGTTGGTGCGCGGTGCGAGATACTTGAACTCAGCGATGGCGGGACGTTCCTCGGCTTTCCATTTCCTGAGCGCAGCCTCCGCCGCGCCGCGGATGGCATTGCCAGACATGAACGTCATGCGTGAAGCAGAGACCGACCCTGAATTCTCCATGGTCGCTGAGTCGGAGGTGAGGATCTTCACTTTTTCGAACGGAACACCCAACGCCTCGGCAGCCATCTGCATCATCACCGTGTGCGTGCCCTGTCCCACCTCTGCACCTGCGTGATGCAGCACCACGTGGTGTATATCGCTGTTGCCATGGATCTCGATCTTTGCCCAGCAGTTCTCCTGGTACCCGAACGAAAAGCCAATATTCTTGAAGCCGGCAGCAAAGCCGCGACCGCGCACGACTGAAGGTCGAGTGGAGCGGGTGCTTTTCTCGCTCGCCTCGGGACCCGTAGTAGAAGGGGCGGCTTCCCACCCAAACTTTTCCGCGGCGGCTTCAATGCACTGCACCACACTGACCGGGCTCGGCGAGGGGGTGCCAACACCCATCGTGTCGCCATCGCGCAGGGCATTCTTCAAGCGGAACTCGACCGGGTCCATACCAAGCTTCTCGGCAAGTTTATCCATTTGCATTTCAGCCATGAACAACGCCTGCGGAGCGCCGAAGCCACGGAATGCCGCGCCCGGTACGTTGTTGGTATAGACCCCATAGACATCGATACTGGCGTTGGGAATGGCGTACGGTCCAGTGGAAGTGATGGCTGAATTGCCCAGCACCTTGTTGGATGTATACATATACGCGCCGCCATCGCCGATCATCTCACTTTGCATGGCGATGACTTTGCCGTCGCTGGTGGCGCCCCACTTTGCGCGGACAACCGAGGCGTGGCGCTTGCCATGTCCGATCATCGATTCCTGCCGCGTCCAGACGATCTTGACCGGGCGCTGCAGCTTCCAGGCCGCGAGCGCCAGCAGGATCTGCACGGACATGTCTTCGCGTCCGCCGAACGCGCCGCCGATGGCGGGATAGATCACGCGCACACTTTCATTTGGCATGTTGAGCGAATGTGCGATCTGGTGACGATCCTCATGCGTCCATTGCCCGGCACACTGCACTGTGATGCGGCCTTCTTCATCCATATAGGCAAGTCCCGCTTCGGGCTGCAGATAGGCATGTTCCTGCACAGGCGTGCGGTATTCGCCTTCGACGATCACGTCTGCCTGGGCAAACGCCTCGTCGACATTGCCTTTGCGTATCTTGTAATGGACGCAAATATTCGAATCACCGATGTGTTCATGGACGCGCGGCGAACCGGGTTTCATCGCCTCGACTGCATCCGTGACCAGCGGCAGATCTTCGTATCCGACTTCGATCAACTTCACGGCTGCGGCGGCTTCCGCTTCCGTGTTCGCGACCACGGCCGCGATCTGGTCGCCGACAAAGCGGACGATATCGGTGCCTGGCTTGCCGCCTTCGACGATGGGGCCGCATAAGACCGGCTGGTCCTGCCACTGCAATCCATATTCGTTGAGTGGCACATCCTTTGACGTGTACACCGTCACAACGCCGGGCGCAGCTTCTGCTTTGTGGGTTCTGATCCACAGGATGCGCGCATGCGGCCGGTCGGTGAACAGCATCTTCATATGCAACATGCCCTTCATGGACAGGTCGCCGGAATAGAGAGTATCGCCCGTCACTTTGCCGCGGGCGTCAATACGAGGAACAGATTTGCCAATGGTGGTTGTCATATTTATCTTATGGGGTAGCGTGTCAATGATGGTGAGCGATGTGGAAGGTTGCCAGCGTGTGGTTGATTATCTCTTATACCGTTTTAGCTTGACGCCTCGCGGGGGAGGTGCATCCGTGGGGCCATACTGCGGCGGGCCCAGCAGCTTGAACATAAAGCCATACACCGTGGAGAGGAAACCAAAGATCACCACCGCAATGGCCACCGCGAAGAACAGGTTTGCAATGAGGTTGGTCTGCGCCTGCAGGTAGGTCAATGGCACCCGCAAACCGCTCAGGCTCCATAACAGGGAAGGGAAGGTGGGTGTACCGAGCCAGTTTGGCGGAATGGGCCAACCCTTGCCCACACCGTAGTTCACAAGCAGGACGGCGCTCCCATATGAAATAAGCGGCACAATCGCCATCAGTACACAGCCGATGCCGCGCATGACCGGGTGAACCTGACCCCTTTTTATTCTGGCTTGTTGTCTTTGGTATGAAGTGTGTTTTCCCATGGCAGCCTCTCTTATATACCGTTATCTGATTCCTGCATCTTCAATGGCCTGGACGATCTTGTAATACCCGGTACAGCGGCACAGATTTCCGGTGATGGCCTGTTCGATCTCGCCGCGGGTGGGATTCGATTTCTCCTCGAGCAGCATCGCAGCAGACATTAGAAAGCCCGGCGTGCAGTATCCACATTGCACCGCGCCGTGTTCGATGAAAGCTTCCTGAACTGGGTGAAGGTTTTGGAGTGCAGGAGATGGCTCCTGGGATCGCAGCGGCGAGCCGTCGTACTCCAACTTAGCCAGCCCTTCCACGGTGACGATCTCTGCCCCGTGGGCACGCGGCGCAGGGACGAGACATGCCATGACTGCCTTGCCATCCAGGAAAACAGTACACGCGCCACATTCGCCTTCGGCGCAGCCTTCCTTGGTGCCGATCAAATTTCCTTCTTCGCGCAGCAGGCGTAATAATGTTTTATTGTGTCCGCTGGTGAAGGTGTATTTCCTTCCGTTGATCGTGGTTTCAATTGCGGAGGCAGGAAATTGCCGCGACGTATGGACCTGTCCGTTCGACCCATCTTTTCCCCACAAAAGGATCGGTTCCGCCGGCATCCCGGTCTGTTCCTGTCCATCGCGAATGGACGTCAGCCCGCGTTTGGTGCAGACGCGCACCATCTCCAGGCGATAGGCCGCGCTGCTGCGGATATCGTCAATGGGTTTGGTTGCGTTCATGGTGAGACGTGCAGCCTCTGCGATGACGTCGTCTGTCAGTTGTTTGCCTGCCAGATATTTCTCAGCTTCGGGCGCGTGGATGATGGTCGGGGCAACAGCTCCCAGCGTGATGGACGCGGATTTGACGGTATCCGCCTCGAGGTCCAGAACGAGGGCTGCATCGATAATGGAGATCGCCTGGGCACGCCGTAATGCCAGCTTAATGAATGTGCCTCGGGCAGTCGAATTCATCGCAGGGAACGAAATATCCACCAGCATCTCATCCGGGGTCATCACCGTTTTACGGACGCCTTTGTAGAAATCGTTCAGTGCGACTGTGCGGGTGCCATGTACAGATTGCAGTGTGACCGACGCATTCAATGCCATCAGTGGTGTGATCGTATCGTTGGCGGGCGAGGCGGTGATGATGTTGCCTGCAATCGTGCCGCGGTTGCGGATCTGCGGCGCGCCCACTTCCCAGGCCGCGCGCGCCAGTGGATATGCGCGTGCACGGATCAACCTCGACTCCACGCAGTGGTTGTGCGTGACGAGCGGGCCGAGATGGATCACGTCATCTTCATCAATCGTGATCTGGTCCAGGTTGGGAATGCGTGTGACATCAATGAGCGTATCGATCCCCTTGCGCACACCGCGTTCGATCTCAAGGATCAGGTCTGTCGCGCCCGCCACAATTCGGGCACGTTCACCCTTCTCTGCAAGGATCTGAAGGACTTCCTCAACTGTAGTTACATCCTGATATTCATGCCACATGGAATTTTTCCCATGTCTTTGCGAGGCTGGCGTACTCCCGCCTTCGCAAAGACATGTGCTGCGTTTATTTTCCCGATCCCGTGACGGATTCGGATCGTCGGTTATAGGTTTCAACTGCCAGCCGTGCAAGCGATGTGACGTTGCGGATGGCCGCCGGAAGTGCTTCCTTGTCCCCGAGGCTGGCTTCCACATTATCCAGAGCGCGTGCCACCTGTTCGCCGAGATCAAAGAACGCGGCGTCGAACTGATAGATCGCTTCGAGTTCCTTCTCGTTGATCTTCACGGCATCGAACATGCCGGCGTAGCCGCGTGGGGCCGTGGTGATCTTGTCAATGAACGTGCGCAGCTGGATGGCGGCTCTTTCCATGTCATCCACATACTGGATCATGCCGCTGCCCACCATATCGCTTTGCAGCTGTGAAATCCGCTTCCATTGTTCGTCAAAACGACG
>JBDTPH010000035.1:0-24823 GCA_039932795.1 Chloroflexota bacterium
ACAAATTCCTGACGCTCAGACCAGCATTGAAACATGGTTACAAAACGATGTTCAGACCGAAGATAGCGTTTGTATATGGCAAATGGAATGCCGGCTCTCTCTGACCATGTAAACACAACAGGATGGTTGCGACTTTTTAGCCAACCGAGCGTGGCCAGGTACATATCGGATCGTAATTGGGTCTCCAAATAGCGGAAAATCTCACCAAAGCGTTCTTTATTATAGGCAGAATAATTCAGGGTTTCCGTGTCCAGCAGACGTTGCAATTCAATATAGTCAACACGGGGAAATTGGTTATGGTCGATATCTTCAAGTTGGTCGGCGTATAAACCGGCAGTTGCGACGGAAAGTATTTTCGACATCCTATTATTGATTCCTTCATGGCTTAACACTACATCCCGCACTGATATTTTGCCACCGATAACGTCACTAGGCTTCATTCTGCAACAGTTCCTGTGTTTTTGCAAGGGGATGTAGCGGGGCTTGAGTCTACCTTGGAAAGAAGTTTTTAAGCTGAAGAAAGGCATCGCTTTATGGGTTTGGAGCCGGACCATATTGAAAATAGCGTTTCAGGTTGTTGATCGGATATTCAAACAAATGCCAGGAAATGGATGCGACGGCAATTGTCAACGCGCTGGCCAAAATAAAATTCAGCGGTCCCGGTGTTTGCAACTTAAAACCCAATCCATTAAGAACTGGCACAAGGATCAAAGGCATAAAATAATGATAAATATATATCCCATAGGAGATCTTGCCCAAATAAACAAACATGGGAAAGGACAGGATTTTTCCGGTGGCAGCCTTGAAGCCCATCGCAGCACCAGACACCAGCCAGAAAAATATAAGGGATAGAGCAAAATCATTAAGTGTGAAAAAAACGGAAGGCTTGATGTGATAATGATATAGCGCCAGAGTGGTCACATATAAAAAGAAGCCAATCGGCAGGACCAGACGCGATGCATATTTTCGAGTTTTTTCCCGGCCCGCGCTATCCCGCCAATGCAGAGCCAGTAATGCTCCCATACCCAGGCTATCAAGGCTGGCAAGAGTAAAGGTGGCTGCCTTGAAATCAAATGGGCTGATATCGTGACGATAGATTTGATACCCCCAAAAGCGATAGATAGGAGCGACGAGGATTGCGAGTACGATTAAAGGGGACAGCCATTTCCTGGGCAAAAACAGAATTAAACACGGCCAAATTAAGTAAAACTGTTCTTCAACAGCCAGGCTCCAGAAATGGCTAAAATTTCCAATCCATGTATTGGAAAGGCTAATATAAATATTGGTCGTATAGGTAATCAGCCAAATCCAGATTTCACGTACAAGCGGGATATTCAGAAGCAAGGCGATGCCAATAACCAGGTAGTACACCGGGAAGATTCTTAAAAATCGTCGAGCATAGAATTGGCGGATTAGATATAAAGGTGTGAGAGTTGTATTCTCTGCGACCTGCCTGGCGTCGAGCAAAATTCCAGTGATTAGAAAACCACTCAACACAAAGAACAAACGCACACCCATCCAACCCCAATCCATATCCGTAAAAAGCCAGACAAGTCCTTTTGGAATCCAAAAGTGGGATACCAACACGCCAAGAACCGCAAAAAAGCGCAGGGCATCGAGCTGGGGCATATAGTTCGATTGTCCCAATACGTTATCTTTCAATTATTCTTCTCCCACTTGCTGAAGTGCGTAGGCGCCTATTCTATTTACCACTTGTCATCTTGCATGAAGAATAAATCAGATATTGCTCTTTTTGCATAAGTGGGACACAGTTTTCCTCCAGGTATGCCTTGAGATCCTGATGCTTGCGGTTATATAGGCTGAACTGCGTGACAACAAAATACTCCGGTGCAAAACCCAAAGCGTCAATTCGTTGTGTCACTGATAGTTCCTTTTCGCCGGGGCGACGATAAAAGTCATCTTCAATGCCAACCGGCCAGGGTGCTCCCCCAAATTCGCCATAATATTCCAGCGGCAAGCCGTAATAGTACGCCACGTAAACTGTGCGTGGACTATGATGGATAAGTTCGCCAATCTCCCATGCTACCGCCGGATCTTCCAAATGCGACTGGTATCGGCTGTCACGCACTTCACGATATCCGAAATAGGACGCGAGGAGAATTGTGGCAGCCATTGGCAGCCACCAAATCCTTCCACTGGATTGCACAACTGATTTAGCAAGGCTGACGGTAATGGCTCCCAGACATAGACCAACAATCGGGAAAAGCTGGATATGATAGTAGGGATGGGTATGGATGTGATATGTAAACGCCAGGGTAAATAGCACAAAACCGACTGCCAGGCCCAGTACCAAATATTGGACTTTGTTATTCCTTAAAAGGAAGAAACCAATTATGGCGAGGAGCAGGGGTGTGAATTTGGCCACATCCACTGCAACATCGAACCAACCAAGCCAGAAATCCTTTTTGGTCAGCAGGAAAGGCATGAAGCTGGTGACTACCTTCCAGCGCATGAAACCAGCGAAGAGAATTCCATATCCGTAGTACAGCATCGATGGCAGCAGGCTGAGAACGCTGAAAACAATCAATGGCCGATCAATGATCTTTTTCCAGTTCTTATTAGGATGCATGGAAAGTGCGAGAAAGGCACAGAATATTGCAAAGATGACAAGCGGCCTGAGCAGGAGAGTGATACCCGTGAAGATGCCAGCTGTAATCAGCCATTTTGTAGATGACCCTTCAAAATATAGTACCAGTGCATACAGACTGATCAGGAACAGCATCATCATAAGCGAATCAGGTTGGAAACTTCTGCTGATGATAATACCCATTGGGACAAAGAGATAATAAGCAGTTGCCACTACCGCTTCAGCGGATGACAACAACTCCCCGGCAATTAAAAACATGAAGACGCCACCGATAAGCCAGAACGCACTGGTCAAATAGCGGGAAAAGGAAATATCTTCCCTGCCCATGACACGGTATATCAATGAAACCAAATATTCCAGAACCGGAGGCTCGAGGACGGGTTGTTGATCTTTGGCCGTGACGGCAATATCCCGACGCCAGGTTTCCACATTGTCATTGTTGGTAAAGTAATATGCACGTGCAAAGATGGCGGAGGTGTACTCGCGGTCAAGAAGATGGCCGGGAGCCCTGATCTCATCCAGCCTGATTAGGGTTGCCAGCAAAAACAGGACAAACAGGCTAAGCGTCAGCCAGCGTGGTTGTTGCTCGAGGAGGCTGGTGTGTTGTTTTGACTTTTCTGCGGTGAACATCGTTGAGTCCTTGTTGAACTAGTACTGCCAGCCAAATAGCCAGTATTTCCCGAACCCATCCACAGAGGCAATCCACGAGTTGGAATCCACCTGCACGGGATCAAGCTGATGCATGGCTTGAGCGTTCCAGCCTGAGCCACTTGGCATTACAACTGGTGCTTCCTGTGCCAGTTTTTCTGAATAACTGGTTGGAGTAATTTCCATGATCTCGTATGCCATGACCTGATGAGTACCAACAGGCGGTTGGAGGTCCATCGTGAAACGATAGAGTTTGCCATCATAGACAATCATTCTGCCGCTGGGCCTTGATTTGCGGACATCCCCCATCACAATGGGGCTTTGCGGATGTTCCTTCCATGGCCCTGTCAATGAGTCAGCATAATGCAGGTAAAGCGTATCATTGCTTGTGACCGAGGAAAACAGCCACCATTGGTTGTTGTAATACACGATGGAGTTATCCACATAATCGCGCCCTTCCACCAGGGTTTTGACATATGACCACTGTGTAGGGAAGTCCTCTGCCTTGTACAGGCGGATGGAATTATCTTCAAAACTTTCGGGAATCAGGTAGTAGCCATCATCCGCTTTGAATACATATGGATAGGAAAGGTGGAAGGGCTCATCAATGATGACCTTTTCATAGTTCCAGGTCCACGTGTTGGTGCTGGTGGCGACTGCCAGGTCGCCCTGTTTTGTGTCGTTGTTGTACACCTCGAAGAACAGGCTATAGGTCTCATCCTCCTTGATCAGGAAGGGATCGGCCACAAATTTGGCAGGCACATCAGTAACATTCTCCGCCCGGAAGAGGGGATTTATCCAACCCTGCAGTTCGTTAAAATGGAAGGGATTATTGCTTCGGTAGATGCCAATCGTCCACTGTTCCCGTTGGGCCACGAAGGGAATACCGCGTTTCATCCCCACATAAATTCCGACCCCAAGTCCAACGGATAAACAGATAAATGCCAGTAATGGTGTCTTCATACGAAACCTTCTCATCCTATTCTCGCTTTCACGGCTTCCATGTCACAGTTACGTTAATTAATCACGAGACCCTGAAACAAAGCCAAATATTTTTTTGTAACCGTATCTGCCGAATATAGATCCTGAACCGATCGGTGCGCAGCCTGACCCAGGTGGGCAGCTAACACTTTATTGGATAGCATGACGTCCAAAGCCTGAAAAAGTTGCTCCCCATTTCCAGGCTGGATCAGCAATCCCGTTTGTCCATTGGTGACGATGGTCTTAATGGCACCTACTGGCGTAGTGATCACAGGCAGTCCACACGCCATCGCCTCCACAATGGAGGAAGGGAACGCATCGTTCTCTGTAGGGAATGCGAAGATGTCAGATGCCTGCAAATACTCGGGCACATTTTGCACTGCCCCTGTGAACAGGATATGCCCATTTAGGGCCGCAGACTTCACATATGCCCGTAATTCTTCCTCGCAATTATGAATATCAAGCCCGCCAGTGCCAGCAAGTATCAACAGCACATTTTCATGCTTGAGTCGAACTTCGTTCCAAACCTTGAGCAACAGCGGCAAACCTTTATAGGAAACAAGGCGTCCTGTATAGATGGCAACGCTTGCCGATTGGGGCAGCCCTAGTTTTTTTCGCAAAAGATTTTTTTGCGCAAGCTCAACAGGCATGAAACGCTTCGTGTCCACGCTGTTTGGGATGGGATAAATCTTATTTGACGGAATCCCGCTCGAGGTCCATTCTGAGGCGATTTCAGGAGAGATGGCAGAAAATGCATCCGCTTTTTTCAACATAGTGTTGCGAAATCCAATAAACAATCTGAACAGGAATGAGTGATGCGAGATGCCAAACTTTTTCAGTCCGCTTTCGAAAAAATCACCGGACATTTCTCCCTGACTGTCTGCCTTGAGGATTACGGGCTTTCGTAACAGTTTCCCAACGAATACAGCGGTCAACCCGATGATGCGATAGCCCGAAACAAAGATCAAGTCATATTGATTGCGCAACTTAATGAGTGCCGGGAGACTTGAAAAAAGCAAACCCCACTTTTTCAATTGTCCGCTCCCGACGGGCGTGAGCCGGTACACACTCACTTCGCCGTAGCGCTCATGTTTTTTCAGCGCTACATCAGACCTGCGTGTGAGGATAATTACGGAATGCCCGCTGGCAATCAAACCTTCGGCAAGGAGTTGGGCCTGTGTCTCCCCGCCGCCCATTACGGGATAATACGTTTCGGTAAAAATACAAATCTTCATTTGCCGATGTTCAATCGTCGCTTTATTTGTTTGCCCCAAAACCGAATGAAATCACCCAGCTTGGGATTTCGATACAATTTGCCTTTGACGCCTGTCTGCGGCTTGAATTCAGCAACTCCATGTCTGACTTCGAGAATCGCCTGGATGTACAGCTCGACGCCCAGGACCTCCAACTCACGAAAGACAACCTGATACGCTCGACGATAAGCCTTTACTTCGCCTGTCTTGACGATGCTCCCCGTATCCAACCCCTTGTTGACTCTTTGAATGGTGACGCCCGCGACAGGCTCACCGTTGTACATCGCCCAGAATGCTGTCTTGTTGCCGCGATATTCAGGCACTTTGCCATGATGAATACCGAGCGTGCCCAGTCTCGGAATTTCAAACAGTTCCGGCTTCAAAATGGGACTGCCATAGATGAGTCCCAAATCGGCTTCCAGCGCACAGACCTGTTCCAGCACCTGTTGCGCATGAATATCGGGAATGAAATGAATGCGCCCCGAGATGGTTTTCATTTTTTGATGAAGCATGACCTCTTCACGGGGATGAGACAGGAAGCGGATCAACTTGTTCGTAATCCATAAAGCAAACAAAGGTAAAGCCAGTAGACCCCGCCGTTTCCACAAGTCAGCGAATACGGCGCCCAGTGATTGCGAGCCCGCCTGGCAAAATGCGCCGAGAAATTCAATTTCAGGGTGTTCGTCAAGTTTGCAGAGGAACTGTTTTGCATCGGGATTCAATTCGGGACCACTGCCAAACATCACGACACGTATGGGCCGGTTCAATGCTCGATTATCGGACACGGTTTTGAAGTACCCTTTTCAACATGGAGAGCGCCAGATATTTCCAGCGCAACAGGATGGGTTCGATGCGATGCGCCAGCCGAATCCAAAGTACGAGGTTGGAGAATACAGCCGTCCCTGCGCAGGGAGCATTTGGGATGAGGAAATATTCGGGGTTCTGACATTCCTCATCCAGCAGGGCTGATGTCAAAATCGGGCGTGTCTGCCAGCGATAATAGATAGTGGTCTGGCTTGTAAAGCAGTCGAGTGCTTGCCGCTTTTGGCCTGCCACGTCCGCTATATCAAGTTTGAACAGGTATTGCGGCTTGATATATTTGCGAATGTCACGTTTGGGCAGAAGCCGCCAGCGATAATAAACAAAGTATTCGATGAGTTGCGCTTTGATAACCCCTTGTTCAATGGCTGCTATTACAACATGATTGACTGCCAAATGGTCGAGATGACGGTCATACCGAAACGGGATTAAGATGTGCTGCGGAGTGAGCTGCTTTAATTTCTCCCCGAGTACCTGCTGCAAGGCTGGCATATTTTCCCGCAACTGTGCCTCAGGCAGGCAAAGGAAATGCAGGTTTTGTTCTGGAACGCCCAACCGTTTCATCGCCTGCCTGGATTCGTTCATACGGACTTTGCCAAGGTCCGCTGAAATCGCATCACGCCCACGAATGATGGGGGCCGGGGACTTCATGCCGTCAGTGGCATAGATGATGTGGATACGATCCTTGTTCGGCAGTTTGGCGATCAGCCCGCCACAGGCGAGGGCTTCATCGTCCATGTGCGGTGCGACGATTGCGATGATGCCTGGAAAGAGCTGCAGATCAAGGTTTTGCATGAGGGTCAATTGGATGCGACTCTTTCAAGTACAGCGAGTGTGTTCTTTGCGCACAGATCCCACGTGAAAAGAGTGGAACGTTCCAGACCTTTACGGGAGAGTGTTTCGCGCAGGGATGAATCCAGGAGTATTTGAGAAATGCCATTTGCAATTGATGTGGTATCTGCGGGGTCCATCAAGATCGCCGCATCGCCCGCAATTTCCTTCAACCCATTGACGTTCGATGTCAGGATGGGCGTTCCGCAGGCCATGGCTTCGGTGAGCGGGATTGGGAACGCTTCAAGATTGGATGGATACAAATAGAGACTGGCAAGGCTAAATACTGCGGGCATATCCGCCTGGTCGATCCAATCGGGGAAAAGAATATCCCTCCCATAACCTTCTGTTGGGATTGAGTATTCGTCCCTGAACAGGTGACAATCCTTCCCGCCGATGACGAGCTTATAAGGGTCGCTGCTTTGTTTGTGGTAGGCGGTGTATGCCTTAAATACCTGCCCCAGATTTTTTCGATGATCCCCTTTGCGCTTGGTGAGCGTAAGGATGAATTTCTCGGGAAGGTTATAACGTACCTGGACCGTTTTTAATATCGCAGGGTCAGTGATGCGTTTGAAATGCCTGGCTGGCGCAAAATAGATGGTCTGTATCTTGTCATCGGGTAGTTTCAGGATGCGGTTGAAGTTATCTGTCGTTTCCTGTGAGACTGATATCACGACAGATGATTTGTTAAAGTACAGCGGCAACATCATTTGCATATACTTCACATCCCACCAGGTATAAAACTGCGCCTGTTCGGGAACCAGCCAGTCTGCACCGTGTACCACCATCACCGCCTTGCACGGAGCGAAAAGAGGAACCGTGAATTTGGGATGAAAGATAATGTCAATTTTTTCCTGGCGGCACGCCCGGGGAATGGCAATCTGGTCCCAGATTGCCTTGTTTGATCCTCGCAACCATCGTTCTGTCACGTTGCTGCGACGCGCAAACAACCCAATATTGGATGGGCTGGCATAGAAAAGGACATATTCGTTTTTCTGGTCGAGTTGTAGGAGTTCCTTGACGATGTTGCGGGTGTATACTCCCACCCCTCCCTTTTCGTCAATTGAACGCAACATGATGCCAATGCGCATTTTATGAGTTTGCTCAAGCCGCCGTTCTCGGCAGCGAGGACGCCGCCGAGAACATTGCAATATTATTTTTAGTTCTTCTTCAATTCCGGGTTGACGACCAGCCAGTTTCCGATCGCGAGGTAATCGAGCTTGCCCTCATTGAATGAACGCAGCGCGTCCTCGGGTGTGCAAACGATCGGTTCGCCGTGCATGTTGAAACTGGTGTTGATCAACGACGGGATGCCCGTCAGTTTGTAATAAGCCACGCCAATTTTGTAGAAATCGGGAGCAGTCTCGGGGTCAAGGATTTGGGGGCGGGCAGTCCCATCCACATGCACCACACCGGGCGATTGGGCCCGCATTGTTTCAGTGCAGTTGAACGTGATGGTCATATAGCGGGCCGAGTCGCGGGCACCGTCGAGCCCTTCATAGCATTCATCGGCATATTCCTGCAAGGTTGCCGGTGCAAAAGGCATGAATTCCGTCCGCAACAGGTGTGCATTTAGCCATTCGTTGATGGATGGGTCAGTGGTTTGATACAGAATGGAGCGGTGACCTAGCGCCCTTGGACCATATTCCATTTTCCCGGTGAAGCGGGCAACAACACGCCCCTCCGCCAGCAACTTTGCGATGACATCTGTGATATTGGACTCGTACGTGGCTTCGAATCCAAACGCATCGATGGACTTGCGGATCTCATCATCCCCGTAGCTGGTCCCGAAATAGACATTCCTCAAACGCTGACACAGCCGCGCCGGGTCGCTGCCAGGTTCCTCCGTCAGGGCAGCAAACGCGCCCCCGACAGCCAGTCCGCTATCGTCCATGGCGGGATGCACAAAGAAATTGTCCACCTCATCCAGTTCATGGACGCGCTGATTGAATTTGACATTCGAGAAAACCCCGCCTGCCACAGCAATGGAACGGATGCCTGTTTTCTGCAGCCAGTATTGAATGAACTGGATGCCGATCTCTTCGAGCAGAAGTTGAACACTTGCTGCGAGATCAGCCTTATTGAAATCAACCGGGAGCCTGCCGCCAATCTGCTTCAATGCCGAGCGGTGATACATCGGCACCGTGTATTGGATCTGGCCGGGACTCTGGTAGCTTACGAATTCTCGCAGGATATCAATATACGCTGGCTTTCCCAGCGCGGCCAGACCGGTGATCTTCCCTTCGTGGCTCTCGGCTTTGAACCCGCACAGGTGCGTGATGTAGGAATAGAAATTTCCCAGTGAATTGAAACTATCCACTGCTGAAAGACGAGTTAATCTTCCGTTTTCACCCTCATAGACACTACCTGATAACCCGTCCCCTCCACCATCCAGTGTGACAACCAGGGCGTGATCATAATTGCTGGTGTAGTAGGCGCTGGTGGCATGGCAGTAATGATGGTCGTAATATTTGACCGGGGCAGTAATCCCATATTCAGCATCCAGCAGTTCTGGGATTTGCGAAAGTCGTTTACGCGAGAAGATATCTTTAAGTTGATGGTGCGCTTTTTGAGCGAACGGAATATAACCGGCAATGGGAGCCAGCGTCCCGCTAATTTTTTCAAATGGGCGGGGCTTGCCGGCATGTTTGCCATCGAACCAGCCGTTCCAGGGGATTGGCTCTGGTTCGAAAACACTCACCTTTTGTGCGACTGCCACCAGGTCAATATCCCTGGCTGTGATACCTGCATCCAGCATCACCTGTTTAATAGCCTGACGCGGCATACCACTTGCCATTTTCATGCGGCAGAGTCGTTCCTCTGCAATTACGGAGAGGATCTGCCCATCTTTTAGAATCGCTGCGGATGATGGTTTACTGTCAATTATGCCCAGAACAATCATATTGTGTTCTCCTGTGATTCATTTCTTTAGGGAAGAAATGTTGGTTGGATGAATTCTTCGTTTGTTAAAGTAATGTACTGCAAAAATCACGATCAATGAGAATACGGTTTCGGTAAATATTGTCCACAGATGCCAGATGCTGAACCACCCAAGTCCCCATTGCAGCCCGTAAAATAACTTAATTGGAGATGCAAAGCGGGCCTGAGTGAGAGGCCAGAACATCATTACCCCCCTTTCAGCAGTCAAAGCATCCATGATGACGTGCAGGTCGTACGATATCAAACAGATCAGGAACCACAACCAGAAACTGGAACGATACATTCGATGGAAGATGCCAGCGACGAGTAATGCAACAGGAATTCCAACCAGCAGGCTGTGTGAAAAATTATTGTGATAACTCCTCATATCCCTGAAGATAATGGCTGGAATAACATCCAGGTCGGGTAACATGGAAAGACCCATGACCATGATCATCTGGAATGAAAATTTCCAAAACCTTGTAGGGCTTTCTGGCAATTGGTGTTTATAGTAACGATATATGGCGTATCCTGCGCCCAGGTGAGCTATTGGGGAAGGCATAATTCCTGTAATTTTTCCGCCAGAGCTTCCTGTCCAACACCTTCGATATAAAGTTGATGCCAGAGTTCCAGGTTCAACAGCATCCAGAGACGGACATGATGGTCATGACGGTTACTGCGGTGCTCACCCAACAGTTGCTGAATCGTCTCTTTCCTGAACAATCCCTCCTTCACGAAATGGGAGTTCTCCAGGGTATGACTGACGAGTGGGTAAAGGTCAGTTCGGAACCAGTAGGCGATCGGAAGCATGAAGCCCTGCTTTTCGCGCTGAAGGATCGGAGCGGGAAGATAATCTGCTGCAAGTTTGCGCATCAAATGCTTGGGCTGGTTGTTCTGCACCTTGATATTCCCCGGAACCTTTGCGAGAAACTCGACCAGTTCATGATCAAGGAAGGGAGAACGGGCCTCCAGACCATGCGCCATTGTCATGCGGTCCGTCAGCATCAGGGAGTGTTCGGGCAGACGGGTGACAAAATCGGTGTAAAGCATTCGGTCCAGGAGGTCATCGGCTTCGGCGCCATTAAAAGGGTCAGTGATGGCTGCAGTGGAATTCCTGCCCCCGAGTTCCTTCCAGAGTTGATCACCATACAGTGCCCGTTTCTCTTCGTGCGTAAAACGGAAGAAACAAGTCGCCTCCGCGTATTGATCCGCCGCGGTTGTCTGCAGAGACAGGTGATGTACCCAACGAAGTTTTTGTGTCAGGCTTTTATAGGTAAAGCTATCAGGCAGGCGATCCAGAACCGGTCCCATCACTCCCTTGCGCAGGCTAAGCGGCATGAGACTGTACATATCAATATAGCGATTACCCACATAGCGGTCAAAACCTGCAAAGAGTTCATCGCCGCCATCCCCGCCCAAAACGACTTTGACATGTTTGGATGCCAGCCGCGCGGCCTGATACATACACGCAGCAATCGGGTCAGATGGCTCATCCAGATGCCAGATCATCTTTGGCAGGGACTGTATTAGATTCGCGGCAACACGTTCCTCAATATGGTCGGTGTTGTAGTGCTCAGCCACCATGCGTGCGTAGGGAGTTTCGTCAAAATCGCTCTCTTCCACGCCGATGGAAAATGTCTGCGGTTTGAGGCCGAGGTCACGCGCCAGAACGGCAACGATCATGCTCGAATCCAAGCCACCGCTGAGGAAGGCTCCCACTGGCACATCGCTGAGCAGGTGAGCCTCGACGGTGCGGGTGAGTTGTTCACGCAGGGCTTCCAGAATCTCGGGTTCGGAAAGCGTCAGTTTCTCGCGGAATGAAAGTTGCCAGTAGCGGCGGAGCGTGATCTGTCCATTTTGATACACCAGGGTGTGCGCGGGCGGAAGTTTTTGGACGTGCTTGAAGATCGTGTTCGGAGGGGAGATAAAGCGCAGGGACAGGTAATCGTGCATCGCAAGTGGATCCAGCTGCGGGTCGCGATGGCGAAGCGCCAGGATCGCTTTGATCTCCGAGCCGAATAGGAAGTCCGAACCATCCTGGCAATAGAAGAGCGGCTTTTGCCCGATCCGATCACGGGCAAGCAGAAGCTTTTGCTGATGTTCATCCCACAGCGCAAAGGCGAACATGCCGCTGATCTGCTCCACACAGCGTTCCCCAACCTCTTCATAAAGATGAACAATAACTTCAGTATCGGAGTTTGTGCAAAAAATATGTCCCTTTGACTCCAACTGTGCCCGGAGAATTTTGTAGTTGTACATCTCCCCGTTGTAGACGACCCAGATCGTGCCATCCTCATTGCTGATCGGCTGTTTGCCACTTTGAATATCAATGATGCTGAGACGCCGGTTGCCCAGGCCGATGCGGCCGCGCACATAGGAACCCGAGTCATCGGGTCCACGATGCGCAATGGTATCGAGCATTTGATTGAGCTCCTCAGCCTGAACACCGCAGGGACTGTACTTACCGCAGATGCCACACATAAAATTGGTTTCTAAATTTTGACCGCAGTGACTGAAATTTTGTATGCGAATTTTAGGGCAAGGGATGAAGGCAGAACGTTATAAGTCGGCATCAGCACCTTATGATAGAGGAGTGCCTTCATGCCGTCGCGGCGCGCAGGCAGGAGTCTTTCGTGTTCGTGCACAGCTTCCACAACCTTATAACCCTGGAAGAAATCAAGGACTTCTTCGTCTGTGTAGAATTCATTGACAGGTGGGTCCAGTTCCTTGTATTCAATGTTCTCACGGCCCAGACGATTGATCGTATACATCCAGGATGGTTTGCGATAGAAGTGCGAAATGATGGCACGTCCTCCCGGCTTGAGGACACGGCGTGTCTCGGCGATCGCGCGGCGCGTATCCCCGGTGGCGTGCAGCACGCCGTTCGACCAGACCGCGTCGAAGGTGTTATCTTCAAACGGCAGCTCAAGAGCATTGGCGGTACGAACATCCTCTGCCTTCACATTTTCAACTTCAAAATGTTTCAGCGTCATGGCAACTGCGTTCGGAGTCAGATCAGTTGCAGTCACACGGACACCGCGCTTCAGGAATTCAAGGCTGTCGTACCCCATGCCACAGCCGATCTCGAGCAGGTGCTTGCCTTTCAGGAGTTTTGCTTCACGGTCAATACGATCCATGATCCACGGGAACTTGTAAGGGTTCATCCACGGGCGGATGTGCGCAAAGAACTGTGGAGTGCCGGGTTTTATGGTTTTATCCGTCACATACTGGAAACCGAGAGTATGAGTGTTCCAATAATCATGTACATCGTTGACTGTTGACTGCAATTTCTGATCCATTATTTCTGTTCCTTCTTGTTGTTTTGATTGCATTTAATTGTTTCCTGCATGCCTGTCCGCAGATCCACCTGCGGTTGATAACCCAGCCTTCGTTTCGCCTTATCAATTTCATAGGCATTATGCTTGAGGAAGAAGTCCACACTGCGACGCGAGAAGGGTGGTTGTTTGCCGATCAACTTGAACGCGACTTCAAGTGAATAACCACCCAGAAGGCCCAATGTGATCGGCAGATGAAGTTTTGGTGGGCGGACGCCCAGTTCTGCGCTCATTAAATTCACCAGTTCGGACACCTGCACGGCCTTTTCGCCAGCAATGATAAACACCTCTCCATTTACGCCCTCCGTGCCCGCACATAATTCCAGACCCCGGACCGCGTCGCTGATATAGACGGGATGCCGCATATTTTGACCCCTGCCAAAGAACAGGAACCTGCCCCTGGATATCGTCCGCATTAACTTTGCCGTGCGTGGACAGCGCGGTCCGTAGACCCAGGCGGGACGCATCACAACTACGGGGAAGCCTGTTCGCCGGGCAAAATCGATCGCGGCCTGTTCGCCTTCAAGCTTGGTCCGTTCGTAGATATTGGTCGGGTAACAGACTGTGGTTTCATCAGCAGGAGGATTATCCACATCCCCGATCACACCCACGCTGCTGCAATGGACGAATCGTTTTAATCCTGCCTGTTTCGCCGCTCGTAACAGAGCCAATGTTGCGCCGACATTCACGCGCCGGTAATGTTCATCTGACAGGCTCACATCCAGGTGCGCGCTGGCGAGATGATAGACAACATCCATACCCTCAACAGCTTTCCTGAGTAGATTCTCGTCTGTGATATCGCCGGGGATCGCTTCCAGATAAGGATGTGCCGTTTGATGCCTCAGCAGGTCAAGGTGCAGGTCGACCGCCCGCACGTCATGTCCCTGTTCGAGCTGGCTATCCACCAGATGGCTTCCGATGAATCCACCCGCGCCGGTGATCAATACTTTCATGCATTATCCTGTTTTAGCGCGGTAACAACCACTGCATTATTGGTTCTCGCGGGCAGCAGGTGATCGAGCAGACTGACCGCCCACGCAATGGGGAAAAGAAACGAATAGATTTTATATGCCATGCCATGTGTCTTCAATTCAGCGGAGGAAACAGGCGCAATATGACCCGCCTGCGCGCCGCCACGTTTTTTGGCAAGCACCCGCACATAACCAAAATTAATGACGAGCTCGATCATCTCGGTGATGAAGCGCGAGTAGCCGCCTGAGTCTTTTACTTGAAGGCCCGCCTTGCGGATGGAGTCAGATAATTCCGCCACCGTATAGCCTGCACGCGTATGACCGTACACTTCAGGCGTCATGCCGAGCTTCCATTTGATTTGATTTGCAAGCAGCTTCTCATCTCCATTGGGGACCGTGACGACAGCCTTGCCGCTGGGCTTTAAGACCCGCTTTACTTCCTTAAGAAAGGGCTGATCCTGTTTCAGATGTTCCAACACATCAATGGAGACGACACAATCGAACTGGGCATCGGGGATTTGAAAGTTATCCTCCCCATATGCATGGACGGGCTCGTTCAGCAGTTTGGAAATCTGGTCGTTGTTCTCGCCAGAGACATTCGCCCACGTCCATTCGCCGCCATGTTCACGGAAGTACCAGTTGAGCGCACCGTTGTTATCACCGTTGGTGACAAGCAGGCATCTTTTACCTTTGGTTTCACCGAGCAGCTCCAAAAGTGCATTGAGTTTCTGTTGCTTCTTGATGGAACGACGAAACATTTGGATCTGCCAGGGTTGATGATTCGATTGCATAAACTACGCTGTAACTCTTTCCATGGGTTTGAAGGGATAGGCCTGAATGACAGAGTCGATTTCCTGGTGCTGGCGCTCAATACTCCAGCCCAATTCACTGCCCATCAGACTCGCACAATTTCGCAGTGTAGTCATGGACGGCAACCCGGTCGCGCCCAGCTCTGTGCGTCGCTGGATCACATCCCTGAGCGTTTGCGCCATCTCGCAGCGGACTGCATGAACGATCTCCGCTTTTATGACAGGTGAGTCTTCAGCCACAGTTTCCCCTAACTCTGGCTGATTGGTCATGTAATTCAAGATGCTCTCATATTCCGAGCCATACGTGTACGCCAGATGCTTAATAATTTCCGGGCTTAATCCCCGTGGCGCTTTATCAAATGCACCCTTGAGGAACTTGTTGAAATTCTCGATCTGCCCACCCCTTATTGGAGTGAGATGTGTTCGGCATGGCATCCCTATGAGGTTCAACTGTTTAACGGCCAGGTTGACTGCTTTTTCCGCCATCACTCGCGCCGTAGTGAACTTCACTGCCACCAGACTGATCAGACCTTGAATGCCATCTTCCTTCAGATGATTGATCACTTGGCCGTCGCGGACAAGCTTCAGCAGGTCATTTTTACCAGCCCTACTCTCGACAGGCAAAAATCCCCAGTTCACATGCTGAATGTTATCCAGTGTCAACTCCAGGGACGGATCGGCGCTGTTCACTTCGTCAATAAACTCCTGGACAATCTCATCAGTCACTTGAAACGCATCTGGAGATTGTGAAGGCCAGGGGATATGCCATGTGCCAATCATGGATTTATCCCGCCATGGCACGATGAACAATAGCTGCGAACGTTTATCTTTATTCCTGCCGCGTCTTCGGGCCGGCTGACTGGGCAATCCGGCGGCGTGACCTTTCCACACTTGATCGGTGATGAGGTTCATTGCAACGGATGCCGCAAATCTGGGTTTGGTCATCTTCCCAGTGCTTTCAAGCAGACAATCGATCCACGCTCCCGCACAGTTGATGACCATTTTGGATTGAATGTCAAATATCTGTCCTGATAAATTGTCTCTGGCTCGTACGCCAATGACGGTGTTTTCGTGTTGGATCAAACCCGTGGCTTCCACATAATTCGCCATGGTTGCGCCCGTTCCTGCGGTGGAGATAATGAACTCCAGCAATAATCTCTCAGAGTTATAGACCTGCGCATCATGCCAGACCGCCGCTCCCGTCATTCCATTTGAGTCAATACCGGGCAGGAGTTGCACACATTCTTCAGAGGATATGATTGCTCCCGCTGGAAGAAATTTTTCAGGGTCGATTAATTGATTGCGGTCAAAACTGATCAAGTCATTCAGGGTGAGGGCAACCTTCATCGCAAGTTGGCTGCGTGTCAGCTTCGGATACGTGGGCGTCAGACAAGGCAGCGGGTGAATCAAGTGAGGCGCAATTTTCATCCATGTAGTGCGCTCGCGCGCCATGGTGCGGATGCGCGCCAGGTTACCATCCTGAAGATAGCGCAGGCCGCCATGGATGATCTTAAGGCTGTTCTGCGAGGTGGCGCCACCGAAATCTCCCCGCTCGATCAGAGCAACAGACAGGCCGCGCAGCGTTGCATCCCAAGCGGTCAGGGCGCCGTGGATACCCCCACCTATGACTACTACATCAAATTGACGGGAAGACAATTCTCGTAGATCGCGCTTCATATCTATTTCACCGCAAATGCCATGAGATGCCAGCCAAACGAGCGGACCCATGCTTTGGGCATCAGGTTGAATGTTCCGACAAACACGTCATTGAAGAGACGGGCTTTCCAACCGGAATGCAGCTTGGTCTTCACTGGAAAGCGTTCGGGGATAATCCGATAGTTCTTAAAGGGTAAGAGCAATTGCTTCAATTCCCCAATCGAAAATTTCTTCAGCACGGGAGCGTCTTCATGTTCCAGCGGGACTTTGGTCACCTGTCTCATCAGGTTCAGCCATGAATTTCTATTGTATACCATCACGATTGCTTCGCCGCCTGGTTTCAACACACGATGAATTTCGGCCATCATTTTCCCGGTATCCGCGGTGTATTGCAAAACTCCATGAGCGTATACAACATCAAAAGTGTTATCGGGGAAGTCCATGCACTCGCCGTTCATTAGACGAAGATCCGCCTTCAGCCCGTTTTGCTCAATATTTTTGCGCGCAAGATCGATGGAAGTCTGTGACAGGTCGATTCCTGTGACATCTGCTTCAGCCCGCGCAAAACGTACCAGGTCTATGCCCGCGCCACATCCCACTTCCAACAGTTTTTTACCCTGATACGCGGCGAAATTCACCAGGCGTGGAAGGTAGTTCAACTTGTCATAGCGATACTCATCCAGCTGTCGGAAAAAGCCCGGTGTCCCCACCGCGTGCGTGGCAATGGCCAGGTCATGGATGTGATGGTCCCAATAGGAGGTGATGTTGGCTGTCAAATCTTGTTTATTCATCATGAGGAACCGATCAGGCTTGATGCCATAATTCAAGGACCATTAAGGACCACAAACGGTGAGCGTGATTGACGCGCCCATCGAGGTGTTCGCGCATCCATGTGGAAACCACGTCAGGCTTGAAATAGCCGCGCTGACGTACCGTGTCATTCGAGAGCAGGTCCTGCATCATGGGCTTGAGCGAGCTGCACAACCAGTGTTTCATCGGGATGCTAAATCCCTGCTTCGGCTTTTCAAGCACCAGATCCGGGACGATGCGGCGCAGTGCCTTCCGCAATATGATCTTTGTGCGCGACCCATTTAATTTCATGTGCGGCGGCAGGTTCAACCCAAATTCCGCGATACGATGATCGAGCAGAGGCACGCGCGCCTCCAAAGAGACAGCCATGCTCATGCGATCCACTTTGGTCAGGATGTCATCCGGCAAATAGGTCTTCATGTCCACATATTGCTGTTGGGCAAGCACGTCAAATGAATCCACCTTCTGAAAGTGTTCTCCAAAGAACCCGGCTGTTGACCCGTCCTGCAGGGTGTCGCGCAGGTCCGATTTGTATAAACTGTTTTTCTCGCGCTCATCCATGAAGATCATCCAGCGCGTATGCTGGAGAGCGGGGTCCAGTGCTCCCCCTTCAATCATCCGTTTCACCTTGTTGACCATCCCCTTCTTCGCAGGTTGAGGAGGAAGCAGGTTCGCAAACGCTGGCAGTACATTCCTGCGCAGCGCAGCGGGAAGCTTCCCATAATAAAAATTCATTTTTTCAGCAAGATACGTATCATAGCCTGCAAATAATTCATCGCCGCCATCACCGGAAAGCGCCACTTTTACATGTTGTCTCGCAAGCTTCGAAACGAGATATGTGGGAAAAATAGATGTGTCAGCGAACGGCTCATCGTGATGTTGAACGAGCTGCTCTGCCAGACTCGCAATATCAGGGTTCAACACTTCAAAATGATGGCCCGTTTGAAAATGCCTCGCAACTGCCGCCGCATATGGCAGTTCGTTATAAGTATCATCCTCAAAGCCAATGGAAAAGGTTTGGACTGGCTTCGAACTGGCCTGGCTCATGTACCCGACCACCGCACTCGAGTCAATTCCGCCGCTCAGGAATGCGCCCAGCGGCACATCGCTGATCATGCGCATCTGGACCGCTTCCTTAATCAAGCCGGCAAGTGTTTCCGCGCATTCATCCTCATCCTCGCCTACAGGTTGACGCGGCACGTCCCAAAACTGGGATAGTTGTAGATGCCCATCCTCCAGTACCAAAATATGACCCGCTGGCAGCTTAAAGATATTCCTATAGATTGTCAGCGGTGCCGGGATATATTCCAGTGACAGGAACAGATCCACGGCTGTGAGATTGATCTGCCGAGGCACATCCGGGTGGACGACCAGTGCTTTTAACTCGGAACCAAATACCAGCTTGTCCTGGCCTGCCCAGTAATATAAAGGCTTGATCCCCAGGTGGTCACGTGCGATCAATAGCCTGCACCTGCGCGAATCCCATAGTGCCAGTGCAAACATCCCATTGAACCGCTTAACACATTCATCCCCATATTCTTCATAGGCATGGACGATGATCTCGGTATCGGTCTGGGTTTTGAATATGTGCCCGCGTTGTTGTAGTTCGGCGCGGATCGGTTGAAAGTTGTAAATTTCTCCGTTGTACACGACCCAGATGTCGCCAGTCTCATTCGAGATGGGTTGTTGCCCCGTATGCAGGTCAATAATGCTCAGGCGGCGCATGGCCAACGATGCCTGGGTATCCTGATAGTAACCGTCATCATCCGGCCCCCGATGATGCAGGGTTTGATTCATCTGTTCAAGCATGGACCTGTCAGTTGTAGGTCCTGGTTGAAATGAAACAACGCCACATATCCCGCACATACGATCATTCCTGTGGAACGGAAGGAAGTTTCATAGCCACGCCGGTTTCAAGTGTCTTATATATCTTATTCACTTTGATCATGTAGTTTTGGTAGTTGAACTTTTCCTGGGCAAGGCTATGGGCATTTTCACCCAAATATTCCCCCAGTTACGGATCAGCAAGAAGCTTGAGAATTCCCTGAGCAAATGCATCCTTATTGGGTTCCACAAGGACCGCCGTATCCGGAGTTAATACCTGGGTGTGCGCGTTGATATTTGTTGCCACGATGGGCTTCCCGGCATGTAAATAGCTGTAGATTTTTAGGGGAACCGTAGTCCCATTGAGGCGCGGTGAAATCAATATGGATGCGTAGGCAAGATATACCATTGAATCTTCGGGTGATACAACATCCACAAACAGGGTGTGATCCGCCAGATTCATGCCTGCTGCTTTTTCGGTCCATTCCCGGGCCTGATACACTTTTGCACCCACAAATATAAAAATTGCATTGGGATAATGTTTTATGACCTGATCCAAACAGCCAAGGACCATGTCCAACCCCTGGTACTTCTCAAACGTTCCAGTGTACAGGATCGGAATTCTGCCATGCAGGTATAATTTCTGTGCCAATTCCGTTAAAGCCTGCGGCTGGATGGGGGTCTGGTATGCATGCAGGGCAATATTTTCAATGGTGATTGTTTGAATGTGCGGATCCACAGATTTGACATATTCGTCAAGATCGGAGCCTACATTGATCACAGCATCCGATGCTTTAAGGACCATTCTCTCAAGCTGCTCAAAAATTTTAACAAAGATGGGTTTATTCCCAAAATCAAAGTTGCCCAGCTGTTTTGAAAGCACGGAATGCATGTCATACAGATGTCGCGTGCGAAAAATCCTGGCAAGGATCACACCGAAAAATGAAGCCTCTTCATGAGAGTGAATCACATCATAACGTTTTGCGAGCAGCATACGAATTGCTTTGAAAAAGATCAGGGCATCCAGAAGTATCTTTGCCCTGGATGGTCCTATGCGCACATGTTGGATTACTCCGATTTTGCGTACCCTATGGATCTTAACATTGGGAATAACAACATCCTTGCCAACATGATAGGTAATGAGGTCGATCTGATGCCCAAGCGCTGACAAACCCTCCAGACGCTGGTAAACGCTAATGGGAGTTCCGCGCGGCTCAAAAAAAGGCTGGGGGGAAATCATCAATATTTTCACGGGTTACCTCCTGGAGTACGCTGCAGTGCAGAAAACAATAGTAGTTCCATTCTTAATAGACACTCCCTTTTATATGAGATGTGCAAGATGGAGGTCAGGCGCGCTCCGCCCACCCGACACTCTGCGGCGATCAATTTGAAAAAATCCCTGTCAACAGATACGAGTTGCACCTATGGCACCGTGTGGCGTTCCTGAAACTCTGACTCGCTTTGCCTGGCATAACTTTGACAAGAAGTACCCGGAGATATCCCCACTATTGCTGGCGAGTGGCGCTGCTACATCTGGTGCCCTACGTGGCAAGCTTTGAGCATAATCCGTGCTAATAAAAAATATCGAGCAAATGCTCGATGAAAGTTCGGGGCGACCTGTTGTTGAGAGTTTGTGCTCATCTCCAATGTACCGCTTTCAAGACGGGATTCGGAACGGTAGGTTACTGCAAAGGCAGGCGAGTTTTCGTACTGGAATTATCCACATTTCCCGCGAACTTTGAAGGAGTTTACCGGCTTGCCAATCAACTTTGATAGCTGGATCATGTATACAAATCGGCATGAGAGGAGAAATACTGACAATGCGGATAATATTATACTGCAATACGTTTGTTAACAAACAAGCCCCACCCTCCCAGGGCACTATAAGTATGTAGATGAGTTTGCTCCCTGCGCCGTCCTCGGCGCAGGATTTACTCGAAAAGCGCCGCCGAGGACGGCGGCTTGAGCTTATTGACCAACAAACTTTACGTGCCATTCTGCCCTCAGGGGTTCGTGGCATTACCAAATAAACATCCTTGGTGCGAGCAGCAGGCTAGGCTTATAATAGATAAACTGTCCTGTCGGCTTTCACTCTGATCCAAAATCCCTTCATCGCTACATCATCGATATATCTCAAGCCGTGCTACATGCGACTCTTTTGACAAGATCCCGCATAGGGTGTACAGCACTTAATATATTCTGGAGATTCAAAGGAGTAGGAAACGATGACGGTTGGTCCGGTTTCTCAGACATATGATTGGACTTTTCGGCGGGTTGTGTGGGCGACCCTGGTTCTCGTCTCTGTGGTCTTTTGCTTCTGGCTTCTCTATCGGTTTTACCAGGTTGTTTTCATCCTGTTTATTGCCATTGTATTGGGCACAGTCATTCGGCCTGTTGTCAGCTGGTTGTATCAGCGGGGGATTCCCAGGGTTGCAGGAGTCATTCTTGTCTTCCTGGTGTTGCTTATCCTGCTTGTTGGCTTCCTGTGGTTATTATTTCCCTTGATCTTCGAGCAAGCTGCGACAATAGCGAAGGAAGTGCCAGACTACTATCAAAACCTGCGTACATGGATTCTGGATTCTCAAAATCGATTTTTTATACGTCTGGGTTGGATGCTTCCCACCACCTTACCCAGCCTGCTTCCAGTACAACAGACCGGTCCGGAAGTGGTGAGTTCCGCAGGTCAGGCATTAGGGTACGTGATAGTAGGGGCTCAGGTCCTCTTTAAAGGCATGGTGATTCTAATACTAACTTTTTACTGGACGCTTGATGGCCCACGTCTCATTAAAGCACTCGTTTTACTGATTCCCCAGGATCGGCGCGAAAGCATTAATGAACTCATTTTGGCCATGGAGGCCAAGGTGGGTCTCTATATTGCCGGACAAGGTATCCTTTGCCTGGCAATCAGTATTCTGGCATTGATTTCTTATTCGTTAATAGGCCTGCCGAATGCCTTTGTACTTGCGCTTGCGGCGGGCGTTTTGGAAGCTGTTCCAATGATCGGCCCCCTTCTTGGAGCCATCCCTGCGGCGCTAGTTGCCTGGTCGATTGCTGCGGACCGGCTTATTTGGGTAATTGTTGCGACCACAATCATTCAGCAATTGGAGAACAGCCTGCTGGTACCGCGCATCATGAAAAGAACTGTGGGAGTCAATCCGTTCGTAACACTCCTCGCGCTTTTTGCCTTTACCACGTTGTTTGGCATTGCCGGAGCACTCATGGCAATTCCGATCGCAGCCATTATCCAGCTTGCGCTCAATCACTTTGTCTTTCAGCAAACGACGGTGGAAATGGAACCCACTGCCGGACGCGATTATGCAAGCCGGCTTCGCTACGAAGCCCAGGATTTCATTCAGGACATGCGCAAACAGGCACGGCACCAAAAGGGAGGCTCGGATCAGGCGATCATGCAGATTGAACAGGTGATGGATGAGATAGAAACGATCACAACCGATCTCGATGAACTATTGGCTCAGGCCAGCAATTCGGGTACAGTATGACCAAGCGACTCGCCCTAATTGGTACAGCGGTCATGACGACGCTGCTCGCGTTGGTGGCGCTATGGCAGTTCCGTATTGTGGTCCTGTATGTTCTGATCTCACTAGTGCTTGCAGCAACGTTCCGGTCAATTTCCAAAAGCGAATCCCGACGCAACCTGGTTACACGCTTCCGTTTGATTTTCCAGTACGTGGCTGGGCTGGCTATCTCTGGCGTTTTGATTTTTCTTCTCGAAAGATTTCTGGTTGGGGACTTTCAACAGTTAACCGGGAAACTATCGGTGCAAAATGAGTGGATGTTACCCTCCTGGCTGCAAGGGCTGGATGGATGGCTGCCCGCACCAAATCAACTCTTTAATGCGATCACCAGTGAACCGGAGCTTGTATTGTCTGCAGTCCTCGGCTTTACGGAGGGCATTAGTGGCCTTCTGGGCGGCCTTTTCGTTATTCTGTTCCTGAGCATTTACTGGAGCATCAACCAAAATCATTTTGAGCGCCTCTGGCTATCGTTACTTCCCGCTGAACAACGCAAACATGCGCGGGATATCTGGCGGAACATTGAGAAGGATATCGGCGCCTACACCCGCAGCGAATTAATCCAAAGCCTACTGGCTGTAGTACTGTTAGGCCTTGGTTATTGGCTGCTTGGATCGCCATACCCCGCGTTTCTGGCGGTCACCGGCGCAGTAGCCTGGATGATACCCGTAGTGGGGGGTGCAATGGCTCTAATTCTGCCTCTTGTGTCGGGATTGTTAATCAGTGCAGAGCTAAGCCTTTCCACAGTTCTTTATACCCTGGTCGTCCTGATCGCCCTGGAGATATTGGTTGACCCGCGTCTGTTTAGGCGTACGCTTGATAATCCTGTTTTGACGTTTGTTATCCTCCTGGCCATGGCAGATGCTTTCGGCCTACTGGGAATTATTGCAGCGCCGCCCATCTCGGTGGTATGTCAAGTTCTGTGGAAACTTCTCGTCACTGATCGTGCGGCGGAAGGGCCGGCAATTC
This sequence comes from Chloroflexota bacterium, assembly GCA_039932795.1. Lineage (GTDB taxonomy): Bacteria > Chloroflexota > Anaerolineae > Anaerolineales > Villigracilaceae > Defluviilinea. The sequence continues at coordinate 23,967 of JBDTPH010000035.1, forward strand.
CTGTTTCAGATCTCAAAGAACGACAGACACGCCTGCAGGATGCGATAGATCAGATGGATGAAGTACCTCCACCCCTTGTGCTCAGCAGCATGGAAAGGCTTACTGGCTTGCTTGAGAAAGCGGAACCAGTCTTACAGGCGGCTATACCTGCTGAACAACTCAATGCATTTCATCCATCCCAGCCTGTAACGAATGGAGATGCATCCAAATTGATAAAACCGAAATGATCCGGGATTCAATACAGTCCGGTTATTTAAGCCGCCTTTAAACACAAAAAGAGAATGGGCATAGCCCATTCTCTTTTTTATTGATTGGCTTTATGTGGGTGAGACCCAACAAAGAGAGCTCATACTATTCAAGGGACGTTCACTTACCTCTTCAAAAGAGCGTTGTCGAAGTTATAACCAAACATATGAATATCCTCTTGATAAACATCAGCCACAATCTTCCTCGCAGCCTCCGTATAATACTCTCTATAATCCTTCTTGCCTCCTTCAGTCTTATTCAAGTGCTGCAGGCTTGAATGACACCCCAACCTTTTTTGGACATAAGCATAATCTTCGTTTAGGTGTTCAAAGTAGCCAATGAAATCGACGCTTGGAGTCCGACTTCCTGGCTGACACAAAAATTTATACTGAGGTACAAAGTGTTTCCACTTATTGACATTTTTCCGATCCACCCATCCGGTGACAAAGCTATTGAAATCTGCAAAACGGGAAAGATTTTCGTGTGCCCACTGCCTGTCTGCTTTATTCGCGCCTCCTTTTTTCAAGAAGAGAAATGCTGATACCAGACGGTCCCATGGATTACGAACAAATGTGAACTTAAAGTATTCTTCGAATTCACGCTTGCTAAAT
>JBDTPH010000036.1:0-2388 GCA_039932795.1 Chloroflexota bacterium
CTGATCCGCCAGCTGAGCACGCGTCGCGAGTACCAGTCGATGATCGCCACCAGATAGACGAAACCACGTGCCAGACGGATGTAGGTGATATCCGTACTCCACACTTGGTTTGGCCTGACCACGGAAACGCCGCGCAGCAGGTAGGGATAGACCTTGTGCTCCGGATGCGGCCGGCTGGTGTTGGGCCCCGGCGCCATGCCCGCCAGCCCCATCTCCCGCATCAACCGTTGGACCCGCTTGCGATTAACGGTGTGGCCTACGGTCATGAGATAGACGACCATCCTGCGGGTGCCATAGAACGGATGCCGGGTGTATTCCTCGTCGATCAGGCGGCTATGCAGCAGATTGAGTTCATCGACCGGCTTGGGCGCTTGCTGCGCATACACCGTGGCGCGCGATACTCCAGCCAGAACGCATTGCTGAACCACGGCCACCGCATCCTCCGGATCGATCCACTCTTGTCGGATCATGGCAGGCTGGTAAGTAGACCCAGGGTATTTCGCCCTGAGCCTCTCTCAGAACCGGACGTGACACTCTCGCGTCATCCGGCTCCCGTTATCCAACCTCATTTCCCTGCATAACACCAATGGCTGAACATCGTGGGACAGACTTCCTTCATCTTGCCGAGCCATTCCGCACTGCGCCGGATATTTCCGGCCAATGTTTTATATTTCCGTCTGGCCCATCGCGTTAGTTTCTGGTCTATGTACCAAAATAATCCGTACATAGCCGTACTGTAAAACGTCCCATAATAATTCCACCACCCACGTATCATCGGGTTGTATTGCGCCGCCAGATCGGCAAGCCTCACCGGGGTCTGGCGATTTAGCCGCCACTCCCGTACCTTGTCCCTCATCCGTTTTAAAGCGTCATCACTCGCCGCGGGTAGAAAGCTAGCGAATAGACGACCTCGCTTGTTCTTAGCACTCCTTGGCCGAAACGTGAAGCCGAGGAACGTGAACTGCACTTGCGGATAGGCCTTGGTACGATTACTGTCTTTGCAATACACGATCTTTGATTTCTCAGGATGCATCGTCAATCTGCATTCCTCCAGCCGTGATGCGATCAATTGCATCATGTCTTCCGCTTGCTTCAGACTGCGGCAATGCACCACAGCATCGTCAGCGTAGCGGGCAAAAGGACATTGAGGATAGGTGCGCTTCATCCAGCAGTCGAACGTATAGTGCATGAACAGATTCATCAAGATCGGACTGACCACACCCCCTTGAGGTGTACCGCTGTCTCGCGGTAAACGAGAACCATCATCCAGTTCAAACGGCGCTGTCAGCCACCGATCGATGTACATCAGAATCCAGTCCTCTTTGATGTGAGTGCGAACCGCCTTCATCAGCAACCCATGATCAATGTGATCAAAGGCACCCTTGATGTCAAATTCGACCACCCAGTCATATTCCCAGCACCGTTTCCTGGTGATGGCAATCGCCTGTTTCGCCGATTTCCCAGGCCGATATCCATAAGAATCTGGATGGAACATCGGGTCAAGTGTCGGCTCAATGATGAGTTTGACAACGGTCTGCGCAATCCGATCTGACACAGTAGGTATACCTAGTTTTCGAGTTCCGCCCGATTTCTTCGGAATTTCCACTTGCTTGACCGGCGGCGGGAGATACGATCCAGACGACATCCGGTTCCACAGCTTATACAAATTCTTTGACAGGTTCTGATCGAACATTGCGATCGTTTCATCGTCAATGCCCTCTGCGCCTCGGTTGGCCTTTACTTGCTGGTACGCCTCCCATACAGTGCGCTTCGCAATGCTATAAGGTTTTGTTGATGTCATGTCACTCATCCCCGCATAGCAGGTTGGCTACATTCGTCAACAGGATAACGCCGCCCCTTGGCTCCACCTTCATTACAAAGGTTTCAACACTACTATGGGCAGCTCCGCCCCTCGTTCCAGCTTCGGTATTCTTTCTCATGGTGTCTGCCATTTGTCATTTCCCTTGACATCTGAAACGAGGTTCTCACGTTCCCTACCAGAGCCTGTGTTGAACTCATGCCGCCTATACACCGGCTGCCGTCGGGCCCGTAATCAGGTGTCGTCCCGACTAATCCTGGAGTTGGAATCCGACTCCAGTTTTGACAGCGTTTTATAAAGTTAACGATGCGTCATCGGACGGTTTGCTTTCGCTCATCTTTTCAACACGTACCTGACATCTTTAACAATGCCTTTTCCCCAGTCGCTCACGACCACGCCTTTTGGACGCAGCCGCACTGGGCGGTTTGGAACCTGCTCCTGCAAGCCGATTCCGGGAGACCTACTCCCATCTCTAGTACAGCATCACAAGTTCTCACTTGTGTTCGTGACACACGATCCCAGACTTTTTTTTGAGCCAATCCAGTTCCACTTTCAGCTTACCAATTTCG
>JBDTPH010000037.1:0-13189 GCA_039932795.1 Chloroflexota bacterium
AGGCTGCACTTTCAAAGAAGGTTGCACCTTCACCACCAAAGCCGGCGTTGGGAAAAAGTGTGTTAATTACGGCAATACCGTACGCTGCCCCGATGCCGGTAGCATACAGCAGGTTCATGTCGGTGACGCCGTGTTTGAGACCACGCCATGAATTGGAAAAGAATTGTCTGCCAGGACCAAGCACGATCGGTGTAGTGAGCAAACCGATGACCCATTTATAGGAAAGAAATTCCGGGACAAATGCCTTTAGCGGTCCCAGCATGTCGTAGAACGTTCCGGTCATGACAACCAGACCGATGATGCCAGCAATGATCAGGTTGCGACCCTGGATTTTAATCTCCTCCTCGCGCGCATTCTTTTCGCGATCGAGGGCATCCACACCTTCACTGCGTTCCTGTGCTTCATAACCAACATCCTGCACAGCCCGCTTCATAGCCGTCGTGGAGACCAGACCTGGAACATAAGTGACACGAGCTGTTGCGAGTCCCAGGTTGACGATCGCATTCTGGACACCCTGGAGTTCCTTCATAGCGCCCTCCACGTGTGCAACACAGGATGCGCATGTCATGCCGCGGATATCCAGAGTGATCTCAGTATTGGCAATGGCGTATCCCACATCATCCAAGGCGCGTCGCATATCATCCAGGCTGGCCAACTGCGGATCGTAGGTGAGATTCGCCTTGTTCGTTGCCAGGTTGACTAGCACACTGGAAACACCTGGTAGTTCCTTTAGCGCGCCTTCCACGTGTGAAACGCATGATGCACAGCTCATGCCGCTGATGGGCAGTGATAGTTCTGACAGAGTCTTACTCATAGTTGACCTCGTTCTTTACTGTATTGTTTGACGAAAATTGTATATAAGGAATGGAGATGCCGTAACTCGGCAGTTCTTTGTGTGATGGAAGTGGAGTTCAGAATAATATCCTGGCTTGACCGAGCCTGGCATTCAATGATCCTGACGCCCGCTGTTTGTAACGCCGCCTGCACCGCATTCAGTTGATGCAGGACCTGCTCACAGGGCTCACCAGATTCCGTCATTTCGATGACCGCATTCAAATGTCCCGGGGCGCAGCGCAGACGACGTACGATTTTCGGGTCAGGTTCGGGGTTCATAGGTCAATTCCATTGGAGCAGAGGCATGGCTGATTTGCGATACAAGGATACGTCGGATTGCGGCTCCCAGATTTTGAGTGGCATGGTCTCCCATCGGACCAGAAAGGGAAAGGCCGGTTTTCTCATCCTGACTATGAATAATCAAGGTCGCCGGGTCATCCTGCCTGCCATACACAAGCAGAATCACCATCTGGCAGTTGCAGTCGGATGTCCCGTGGTGTGGACACTGACATCCAAGATGTGCCAGGCGGGCAGTCTGAAGGTCAAATGTCTGCACGGTGCGAAAACCTGCTTCGGTCAATTTTTCATTGACCAGCGTCAAAGCCTGAGTGCAGGTGTTCTCGATAACCAAAAATGGAAGTAGGGTACTCATATTCGAATCCTGTTGGTCTTAGTATAGGTCTGGGGGGAATTCTGAATAAGCGCCAAAACCCCCATTTGCAGATAGGCATTTTCGCTTATCAATCATGGACACGTCACCGACTGGTAAAAAGCAAAAGACCGTTCCAAAGAACAGTCTTTTGCGATCATGATCGTGTTGGTGCAGCATTAACCAAGTTAGTAATGGACGTTTACCCGTGTGCCAACGGACGCCCAGTTGTACAGCCATTCTGCATCTTCGATCCGAAGGTTCACGCAGCCACGGCTCATGGGAGTCCCAAAGTTGTTATGCCAGTATGTGCCGTGAAAGCCATACTCATCATAAAAGAACATCACCCAGGGCACATCGGGTAAATAGTAGCCAGGGCCCGACATATCCTGGACCGGAACTTTCACATAGATCCTGTACGCGCCAGTAACAGTCGGAGTGTCTGGCAGACCGGTCGAGACGATAAACGAATTCACCATGACATTGCCTTCGTAGGCGTAGATGCGCTGCTCAGAAAGGTTTACATCGATCCAGCGCCCGTCATCTGGCTTCTCCTCTTCTGGGGAAGGACTGTTTGAATTTGAGGAACCGTTGTCAACGATGTCCATCACCATGCCCGGCGTGTCTGTGGAACGCAATGCATCGGCTGGAGTTTCACTTTCCACCTCGGTTGGACCGGCCGATTCATTAACAGCAGTTTCTAATGGAGCAATGACCTGCACGTCTTGTGGAGTGATAGTAGGCTTCGGAACATATACAGGCGCCCAAAGAACCTCCTGTGTGGGTGCAGGTGTATTCATCATGGAGGCCAGAGCGGGGCGCGCAAAGATAAATAAACCGAAGACAGCCAGCAGCAGGCATCCTATGCCAGGCAATACAACCGAATACAGCGTGAAGGAATTTTTGTTCATGAGTGTTCCTCAGGTGAGACGAAGAAGACCGCGGCTTGGTTCCAGCTGACACGCTACGGCAAGAGTTGCAGGATGATGACAGGATTGCTTGATTTGAACGATGCCTGCACAACACCATGATGAATGCCCATACCCGTTTGATTATCGTATGTGAAGTGTGTCAAAAAATGGATCTGGTGAGTAAAGCAAATCGTCCTGTTCATGGACAGGTGAAATCACACTGAATTATTCATTGTCCTACTTTGGGTGAAGTCGAAGGTCACGAACCTCTTCGTTTCTTTTTCGATTGCCCTGGGGATGAGCCCAGCCCGACGCACAGCCGCGTTCCTTTTCCAACCTCACTCTCCACTTCAAGACGGCCGCCGATCAGGTCAGCCCTTTCCCGCATACCCAGCAATCCAAAATGTCCACTCGGTGCAAACTCCGTTGGACTCTTCGGCACAACAAACCCGGCGCCGTTATCTGTGACCTCAAGCTTAATGTCCTTGTCAAAGGTGATCTGCAGCATGGCGTGTTCCGCTCGCGCGTGGTGCATGACGTTGTTCAGCGCTTCCTGTGCGATTCGATACAGAGCCAACTCAACCTCGCCGGATAGGCGCCGTTCGTCCCCGATCAAGCGAAAGTCAACCTTCAAAATTCCGGCCTGGCTTGATTCATTCGCCAGCATGTTTAGGGCAGTGACAAGTCCGAGATCTTCCAAATAAATGGGCCGCAAGGCACGTGTAAGGCGGCGAAGATTTTCCACCGTTTTTTCCGCCAGGGTTTCAAGTTCTTTTAGGGCGTCACGCGCACTCCCTGCCCTCACAGACTTACCTGCCAGCTGGACGCGCTGCTTGAGTGCGACCACGGATTGAATGGTATCGTCGTGGATCTCACGCGCCAGCCTCAGCCGTTCCTCTTCCTGGGCAGCGGTGATGGCACCAATGTAATCGTGCAATCCCTCCTGGGCTGCCTGGACTTTGCGAGCCATTTCTGCAAGTTCCATCTGCAGGTGTCGTACTTCTGAAATACCACCGACAGATTCTTCGATCGCGTTGAAATCTCCCCAGGCGAGCGCCGCAGCCTTATCCTCCAATTTCTGAAGAGGTTGAACAATCTTCGTTGCTACAAACCAGAGGGCAATCAGAGCAAGAATGAAGACGGGTACGATCACCAGGGGAGCCATCTGCGTCATCTCCAATGAAGGACTGACCACCTCCTCCCAGGATTCTTCGGTAATCAAAACCCAGCCCGTGGGAGTAATCGGGCTGTATGCGATTACATGTTCGCTATCTTCCATCTGAACATACAGAGCTCCACTTTCGCCTCGCAGTGCTTCAGTCACACCTGGATGATTTGCGTCCAATGGTTCGGCTGATCCTGAAGCGCTGGTATACAGAGGTCGCCTCGATGAGTCGAGAAGATATATTTTCGCGAGTTCACTCGCTGTATAGGAAGCGGAAAGAACCTGGTTGGCAAGGTGCTCCGGGGAAAACGCTCCTGCTACAATCATCTGTAGTGGTGGGGAATACTCAGAGACGATAACCAATGTACGCTTGGATTGTGGATCCAAAAAAGGATCTGAGAAAACAGGCCGAACGACGGATGCAGACGATAGTACCCGCGGCGTTGCAAGTGACACTTCATATTGCAGCGCAGCCTCCCACATCTTGGGATCCCCCGTAGTCGTTATCAATTGTCCGTCAGCCGTCAGATAGGCCAGACCACCGTCAAAATCAGCAGCCAGGTCATCTGTTGCCGTCACCAAAGTGGGCTTATTCGTAATTTCAGCCAGCGCAACAAGATTGGAGATATTGGCAGCGCGATGGTGCAGCTCGGCGTCCAGGGCAACGGCAGCAGATTGGACAGCGCGCTCATCCCTTTCCCCCACCAGGGCACGCATATCCTGTTGATGGCGGAAAACACTCGTAAAGGTAATGATCAACAACAATAAAGTGAGCGGCAGGACCGTGATCGCAAAGACCTGCGCGGTGAGTCCACGAAGCAGGGGAGTATGAGAAGCCTTCATTCTTCGGTAATCGGACCCGGAGTTTGGGAAATCCAACCAAGCTGGACGGCGCGCATGACTGCCTCCGTGCGGCTGTTGGCCTGCATCTTGGCGAAGATGTGAGCCAGGTGTCCCTGGACGGTCCGGTCACTGATGGTCAACTGAATACCAATGGCTTTGTTGGTAAATCCTTTTGCCGCGAGCCGCAGTACATCCAATTCGCGATCTGTCAGAGGTTCCACTGGTTTGTTATCTGCGTGCTTGAAGATATTGGACATCAGTTTCTTGGTGATCGCCGGATCGAGTGCAGACTTGCCTTCATTTACATCGTGTACTGCCTGGATTAGATCATCTGCGTTGGCTGTTTTCAGTACGTACCCATTGGCACCAGCCTGCAGCACAGCCATCACATACGGATCATCATCATAGGCGGTTAAGATCAGCACGCCAACCTGAGGCATGTGGGCACGCAGCCAGCGTGTCACTTCAATGCCGCTGGCTTTGGGCATTTGGATATCCAGTACTGCCACATCCGGCTTGTGCTGTTCGATCATGGACTGTGCTTCTGCGCCGTCTGCCGCTTCGGCAACGACTTCGATATCTTTTGCACTTTCCAGTAACTGGCGAACCCCCTGCCGTACGATCCTGTGATCGTCAGCTAACAGAACGCGTATCTTTGTTCTTGATTTGCTCAATGATGACTCCGTAATCTATTTGATCCAGTTTTTGATTCAGGTTTTGTGACTGGAAAATATAAGGGAATGCCAGCCAGGTAATACCCAGACCGGCCAGAAGTCCGGTGATGAAACGTGTCCATGAATTAAACGAACCAAGAGCGTCACCGTAATAAAAGCTCATCGGCAGTGAATGATCCGTCAGAACTGCAAGCCACTGGTTGGTGTCACGAAAGCCCAGACCGATGCCGGCCAAATCACTGATCGCATGCGACCCACCATCCAGCGCGATCGGGATGAGCAGGAGGGCAAAAGCCAACCATGAGATCGGCTTGATCTTTTTCCGTAAGGGCCACCACAGCACAGCAAAGAACCACACGCTAGTATAAAAGGAAATCATGCGGTCGGACCAGGCGATCTTCCAGCCCATGGCTTCATTGCCGATGAACTGTCGCAGGATCATCGGGTTGACCGTGTTTTGCCAGGCCGCCTGGATCTCACTGACGGAATACATCCTCTTGTCGCCGAAGAAGAAGAAGGAACGCTCCGGCAATTGGTGACAAAAGAAGGAGTAAATAAAGTAAACCACATTTCCCGCACTATTCCAACCCAGCTTCATGAACAGCGGTGCAAGCCAGGGCGTGAAGACCCACAGTCCATAGACAATCAGAAACGTCTCGAACCAGTGATTGGAAATCCAGCTAATAATGGACTGCTTCGGTTTCGGGGCAAGAGCGGTTGCAGTGGCAGACATTTTTTCCTTACTGCGCGTTCGGCTCCGGCGCGCGATTGAGATTGGCACGATAGAAAGCTTTGGCTTGCTCCGCATCAAATGTTTCAAACTTTTGCAGCCGTCCCCAGGAAGTGGCGACCACAGGAACATCCAGCGATGGCCAGGGGTAGGCGATTAATTTTGTACCGCCCAGTTCATCCATAATAGTTTTGATCTGTTTTTTTAGTTCTGTGCAGGCACTGTCGGAAAGTTGGTTACAGTTGTACCAATAGATGATATAGCCATGCTCCAGGTTATGAACCAGGTAGCCAGCGGGATACTGGTAAATATTGGTATCGAAGAACCCCACCTCCGCCTCATCCGGGTAATGTGGACCGGATGTGGGAGGATCGGAATTGTACTGACCGGGATCTGTGTCCGTGTCGATATGGGGAGAACTTATCATCACAGGAATAGATTCTCCTGCTGCAGGCTTCACTCCCTGCCAAACTACGACGCCAAGAACTGCCAGGACAGCAATACCGATGCCTACCCAGATCAAGGTAGAAATCATTTTCTTCTTGCGAGTTTGTTCACGTCTTTCTTCTCGTTTTGTTCTGGAGCTCATGCATCATCCTTGATAGTAATATGTACCATTATAGACCTTTGACTTATTGCAAGAGACTATTGAACCTTGAACTCAATATCTTCCTTGTAATCCAGTCCCGCGTCGTTACGAACATACACGGTAAGCTTCCAGTTGCCAGTCATGCTGAAGTTGGCATTGATGGAATACCGTCCAGCACGCTGGTCTGTGGCTGCACCGCTCATGCCCATTCCGGTCATATCGGTATGGTCGGCCGAGACATCCACTCTTGCACCTTCGATCGGACTTCCCTTGGCATCGGTAATGGTAAAGATGAGTTCAGCGTCACCCACTCCAGCCGGGGAGGGGCTCGACTCGACCTTGATATACACCGGCCTGGCAGAACTTTCTGCCGCGGGCGTAGCTCCACCACCGCAAGCTGCAAGCAAAACCGACAAGACAACAAACAAACTGACAAAGAGCAACCTACGCATTTTTATTCGCTCCTCTGAGAATAAATTATTCGACTACATTGATTATCAACATCAAGCCGCCAGGCTCGACATTTTCATTGGTGGTATGGTGCAGGATGTGACAGTGCAGCATCCACTGACCTGTTTCAGTGGCAACAAACTCGATATCGTAGCGTTCACCAGGTGCGACGCTGACGGTATCCTTCGTCAGTTGCGCGGCTTCTGGAACAGGATGTCCATCGGTGGCAACGATCTTGAATGGAAAACCATGTAAATGCATGGGGTGAATGAACTGACCAATACCGATCAGGCGCAGTCTGACGCGCTCGCCCTTCTTTACCGTGATGGTCTCTGTTGCCGGAAAGGATTTACCATTGATCGTAAAGTAATTGGGTTCCATGCCGCTCATGGGCATGGGCGCGTATGTTTGCCCATCCTTCAGCAGCGATTCCGAGATCATCAATACCTTGTCCACGGCGGGTGGATTGGCTTCCGACTCTTTGGGGTCAATGATGAACGGGGCATAGAGTCCGGCACTCACCTGCACATCGCCTTCGAAATGGGAGTGGTACATGAATGTTCCTGCAGGCTTGGCTGTGAATTCATAGGTAAATGTTTCGCCCGGCTCAATCGGATCTTGTGTGACTCCGGGGACGCCATCCATCGCATTGGGGACTTCGACTCCATGCCAATGGATGGTTGTGGCTTCAGGCAGTTCGTTCTTCACCACAATCCGAACCTGATCGCCTTCGGTGACACGGATCATCGGTCCAGGCATGGTTCCGTTATAGGTAAATGCAGTAACCGATACGTTATCAAGAATGTTCCATTCGACCGCTTTTGCAGTCAACTCGAAAACCTTTACGCCATTTTCTTCACGGAATTCTAAAGGTTGGCCACCTTCGGTTTCTGCAGCAGGTTGGATATTTGGAGCCGTGATGGGTTCCATCATGTGGGATGCTTCGGGGTTTTCTGCCATCATACTTCCCGGTGTTGCAGTCAGCATGCCATTATCCCCCATTGGCATGTTGCCACTTTCCTGTGTTCGTGGTGTAGCAGGAGAACACGCTGCAGCAATCAAGGTAAAAACAATTAATACAAAAATCGAAGTCTTTTTCATGTATCCTCTGGCGAATTGGAGAATTGTAGTCCAAATATAAAGTGATCTGCCTCCAGGGATGCAGAGCCTTTTGGCTTGATGCTCTATAGGCAATTTTGCCTATTGCAGACTCAAGCATTATGGCGAAACGGAGATAAAGATAAAGCAGTATTCACCCGTTAGGGTTCTGCATTACCATGTTCCATGCCTGAATATTTCAGTGAAGGAAGATGGTGGAGGCGCAAGGTATTGCAGGGACTAAATGACGTTTTAGATGCCGACTGATATTCTTTTAGGGTCCCCAGTCGGACAGAACATGCACCAACAGTTCTGGAGTCTTGGGATCGTTTGTCTTGAGATGAATGGAAAAGTCGTGCTTGCCATCCATGCCTGCATGCCTCATGAATTCAGGGGTTTGAACATAGGTACTTTGCCCTGGATTAAGAGCCATGGTGCCTACGGAGAGTTCCGGTGGGCAACATCCTTCGACCACCTCAAGATAGGGCGCATCTTTGAAGCGAAGGACACCGTCTCCAGTGTTCGTTACTTTGATCTTGATGGTCCGATATTCACCCAGTTTGATGTATCCCATGTCGATGTTTTGGTCGTCGACGGCAATGGCTGGAGTCCCGCCACTATCATCCGGGCCGGGTTTCGAAGAGAGGAATATGGCAGCTGTAGCAAGTGCGACTACCACCACGACGATTACCCAGGGAAACTTTTTTTGTTGCCGCTTCTTCTTTGTCTTCTTGCTCATGAAACCTCTCTTTTCAACTTGCCATCAATGGAATTTTCCTGCTGATGAAACAGATCATAATCAATAGGTTCATAAAGGTTTAGCGCCGAATGGCCTGTGAAGGAATAAGCAAAACGGCTTATGTGCAGTGTAATAGTACGGAATCCTATGGTCTTATCACAACCCGGGTTCCATACCCCGGAGAATAAACACGACCCTGATCATGGATGGGATGGACCCAGCGAAAAAGCCATCCGGCTTCGTCAATCCGCATGTTGACGCAGCCTCGACTCATGGGTGTGCCAAAGTTATCGTGCCAGTATGTTCCGTGAAAGGGTGGATGTGTACACAGTGACTGCCATCTTACAGGGATGGCGGTTGGTAGGCTTTGATCAACGGGGACTTTCCCGCTGCTGTCTTTGGGATTTCCGACACACGTTGGATCCTTACATAAGGCACCTGTGCGCCGTCTTCTAACAACGATTTATTGATTTGTTCCGCGAGCCACTCATCCGTCATACCGTTACGCGTTCCGTTCAGCAATACAACCAGACCTTGATCGGCTTGTTGACTAATCTGCCATCCGCTGACCGGAGCAATATCCATGATGCGGTTGATCACCAATGGGCGAATCAGAATAGTACCCCCAGAGATGGCAGGTAGTGTAAGGCTATCTTCCACACGTCCTTGAATGCTTTCGAGTACCGCGAACGGCAGTCCACAAGTATGTGTCTCAGCGCTGACTCGAACGCGGTCATTCAGTTCATAGCGAATGAGCGGTTGTGTGCGACTAAATAGTGTTGTGACAAGGATCTTTGCGCCATATTCCCCTGCAGGCACAGGGCGATATTGTTCATCTACAACTTCTGTGATCAGCAGGTCTTCATAGAAGTACATATGCCTGCACGATTTATGCTCACTAGCAACACTGGCAGTTTCGGTTGAGGCGTACTGGTTGTACGGTTCATCGCCCCAGGCTTCTCTAACCCGTTGTTTCGTTTGGGAGGTTAGCACTTCGGATGCAACATACACAACCTTGGGATGAATCTTCAGTCGCTGTGCAAGCTGTTCCTCTGCCAAGGCACCGGCCATGGATGCGTAGGAGATCAAAACCTCCGGCTGCCACTCATTGAGTTGTTCCGCTGTTTTTGCAAGCGGCTGGCTCGCAGGAATACGCAGTGATGGACGCCACCAGCTTTTGACCGTGGCTGCCACCTGTGAAGACATATGCCAGGGACTGATGGACGCCACCGTCGCCATCTTCTGTTGGCGGGTGAGATTGATTTTCACGCCGGACCATTCCTGACCCCGGGCGAAGGAAGCAAGTATGGAGGTCCACTCTGATTCATCGAAAAGGAAAAATCCGGGATGACCACTGCTGCCGGACGTCGCGGTCACATAGTAGCGATCTTTGAAGCGCTGCCCCACGTCTCCATATTCAGCGAAGGCACGGACGTCGTCCAGATGGAGGGTCCGGTCGGTGACCAGAGCATCGAAGTTTTCCATCATCATGGACTTGGTCAGTACCGGGAGTTCATGTAAGGGCCGGTCCACGAGACCCTTGTGGAACCTTTGATAGAAAGGAGAACGCTCGTATGCATACTTTCGTAGCTCAAGCAATGCCTTCGCTTGATAGTCTGTCAGTTGCTGGCGCGTCCAATGCTCGTGCTTTCGTAGTTGTTCAAGGGTATGAAGCAGCTTGAGCATGATTCTGAGATTCATCGTTATCATCCTTTCCATCACATCTATAATGCCCCCGGTCACAAATTGCGCTTCCCGCAGAGTAAAAAGGCGCAATTTGTGACCGTGAAGGGTATAACAATCTGGTCATCTGGCTTGCTTCAGATACATCCATTGCTGACAAAGCCATACAACAAATCCTGGAGGTCTATCCATGAAAAAATCACATATGTTCCTCATGCTTCTCTGCTGCTTAATTCCAGTCATCGGTGTCGTACTGGTTTCTGTCTTTAAAGTCCCCCTCAACAATGTCTTGTTCTACGGCATGATTTTGCTTTGCCCGCTCTCGCATTTGTTGATGATGAGATTCATGGGACATGACCATGGATCGGCGGAACAGCACTCCCATCATCAGCAACAGACGGGTTCGCTGCCGGCATCGATCCAGGAAAAGTAAACCATGTCCGAGCAATACGTTGTCGCAAGTACGGACTCTGCTCCAAGAGCAGACGAACCGGACTCATCCTTGTGTTTGAGGTGATCTTGGCTTTTCCAGCTTTGTTGGCATTTTAAGACTGTAGGCAATGACACTAAAGGATAACAAATCCAAAAATGGTGTATTCCTTTCCAATGTGAAACCGGATGGAGCTGGTAACAACACGAGCAACCTGTTCGCGGTCGGTGCTGCTTTCTTAGGTTTTGCAGTTATAGGCCTAGGTATCTGGTGGTGGCGCCTATCTGATCAGGTAAAGGAGGGTGAGAACAGCCCTCCATTATCAGATGCGCCGATGCTTGATGAACTGATCACGGAAGTCGCGCTTCTGGACGAAACCCATGAGCAGAAAGGAATCAGCGCGGAGGAATACCGGCTCAAGCGTCGAGCGCTACTTGAGAGAGCAAAGCAACTTTCGAGGTTGGTGATTCGATAAAGTAAAAAGCAGCAGGCAATTTTGCCCACTGCTTTTTTGATCAGACTTTTGCCATTTACGCCAGGTCACTCAGCATCTGCTGATATTGATCGCGAGTGATCTCACCGCGTGCATAGCGCGATTGCAGAATTTCACGAGGTGTCTGAGCGCTGGCGCCAGGCACAGGATTGCCACTGGTAAAGTGCTTGACTGCCCAGACGATGAGGATCACGATCCCAACAATAATCGCCAGGTTGAAAATCAGGCCAAGCAGACCCATCCCCCAGAAGCCGTGCATACCAAATATGCTGCCACCCATCATAGTAATTTTTCCTTTCTGTGAAAGTTTCCTATCTTCCAAGATGCTTTTGAACTTATAGCTTCATCATATCAAGTGCTATTAAACTATTGTTCACGGTTATGTGAAGATTTGATAAAGAAACGCGCACACTAAAAGATGTCACCGTGCCAGCGATACCATATCCAGCCAATACCGATGCCGAACAAAGCGCCGGCAATACCAGTTCCCCAATGATACGGATGGGGATAGCCATCCAGCACGACGCGGGCAATCAGATAGCCGACCAACGCCAGTCCAATTGTCCAGAAATACACAACAACAGGCCATTCCTTACGCTTCCTGGTTTCATTTTGTGATATTGTAGCGGATTTGGAAACTTTGATTCTGCTCATGATCTTTCCTCAAAGGTGAATGGTTGGATGTGGATGGCTCAAGCACCAGGGCGTGCCATGATGAGCTTGAACATGCCCATCCCGTCCAAATCCAAAACGTGATCGATTTTCAATCCGGCTGCGCGAACATTATCAACTGTTCGGCGGTTGATGCTGGCTCCGTTGAGATGGGCAACCACTGGAGATAAAAGGTCCATTAGCGGACCGATGATGGGATGATCGATACGGACGTGTTCCAACAGCAGGATATACCCATCTCTGTCATATATGGAAGAGATGCGTTGGTAGCGCTCGCGCGTTATCGTTGTTGCCGTATCCCGCAGGTTTATTACAGAATCGATCGCTGTTAGGTTTGTTTTCATATGGGATGCTTCTTAAATTCAGCGCTCTGCGATGGTTGCATCTACCAGAGTGGATGCAAGGGGATGATGATGAATCAGCATATGGCGGACGGAAGATTCCAGACTTTGGCGGGAGTGGGTTTCCATGCGAGTCGCCAAGGAGATCCAGGTTTTGCCATCCTGTCCGTGGATCACCAACGTGGCCGGGTCCTCTTGTTTGCCATATATCAGAAGAATGACCATCTGGCAGCTGCACTGCTCTGTGCCATGATTCGGGCACTGGCAATCGGGATGTGCCAGGCGGGCGATCTGCAGATCGAACGTCGGTACGACGTGCAAGCCCGCATGGGTCAGCTTTTCCCGGATCCAATGATCCGCCTGTGCACAGGTCTGGTCTAAAGTTAAAAATGGCAATAATGTGCTCATTTTCTATCCTGTAATCCTGAGTATAGGCTTGCGCCTTCTCCTGCTAAAGCGCCAAAATACTCGTTTCTGAATAGGCATTTTCGCTTATGACCGAATTCGCTGATTTTCCTCTTCCAGATAACCTCTTACTCCATTGCGACTAACTGGGCGCGATACTCGTGCCTTCCATCATTACCTGCGCGTGCGACCGCCCCAATAAATTCAGTGGCTGAGATCTTCTCGCGGTCATAGCTGATCTCTGCCACCGACATGTTCAAATACACATCCACGCCGTATACACCTTCCAGGGTAAGAAGACTGTTGCGGACACGCGTGACGCAGTTGGGGCAACCCATTCCCCAGACGATCAGGGTTGCCTTGTCTGCCTTTTGGATCAGTTCAACAGGTGCCAGATCCTTATAGATCGGTTCAACGTAGCAATTTTCCTGGTTCTAATAGATTTTGTGGTTTTGGCAAAAATGAGGCATGATAGGCTGAAAC
>JBDTPH010000038.1:0-7582 GCA_039932795.1 Chloroflexota bacterium
CCTTCGGGAGCATGACATGACCAAGAGTCAACCAATTAAGGTTAAACAGAATAGTTGATCGTATCCAGGAATTGGCCAAACTCGCTGTTGAGCCATTCGAATGTAGGCGGCCTGGGCGGCTGGTGATACGGATGCGTGAATTTTTGTATGGTGAGCTGGCTGAAGTGCCGGCGCACGATCTGCTCTGTTAAGTCATAATCCAGAATATCATCGTTGACCGACATGCCAAAATAACACGGGTGTTCGAAGGGTGCATTTGCGTATTGATATTCCGTTTGAAAGATTTCATCCAGCGTGTGGGCGAATACATCAAGCGTGGAGAGTGGCATGCGCAGTGCGCTTTTATTCTCCAGGATCTGCTGATCCACATTGCTGATCCGGCTTAACGCATAGGTAAGAGGTTTCTCCAAACGCGGCGCGTTCATCATGTAGTGAATGCCTTGCAATAGTGTTGTCTGTTTCATTGCCCTGATGGATGCCCTGAACGCCCACTGGCGCGGCGTTGACCACCTTAGTGCGCGGCGGCTGAGACTTGGCGATAGCAAAATCACCTTTTCGATCCTGTCCTGCAGATGCTCCAGTGTTCGCAGTGCAAGCAAGCCCCCAAACGAAAAACCCATCAGGTGGAACCTGTCATATCCCAATTTATCCACAAATGCTTCCACAGTTTTGGGAAGGAAACGACTCTCGAATTTTTCGGGATACGGGGTTGACCCACCATGCCCGGGCAGTTCAAAAAAATAACTTGTAAATCGCTGGCCCATGAACTGCGTGAGCGGCAGCCATTGCCTGATCAGGGAAACAGTTGCCGGCACGATAATGAGCGGCGGTCCTGACCCGGATCTTACGTAATGCAGACATGTATCCGGCAGTGCCATATCGCCAAATATGGCATTCGGGGGAGATAATGTAGTCACAAAGCCTTGATCCACTGCAGGGCGCCCAGTCCTGCTGCATGTCCACTGGCAAAACATGCCGTGAGCAGGTATCCGCCGGTCGGTGCTTCCCAATCGAGCATTTCGCCCGCGCAAAAAACGCCGGGCATGGATTGCACCATCAACTGCTCATCCAGTGACTCAAACCTCACGCCGCCCGCGCTGCTGATGGCTTCATCCAGTGGACGGGTAGCGATCAAAGGTATCGGCAAATTCTTGATGAAATGCGCGAGGGGTTGTACACTCGAGAAATCCTCCTTTGACACAAACTCGCGTAACAACCCCGCTTTTACGCCTTTGATGTTTATGGTCTTGTCAAGATGATTTGCCATGCTGCGTGAACCACGCGATCTTGACAATCGTTCCACCAGCCATTCATGCGATCTGTCCGGTGCGAGATCGAGCATCATCGCCGCGCTGCCTCTTGCGTCGATCTCATCGCGCAACAATGCCGACGCGGCATAGATCAAGCCTCCCTCCACGCCTTCCTTTGTTACGATGAATTCACCCTGCTGATGGAACGGCCCAAAAGACAACACGACAGACTTGATCGGGTGTCCCTCGAATCGCTCGCGAAAATGCGCGCTCCATGCCACGTCGAATCCACAGTTGGATGGACGCAACGGTTCAACCTCAGCCCCGGCCTGCCTCAGCCAATTGACCCACTCGCCATCCGAGCCGAGCCTCGCCCAGCTCCCGCCGCCGAGCGCGAGCACGACCGCGTCAGCTTTCACTGTGATAACACCATCGGGAGTCTCAAATAATACTCTCCAGGCAGCGTCCTCGCCGCCGGGGACGGCGGCTTGAGCGGAGAGCGAGCCTGTCCATTTGTGACGCACGTGAAAGGTCACGCCCGAATCGCTCAATCGCTTGAGCCATGCCCGCAAAAGCGGACTGGCCTTCATCCCCACTGGAAAGACCCGTCCGGATGTTCCCACAAATGTTTCGATCCCCAATCCATCCACCCAATCACGCAGCTCATCAGGTCCGAACCTTTTGAGCAGCGGTTCGATCTGTGCCCGTCGTTTTCCATAACGGGCAACGAACTGTTCGAAGGGTTCAGAGTGTGTAATGTTCAATCCGCTTTTGCCCGCCATCAAGAATTTTCGTCCAAGCGAGGACATGGAATCATATACATCCACTTTCACGCCACTCGCACTGATGACTTCCGCTGCCATTAAGCCTGCGGGGCCGCCGCCGATCACTGCAACTGATTTATCCATGTGTTGATTATACGGAGTATCGCCGCGTTTCGGCACTCTGAATCGGCAAAACCCAAGGCTGTCTCAATCATAAAGGATCTATCGGCTGCTGATCCATTTCTGTATCTGGCTGGGCGTGACTGGCTCTTCCAATAATCGTTTGAAGTACAGATCCCGATCCCCCTTTGAAAACAACTCCTTTAAGATGTCATACCCTATGTGATAGGTAAACGTATAGGACCGGTACAGCGGGTTGGAGATGAACTTAATGGTGTGCTGCGCCTCTTTTTCAGTTCCCAGCCCGAATTTTTGCAGGTAGGCGCTTATTGCGCTTTCACTCTTGTTTTGATCGTGAAGCATAAAAGCCGCGTTACCGGTCAACCCGGATATCTTATTTCCTGCGTTGGAAACCGCGAGGATCATGGCGGGATCAATATCGGTCAGGCCGGCGCGGGGTAATAGTTCAGAGCGGAACCAGTCTTCCAGTTCGGCATCAGAGAGAACGGTCTCCAGGGCGGAGGTTGCAATTCCCTCTGCAATCACGCAGGAGGGGGAGTTGATCAAATTCACATAGCATTCGTGAAAGTTCCTTTCTTTGATCAGTTTCTGTTCTTTGATCGAAAGCTCAGTATGATGACCGGGGTATGCTTCGTGTGCGATCAAACCGGGCAGAAGGATATTCGCATGGGCAGGTCAGTGTTGATGTCGATCCTTGACGATGTTCATCCACTGCCAGTGCAAGCCGGACAAATTCTTCGCCCAAATCCCGATCATCCTCTGTCATCTGGTCTCCTTATTAAGCAGCAAGGACACAGTTCAAGGTTCAACTGTTGGCTCGTTTATCTTACGGATCTACACTTCTTATTCCGCCCACTGCGTTCATCTGCAGCGTCCAGGTGCTGCCCACTGTGAACTGCTGGAATTCAGAGACTGAATCAGGTGAATATGTTTCCTGACCTCCGTCTTCCGTCGAGAAGGTCACAGTCAATTCCTCCGATTCGCCGCCAAGACGCTGACCACTTGAGACATTGGGGTTTTCATACACTGGCTGCAGATCATTGCCATCCATTGTGTAGGTCTGGATGGTCGTCCATTCGTCCACTGTATAGGAACAGTATTGCTCGGTTTCCGTGTGACATTCTTCGACCACTTCCGAGTAGCCATTGCCTCGATCGATGGTCGTTTGTTCACAGACATCGCGGCTGTCATTGCGGCATGACACGTTATATGCGTCAGAAGGCGGACTGCCGCGCTCATTGCTATAGTCCACAGCTTGAATTTCCTGCAGGGGCACTGACGTTTCCCAGCGTATATCCACCACTGTTGCCTCAACAGATTTAGTCGGTAGAAAAAACAGGACGCCGATCACCACACAACACAGCGCAAGGAACCCCAGAACGCCGCCGATCAACATCCAGTTCGTTTTCTTTGCTGCCGGCCCGGCGGCATTCATCGGTGTGTCGGGACGTGATGGGATGACGCCCGCTGCCGCAACCTGCGCGGCAGCCATCTTTGGTAGCGGTGAACCGCAATTCGAGCAGATGGCGTTACTGCCCGGGTTCTCGACCCCGCAATTATCACACTTGACAACTTTTGGCTGTGGAGGAGGCGCTTGCATGATGCGTCCCGCTTCGCGTGCTTTGCCCTGCGTTAGATCCCCTCCGCATTGCGAGCATGTCTCTGCGGTGGCAGGGTTGCGTGTGCCACAGAATCCGCAATGGATATCTGCGCCTGCCGCGGCAGCTTTGACCGCGTTTTCATCGGTTACGAACTTTTGTTCAGAGGGAAGTTCGAATTTTACGTTCTCCGGCTGCGGTGCGCCGCAATTTTCACAAGTCTTGGTCCCGCCCTTGTTGCGCGTTCCGCAGTTCGGACATGTCCATTCGTTTTGAATATAGCCAACGGTTCGTCTGCGTGCCATGCTGATTACTCCTTTTCCTGATGCGCCATTATAAAAGATGGCTTCTGCAGATTCATTACGCTTGCGTATTTGTAATCCTGCTTTTGCTTAGAACCCATGCCACTTGCGTACTTCTTCGATTCGGGACTCGCAAGCTGGCTCCTGGTTCGGATTTGGATCACCTGCATCCAACTCACCCCGGCCTGTTGCCGCGATCAAGACCGCTTCGGCTCCATTGGCAACGTTGACCGGATCATAGCCGCCTTCGAGCACGAAGACGGTTTTCCCATCACAGTATTCCTCGGCAAGTGCAAGGACCTTTTTGGCAAGCATCAGATATCCCGCCGTGGATAATCCCAGCGACGTGATGGGATCATTCCAATGCGCATCGAAGCCTACGGAAATAAAAATCATTTGTGGCTTGAAGGATTGAACAAACGGAACAAATATCCTGTCTGCGACCTGCTCGTAGACCTGGTCACCTGCATATGCGGGCAGTGGCACATTGACGATCCGCTTTCTGGCATGGGGCGCATCTTCGGTCCAGCCTGTGCCGGGATAGATGCCCCACTGGTGGGTGGACAAAAACGCGACGCGTTCATCGTTAAGAAATGCGGCCTGGGTTCCATTGCCGTGGTGCGCGTCATAATCAATGACCATCACGCGTTCCATTCCCTGTGCAAGTGCATCCCGTGCGCCGATGGCGACATTATTGAAAATACAAAATCCCATGGCTCGGTCTGGTTCGGCGTGATGCCCTGGCGGTCGGACAATGGCAAATGCATTCCCTGCCTCACCGTTCAGCACCGCGCGTGTGCAGGTGAGAACTGCTCCTGCTGCGAGCAGCGCATCGTCAAATGAAGATGGAGTCACATAGGTAGGCGCGTAGTCAATAATGGCGGGTGCTTCTTCACGGCAGACTTTTTCAAGTGTTGTGACCAGCTCCATGTTGTGGACGTACGCAATCTCTTCACGTGTTGCAGGTTTTGCATCCACCAGATCCGCGTTAAATGTTTGGAGTTGGGGCTTTAATAAATCCAGCCGTGCGGGTCGTTCAGGATGATCGGGATAAATATGATTGGGTGAAGGCACAAACGTATAAACGGTTTTCATACGTAGATTATATCGCTCTAAAAACCCTCCTCCAAAATTTCGACTTCTGAATTTGGGGAGATGTCACACAGTGACAGAGGGGCTGGGCAAAAAGAACCGCCGCCTCGTCAGCATGGGGGGGACATGCTGAGCGCAGACGGCGGTCAGACACCTTAATACCTATAAAGGGGAGGGCAGGTGCCATGATTAATATACTATAGTTTACCTAAAAAATCCAGAAAGAAATTATGAAGAATTCCGCCCTCAACATTCGATTTTGATGAGACATTTGTACTATTGAGAAACCTGCCTTTTTCAGGGATTTATGGAGTGTTCTTATGTCTTCGTTCTTCGAACAGCTTCAGCCAACTTTCCACCTCTTCATTGGAAAGCTTGCGATCCTCACTTGTCTTGGGAGCCGCATCGCGTGCCTGCTTTAGCATCGCCGCGAATGACTCGGAGGAGAGCACTTCTGCCCGTGCCGCGTGTGCGTCTGCCTGAACCTGCCTGTCAGAGGTAACAACCGTCCAGTTCTTCGCGTTTTTGCCCAAAGCTCTTAACCGGTTGCGAATGGCGTTATCAGCGGTCGTTCCCAGTCGCACAAAGTGTGCGGTAACGGCGCCCAGTTTTCGGGTCCCGGCATGAGGCACTGGCGCTCCGTCAAAATAAACTTCCACCTGTTTGTGAGTCCGCCTGTAAAATTCCTGAAGGATGGCGACCAGTTCCATCTCGTCATCGATCGATTCGAGTCGCAGT
Source organism: Chloroflexota bacterium (assembly GCA_039932795.1). Taxonomy (GTDB): domain Bacteria; phylum Chloroflexota; class Anaerolineae; order Anaerolineales; family Villigracilaceae; genus Defluviilinea. Next base: position 5,886 of record JBDTPH010000038.1, read on the forward strand.
CCCAGTTTGGGGATCAAGTTATGTCCGTCAATCAAATAGGGCATGTTCACATTGTACCCGTACTGGACGCAGGTTCAACCTGCGATTTGCCACTTTAAAAGATATATTTCGTATATGAAGTAGAGTGCCGATGGTTGTAATCATTGGCATGTGTCTTATAATGGGTTACATGAGAAGATGTCAGATTCTCGTCTGTGCCTAATTTTAGAGTAGGAGATTGAAATGGCAAATAATAAAAGAAAGATGATCGCACCGCCACAGGGCGGGATGCTGCAGAATTTTGTAAAGCAACTGAAACTGATCGGGCGGCTCATGGGCGATAAGCGTGTAAGCGCGTTTGTTAAAGTACTTCCGCTTGCATCGCTTGCTTATCTGATCTCTCCGGTTGATTTTGCGCCTGGCGTTGTGTTTCCCGTGATCGGTGCGCTGGATGATGCTGCCATTTTGTGGATCGGTTCAACGCTGTTTGTTCAACTATGCCCTGATAACGTTGTGAAGGAACACCTGGAGGAACTTGATGGTGAAATCGTTGATAACTCAGGCGATGTTATTGATGCAGAATCAACGGATTGGAACGATAAGAAATAAATATGAGACGATTGCTAACATTACTGGTACTTCTCTCTTTAACAGCCTGCACTGACGGACAAACTACAAGGCCTCCCCCTACACCGACAATTAATACCGTTCCCCCCACCAGCATCTCCCCTGCAACCATTCCCGATACATCCACACCTACAGGGATTTCTGTCATTGATACGCCTCCCAGCGCACTGACATTTCCCAATCCCGACTTATATGACTGGCAGATGATCATCTCTGGTCTTCAGCGTCCCGTCGACCTGCAAGCCGACGGCTCAGGCCGCCTGTTTGTGATTGAAAAGCCTGGGCATATCCGCATCCTCCAGGATGGGCAACTGCTCGATCAGCCTTTCCTCGATATTACCGATCGCGTGGGGAGCAGGGGAAACGAGCAGGGCCTGTTGGGGCTGGCTTTCCATCCACAGTACGCAGAAAACGGACGGTTCTTTGTCAATTACACCAATAACAACGGTGACACGGTACTCGCGCGCTTCCAGGTTTCAACAGATCCCAACAGCGCTGACCCAAACACTGAACTGAAGCTGCTTGGCGTGGACCAGCCATTTGCGAATCATAACGGTGGCGGGCTCGCATTCGGTTCCGATGGATATCTGTACGCGGGTCTGGGCGATGGAGGCTCGGCCGGTGATCCCATGGGCAACGGCCAGAACACGAAGACGCTTCTGGGCAAGATACTCCGCCTTGATGTGGACTCTGCTGAGCCGTATGTTGCCCCCTCCGATAATCCATTTGGAAATGAAATTTGGGCGTATGGCTTGCGCAATCCCTGGCGACTCTCATTTGACAGGGTAACAGGTGATCTGTACATCGGTGATGTGGGGCAGGGCGCGTGGGAGGAGATCGATTTCCTTGCGGCAGGCTCTGCTGGCGGCGCAAACTTCGGCTGGGATTTTCGCGAAGGCGCGCATGACTATGAAGGCGGCGGTCCAGAGGGGTTGATCGATCCTGTTGCTGAATATAGTCATCCGGAAGGTGGCTGCTCAGTCACGGGTGGATACGTCTATCGAGGCTCCATGCCCGAATGGAATGGCATCTATCTTTACGGAGATTACTGCACGGGGATCATCTGGGGGCTGAACCGTTCCAATGATGGC
>JBDTPH010000039.1:0-2639 GCA_039932795.1 Chloroflexota bacterium
GTACGGGATTTGGCAATCCCTCGTTAGCCGAATCACGGCAACTCCCAATGAGCCTAGAGGCGTAACACGTTACGTCCCTGCATTTCTCAATAAGCTCAAGCCGCCGTCCTCGGCGGCGCTTTTCGAGTAAATCCTGCGCCGAGGACGGCGCAGGGAGCAAACTCATCTACAACCTTTGCGTGCACCTATAGAGATGGGTTCTCTGGGAATCGCCGTGATGCTCGGCTGGATTGACAAATCCAGCCGCCAGATTCGGCGCAAATGCCAGTGTATTTCCTGCATGTACGGGATTTGGCAATCCCTCGTTAGCCGAATCACGGCAACTCCCAATGAGCCTAGAGGCGTAACACGTTACGTCCCTGCATTTCTCAATAAGCTCAAGCCGCCGTCCTCGGCGGCGCTTTTCGAGTAAATCCTGCGCCGAGGACGGCGCAGGGAGCAAACTCATCTACAAGCTTTGCATGCACCCGTATAGAGGCGTAACACGTTACGTCCCTGCATTTCTGGTATAATTTCCGCCCGTGACTGGTCCTGTCACACGGTTCCCCCGAATTGATCGGGGATCAGGCTGTGGACATGGAGACCTGCATAATTTACAGAAAGGAAGCACACGTCATGCCTTTACAGAAAGAAGCCAAAACCAAGCTCATCACGGATTATCACCGTCATGATACGGATACCGGTTCGCCCGAGGTACAGATCGCCATTCTGACGGGCCGCATCCAGCAGCTGACGGACCATCTTCGTATCAACAAAAAGGATGAGTCGTGTCGGCGTGGTTTGCTCAAAATGGTAGGTCAACGCCGTCGTCTGTTGACGTACCTGCGCCAGGTGGACTACCCGCGTTATCTGGGGGTCACCGAGAGCTTGAGCCTGCGCCACAAATAACCAGTAATCCAACCGTAGGGGCGCAGAACATTGCGCCCCTACAACATTGTTATCAACCCGCAGTCAGGAATTGAACAGCGTGAACAACGGGCTTAGCTTGTCCCCGCTCTTCAGTCCCTGACCAGGCGGACACTTATTCATGGCTGACCAATTCACTATCATTATGTCTGAGTGATTCGATCGCAGAAGCATTTCAGACAGCGCGGACTGGACATGGGGAATGTCAGCCACATACAGGAGACAAAATGAAACCTGAGTCAAAGAAATATTCAGCAACCGTGGGAGGCCAGACGCTGACCTTCGAAACCGGTAAACTTGCCGGCCAGGCTGGCGGCGCGGTCACCTTCGGCACCGCTGAGTCCATCGTTTTTGCGGCTGCCACCATGGGCGGCATACGCGAAGGCATCGACTTCTTCCCCCTTTCCGTGGAATACGAAGAACGCCTGTACGCAGGCGGCAGGATCCCTGGTTCGTTCTTCCGTCGTGAAGGACGCCCGGGCACCGATGCCATTCTTACGGCACGCCTCACCGACCGTCCGCTGCGCCCGCTCTTCCAGGATGGAATGCGCAATGAAGTGCAGGTCATCATGTTCTCGCTTTCGTCGGATGGCGTGAACCCTCTCGATATCCTCGCCATCAATGCTGCTTCGGCCGCGATCATGATCTCGGATATCCCCTGGAATGGGCCTGTCGCTGCCGTGCGCGTGGGACGCGTGGGTGGCGAATTCGTCATCAACCCAACCTTCCCGCAGCTGGATGCATCGGATCTCGACCTGCGCATTGCCGGCACGCGCGACGCCATCCTGATGGTGGAATGCGGCGCCAATGAGATCCCTGAAGATGTGATGGTTGCTGCGCTCGAAATCGGACACAAATCCATGCAGCCGCTGATCGACCTCCAGTTGCAGATGCAGCAGGAAGTGGGCAAGCCGAAACGCGAAGTGACCCTCAACGTTCCGAACCCCGAATTGAAGCAGAAAGTGTTCGACCGTGTGAGCGGGCCGATGAACGAGCTGCTCGGAAACCCCCTCTCCAAGAATGATTTTTATAGCGGGATGATCACCCTTCGGGATGGCATCGTCGCTGAATTGTGTACCGTGCCAGATGGCGCACTCGCAGCAGACTACCCGTCGATTGCCTCCGTTCGAGAGTCATTTGAACAGGCTGAGCAGGCCATCGTTCGCGAGCGTATTTTGAGCATGGGCAAACGTCCGGATGGCCGCACGCCAACGGATATCCGCCCGATCTGGTGCGAAGTTGCCATTTCGCCGCGCGCACACGGCTCCGGCCTGTTCACGCGCGGTGAGACGCAGATCCTTTCTGTAGCGACACTCGCCACTCTCGGCGAGGCGCAGGAACTTGATAACCTGAGCCCGATGAAGGACAAGCGCTACCTACATCACTACAACTTCCCGCCGTATTCCACAGGCGAGGCAAAGCCCCTTCGTGGCCAGAGCAGGCGCGAGGTCGGACATGGAGCGCTGGCAGAACGCGCCCTCGAACCGGTCATCCCCGCCGAAGAGACCTTCCCCTACACCATCCGCGTGGTATCCGAAGCATTATCCTCCAACGGCTCAACATCCATGGGATCGGTCTGCGGTTCAACGCTGGCGCTGATGGATGCGGGCGTTCCCATCAAAGCCCCGGTCTCGGGTGTGGCAATGGGCCTGATCACCGATGCAACGGGTCGTTACCAGATCCTGACCGATATTCAGGGCACGGAAGACCACTTGGGTGACATGGATTTCAAG
>JBDTPH010000040.1:0-15955 GCA_039932795.1 Chloroflexota bacterium
CAACCTCGCCTGGTCGTGGGACTGAAAGACTCTCCCCCAATTTTTGAGATGATACCCCAATCTCGCGTAAAGCGGCGAAAACGCCCCCTTATGCCAGTATCCTTGCGTTTTTTCAAACTGGTGGCTTGGCCTAAGGGATCTTTTCCAAAGGCGATTTCAAATTTCTCAAAGAACTGTCGAGCCAAAACGTTCTTACGACCAAAATTACTCATGTTACTGCGCTGGTCATAAACCCAAACTTCTTTTGTGTTTGCCTTGTCTGTTTTACCGCGCGTAAAAAACAGAACACTTGTCTTGACGCCCTGAGCATAAAAAATGCCAGTAGGTAGACGAAGGATAGTATGCAAATTGCATTTATCCATTAGCTCGGCGCGAATTGATTTACCAACATTACCCTCGAATAAAACATTATCGGGCAAAATCACTGCAGCGCGGCCATTAGGTTGCAAGCCGTTGTAGATATGCTGTAAGAAGGCAAGTTGTTTATTGCTGGTTGTGAAAGTGAAATCCGGGCGTTCGGCATCCCCATCACCTCTTTTGCTACCAAAAGGCGGATTAGATAAAATTAGCGTGGCATTGGGTAATTTAATTTTCCCTTCTGGCGTCAGAGTATCACCAAAATGAATACCTGCCAAACCTGAATTTGATTCCAAGCCATGAAGCATGAGATTCATCAATGCGAGTCGATGGGTTTCATGCACCAATTCCATTCCATAAAATGTCTGGTGAACAAATTTATCTTTTTGCTTCCTTGTCCACATCTTTGATTCACTATGATTCTTGATATAGCGACTAGCTGAGATGAGAAAGCCGCCTGTCCCGGCAGCGGGATCCTGAATAACATCATCAAGAGTTGGCTTCATTACTTCTACCATTGTGTCAATTAATGCACGTGGCGTGAAATATTGTCCTGCTCCTGATTTCTTTTCCCCAGCATTCTTTTCAAGCAAGCCCTCGTAAAGGTCGCCAAATCCTTCACGACTAACGTTGTACCAATCTAATTTATCCAACCCATCAACCAGATTTGAGAGTGTTCTTGGTTTCTGAACAGATGTACGTGAATCTGTATAAATTTGCTGAACAAGGCTGGAACCATTTCTCGCTAAATGCTCCAATAAATCTTTATAAAAAGCCAATCGCTTCTCTGTTGGTATAGCAACTAGGTTATCCCAACGGTAATCTTCTGGTACTTGTTTCTCTGTACCAGTTTCTTTAGCCATTTTCAAAAAGAGGAGATACGTTAATTCAGTTACGTATTGATGATAAGTGACCCCGCCATCTTTCAGAATATTGAAAAGATTCCAAATTTTAGCAACGAGATCATAGGTAACATTCTGCTCAGAAGTAGGCATATAGTAGAATCTCTGTTCTGTTTTTGATACAAGTATACAAGAAATCCCCCAGTGGACAAGGCTTTGCTCAAGAAATCTTGTTAAGAGCGCTGGCTAGCTTGGGTGTGCGAGCGGTACTTTTGTGACTTGCTACCAGCCCCACCGCCTGATTTGCTTCGCAAATCACGGGCACCCTGCTTGCGCGCTCGCAGATGTTTCATCAGCATCCTTGGTGGGTACGAAACGATCGATGGATCAGGAGATCTCTCCTATTCCACCCTGGCAGGCAGGGCAGAAATGGCTGATCCGTTTCCGTTTCCCTGTTTTTTCTCGTTTCACGTTTGCCCCGCAGCGAGGGCAAATGGATCTTTGATAAATATCCAGATGTTTTCGTAGTAAAAATACTTTGCGCCATTTATAAAAGAGAAGGGAGAATTTCTTCGTTTCAGCGATCAGTTCCTGCAGCTTCGAGGCTGGAATCTCGCCGACTTTCGATTCAGGGTGAATACGCGCCCTCCAGAGCACCTCGTTCTTAATGATATTTCCCACCCCTGCAAACAGTTCCTGGTCGAGCAAAAGGTCTGCGATCTCAGCGCCGGGCTTTGAAGAGATCGAATCAAACGCCTGGTCAGCGTCCCATTTGGGGGACATGATGTCGATCGTAAAATCATAACCGGCTTTCGCATTGGCCGTTTCGAGAAATCTAACCGAACAGTTAAAAAGCTTGATCGTCCCGTTTTCAAAATCCAGTTGAAGCCGTGGTGTGTAGGATCTCTTGTAGTTCCCTGTTGGAGAGGTATTATCTACTTCCGCTTCAAATGTGCCAAAGAGTAAAAAGTGAGTGCGAAGAGCAAATTCATCGAACTGAATGACAAGGTGTTTCCCCCAGGAAAAAATGTTTTTCACTTTTTTCTGCAGCATTCTTTCCTTTTCTATTTTGGAATTACCGGATACGGACAGGATGGTCTTACCCCTAAATGGTTTAAGTTGCCTGGCAGCCAAATAAAGCGAAGGTCCTTCCATCTCTTAACCTCATGATTCATACGATTACGCATAAAATCTGTGCCAGGAACAAACAAATGCCCGGTGATGCAGGGAGTTCCTCCACCTTGGATGGTTTTCCAGCCTGCCACTGGGTCTCGATGCAGAAATTGACATGGATCACTATTGCATTTGCACCTCGAATCTTATACAATGCATATACAACATAAGTGTATGGAGACCCGCCTGTTGAGGCAGGTCTTTTCATTTGTGCCATGGTACAACGTTCGACGGATATCACAATGTTTTGCGTTGAGTGGCTGGTTCTTATCGGGTTGATCTATATCAAGAGGACAACATGAATAAAAATGTGGTGAATAGACTCGGTGCAATTTTCTCTGTGCTTGTGGGTGTTTCCTATCTCATCATTGGGGTTATCCAGCTTCTGCTGCCGGCGGATCAAACGTGCGATTGTGCCGATCTATTTTGGCTGTCGTATTTAAATGAGCCGTTCGGGCTGACCGTTCAATATGCTGCTTTTGCCCTGACCGGAATCCTGGGGATCCAGGTAGTCATGGCGGTTTCAGATGCCATTCGAGCGGATGATGTGGGCTGGCTGCGCTGGACGCGTAATCTGGCGATGATAGGTTTTGCGCTGACTGCCATCGATAATTTCCACGCCCTCGATATCAACCGGGCCAAGGCGTTTGCGTTCGTAAACACACTGGGAGCAAAAGCCCCTCTGTCGATCCCGGGAGCAATGAGCGGCCTGGATGTCAATGGCTGGTTTCGCTTTGGAGCCATCGGCTTATGGGTCCTGGTTGTCAGTCTTCTCGTACTCAGAAGCTCCGCCTGGCCAAAAGCGCTTGCGTATGTGGGCATCGCGCTCGCTGTGGCATATTTTCTTATACTAGCCAGTGGCATTTTCGAATTGAGCGGCCTAACCTTGATCGGTGCCGGTATAGGCGGAATCATCCTTGCGCCCATATGGTATATCTGGATGGGGTTGAGGTTAAGTGACTCCAGTGCCGCAACGATCATACACTGAATTCAGAGGGACAATAAGGCAAACGAGAACGACAGCAATCGAAGAATTGCTGTCGTTCTCTTATCTCTTACGAGCAATCCTGCTATTTCCCTCTCCACCAGGACGCTGGAGAGCTACTCCTACTCCTCAGAGCCAAGCACCTGCGTGACGCCAGAGCCACGCTGGAACATCTGACGGCGGTTGAGGAAAACGATGACCACCGCAGCGATGGCGAACAGGAAGTTATCCCAGGGTTGGGCATCCGGGAAAATAGGGTTCATCATGTTCAAGTGATAGAGAATGGCGATCAACAGGCTGCCGCGGGAGGCGTTGAACAGCGGCGTCAGGATAACGGTAATGGCGATCAGGCCAATGAAGAAGGGCCCAATGGACCAGCCACTCTGCGGTGTCCCACTCATAAAGAAGGCAGGCGCGTGCCAGACTGCCCAAACGACTCCCAGGATGAGGCTGGCCCAAAACGGAGCAAACCGACGCTGCAGCAGGGGTAGGGCAAGTCCGCGCCAGCCAAACTCCTCTCCCATCGGACCAAGCAATAGGGATTGGAGCAGCGCCGGGAACACCATGGTCCAGGACGCGAAGGGCAACGGGTCGTTGACCGTGCCATTGAGCGCAGCGGCGGCATAAACGATGACGGGAATGCCCAGGAGCAGGAACAGCCACCACTGGATCGGGGCCCGCCAGAAAAACAGGCGTCGAAAGAAGCTGCCCAGGCCTTTCAGCCCGTAATGGCGCCAGACGAGGAAAATTCCAGAAAGGCCGGGAGCGTATACAGCCAGCAGGAAGAACGGGTGGGTTGATCTCATCTCACCAAACAGGGGAGTGAGTTGATCTGCAAACAGCATGAAAAGCGCCATGGGAACCCAGCTGAGTCCAAACGTGAGTGCCACAAAAGACCACAGGGTTTTGGTCCCCATGTCAGTCCGTGGGCGGGACTGAATGGTTTCATAAACGATACTTGTGCTCATACTGATCTCCAATTTTCTATTTCTTGATGGTTTCTTTACTTTCATTCGCCACGCAGGCTATGCACGAAATATCTGCGCTTTCACAGGCCCGATTCTTTCGATCTGATTATCAGCTGTTTGACAGGCTATTCATCCTCAACTCTCCTTCTCCGGCATTCTGCAGAACCAGTTTTTCTGTACTGCTTATGGCAGTCGCTGAATTGCTCAAGTACGTCTGAAGGCGGAGCAATAAATGACCTTCCATGTATTTACAATACAAGTGTAGAGCGTAGTCCGTGGTTTGTCCCCTATCCACAGATAGGTTGGTAGATAGGTCTGCAGGCAGAAAAACGAGATTCTCCATTGTGTATGGGGCTCGAAACAAGTTCCGAGTGGGAGGATCAATCGGTGACTTTCCAAATGGGGTCGCGCAGGATCAGCAGCACAACGATTGCCCCAAGTACCAGGCTGGGAATGCCGATCCCAAACGAAAAGATCATACTGGCTGGCATCACCATGGTCATCACGAAGAAGCTCAATGCCTGGTTGTTGAGTGCATGCAGATACGCCGCCGTCCAGATACCGTTCGATTTGAACACGGCGTAAGCCAGGAAGTAGGCCAGGAGAATACACACAAACACCATCATGATCGACCCGAGGATCGGCTGGCCCGGGTAGTTGTAGCCCATCCAGATGAGCGGCCAATGCCAGATGCCCCAGATCACACCCAGCAGGAATACTCCGCGAATACGTCCGAGGCGGGTCAATTCCGTTTGCAGATAGCCGCGCCAGCCATATTCCTCGCCAAAGGCAATGATCAGTCCCAGGAACGGACCAATGATGACCGTGTTGAGTGCCATGATGGGCAGGAGTGCCGAAGCAGGCAGGTTGGCGGCCGCCATTTGAGGGAACGCTGCTTTTAAGTCAACCACCTCACCCAACTTGAAAACATAGTTAAGTAAGGTCTGGAGTCCGTAGAAGGCAATCAGCCCTACTCCATAGACCAGCCAAACGTGCCATTTGCCTCCGGCCAGCCCAGCGCCAGCAAAAGCTTCCCTGCCGCCTTTCCAGCGGAGCACGACCAGCAAAATTAAGCCGATCAGGTTTGGGATCAACAGAAGCGAGCTGATGGTCGTAGTCTGCTTGGGCTGGATGAGACTGACAATCAACCCGATCAGATATGAAAAGGTGAACAAAAGGTAAAAGTAGACGAACCAGCGCGAAGCGGTGCGATTGGACTGGTAATAGATGGGGCTTTCCTTGAAGAAAAAGGCCCCCAGCACCATCGCAGAGAAGGCCGGTAGAAGCATCTGGAATTGCAAAATTACTGCGGTGACCGGACCAGCCAATCCGCCATTCAAATACAGCACGAGGTCTGCCAGCCAACTCAGTCCAAATGCCAGGCCAAGAAACCAGCCAACATGCGGCCAGTTAACCCTGGATGGTGTGATGACAGACAGGGGTGTGACAATGGAAGGTTGTGATGTTGTTTGCATGATGATCTCACTTTCGTAGATAGACAGAATCAATTGAGAAGATTTACCTCCTCATCATAAAATGAGAATAAAAAAGGCTCCCCCACCGACGGGGGAGTCTTCACTATCCGAATGGATAGTGTGTCCGAATGGACAGTGGTGAGGAAGCTGTATTTTCCAGTCACGCCCTGGCACTTAACACAAAAACAGGCGGACGCTACGCATACGCGTAGAGTCCGCCTGTTTGTAGTTAATTTGAGCTAATTTACAACTGAAGGTCCAAATTTATACCCGTATACCAGATTTTTACCACGCAGGAAAAAGGCTATCGTTCATACTGTCCGATTTCCTCCGCAAGAGGAGTCAGCAACTCGATCTTCCAGGGTTCGACGCGCGGCGCGATCGAGCAGGCCGAACTCAGGATATAGCCGCCGCCAGGCCTGCCAGTTTGGATCCGCTCCGAGGCTTCGGCGATCACTTCTTCCTTGGTAGTGTATTCAAGCATCGAAACCGAATTCATATTGCCCTTCAAAAACAATCGTTGACCAACACCATTTTTTGCATCCGACAACTCCACATTTCCCAGCGGGTGTGGGTCAAGGGTGTCGATACCCATCGTGCCGGTCTGCTCCATCAATTCCAGCCTGTCACCGATCTTTCCACAGGTATGAGTGTACACTGGCACGTTATGCTCTTTGATCGCATCTGCAAGCCTGCGCTCGTATGGCACGACATATTCGGTGTACATCTTTGGAGAGATAAATCCCCCGCCGGCGAATGCCGATGAAATCAGGACCGCATCCACCCCATGGCGTGCCTGCGCGACCGCCCAGGCAATGGCAGCGTCGGTGAGTCGTTCCAACATTGCCTTCACCTTTTCCTTCTTCTTCACCAGCCCTATGATGGCATTTTGATAACCAAATAATTCCAGGTAATGTGTGAATGGTGAAAAAACCTCGCCATGCACAGAGACGTCCCCGCTGGTCTTTTCACGAACAAGGTCAATTGTATCTGTGAAGTAATCGGGTACCTCGCTTAATAGGCCGGTATCCCTCTTCCCCTCCAGCCATGGAATATGATATGTATTCCAGACGTAGCCCACGAACGGGTCGATCATGTCCAGATGGTCCGGATCAATGGCGTTCAGGTCTGCGCGCGGCGTTACGTCTGGGCGGGCGGTGTACACATACTGGGCATTATCATCCCATGGGATCAGGTTGACGTGTCCGTTCTTCCAATAGACCATCTCGCCTTTTTTGGTTTTCTCGACCTTTTGGATCTCGCTCAAAACGTTGCGTGGTCGTCCCGGAATATTGATGAGAATGCCATCGAATTGATAGCGCCGTTGCATCTTCACCAATGCTTCGGCAAATCCTTCACTCGAAAACCAGATCTCGTGCGGGGCAAGGCCCGCGTTCAGGAAATAATGTCCAAGCGCCAGTTGACACATCACCGGAACACGGTCTGGTTCCCTGTGCTGCATTGCCAGTGCAATACGCTCTCGTCCGTTCATCATTATCCTTTCACTGCTCCGGCAGTCAAACCCTTGATAAATTCACGCGCCAACAAAACATACAGGATCAACAGAGGCACGGCCGCCAGGGACAGGACGGCCAGCGCGCGCGTCCAATCGGTGCGATATTGGCCAAACAACAGGGATACACCCAGCGCAACCGTGCGCGCTTCCTCCGATCTGATGAAAACCAATGGGAACCAGAAATCGTTCCAGATCTTGATCATATTGAAGATCGCAACTGTGGCAAGCGCGGGCCGCATCAGAGGCAGGACCATTGTGCTGTAAATCTGCCATTCGGATGCCCCATCCACTTTTGCGGCGTCGAACATCTCACTGGGAAGCTCCTTGATGAACGCGGTCAGCACAAAGGTGGCGATTGGAATCCCCATTGCAACATAGACGGGTATAAGACTCCAGATGGTATCCTGCAAATTCAGGGCTTTGATGAGCCGCACCAGATCGATCGTCCCAAGGCGGATGGGGATCATCAATCCCGCGATGAAAAAAATATAGAGAAAATTTGCGGCTCTGGATTTCCATTTGGCGAGGGCATACGCAGCCATGGACCCCACGAACAAAATAAGTGCCAAGGACAGGACCGTCACGATCAATGTGTTTCTGAAGTACAGGTCAAAACGGCCTGTATTCCAGGCAGCAATGTAGCCATCAAAGGTGAAGTCCTTTGGAAAGCCAAACGGGTCCCTGAAGATTTCCTTCTGCGGTTTAAACGAGTTGATCAACAGGGTCCAGATCGGGAACAGGACAATCACAGACCAGACTGTTAGGAAAATATACGTAAAAAATTTATTGAGCTTCGATTTGCGCATGATGTTGCCTCCCGGCCTACGCCTGCTCGGCTATCTGGCGGCGGGACAGGTATAACCAGAGCAACACGCCAGCCATCAAGATCATAAAGGTCATCGTGGCGATTGCCGCGCCCATACCCATATTGGGAATACCCACCGGGTGTTCACCCGCAATACCCGTGCGATAGAAAAGCGTGGCAAGCAGGTCGGTGGAATAGGACGGCTCACCTCTTGCCCCTGCCATCGCGTAGATCACATCAAATGCGTTGAAGTTATCCACAAAGGTCAAAATGGTTACAATGCCGATCACAGGTTTTAGCAGTGGGAACTTGATCTTCCAGAAAATATCCCATTCCGATGCGCCATCGATGCGGGCAGCTTCCAGCAGTTCATCGGAAATTCCCATCAACCCAGCCAGGAACAGCACAGTCGGCATGCCCACCCACTGCCAGACGGACGTTAAAGCGATGACAGGCAGTGCCAGGTTTTCCCTGCCCAGCCACGGCAGCGCGTATTCCCTCAGCCCCACGGCAACCAGGGTTTTATTCACAGCGCCCCAATTTGGATTGAGGATCAGCGTCCAGAGGAAGCCAGTCACGAGCACAGATAATGTCGCAGGTGTAAAAATAATGGTGCGAAAAAAATTCCTGCCCTTAAAATCCGATGAAAGCAGATTGGCAAAAAATAACCCCAAACTATTTTGAACGATCATGTGGATGGCAAAGAAAATGCAGGTGTGCCAGACGGCACCGAAAAATCTCTCACGCCATAAAGGGTTTGTAAAAAGGTCAATATAGTTGGTCAAGCCCACGAACCTTGTAGGGTTGTAGCCCTCTCCCTGATAAAGGCTGAGGCGTAAAGAGTCAAACAGGGGACCCGCCATAAACACAATGTAGATCACCAGTGCCGGAAGTAAAAACAGCACCCAGGTCATAGTGCGTTTCAGCTCAGCGTTGAAAAAGCCTGTCTTCTTTTCCACGGCAGTTGCGGTCGCGGTCTGTGCCATCGCGTTTCTCCTGAATGAATTTGTGGCAGGGACATTTCGTCCCTGCCACAATCTTACACGTACGAAGAACTACTTACAAGCTGCAGAAGGGCCGTACCAGGCTGCCACGTCCGCATTGAAGCTATCGGCAGCTTCCTGTGGAGTCTTTTCATCCTTCAACACAGCGATCACATTGTTGTTGAGGGAAGTGTAGGCATCCACACTGCCGGATGGAGATGCAAGGAGTTTCTCCCAAACGAAGCGGATATCTACACCGCTCGCCGTGCTATTGAAGCCCATGAAGTCAGCTGCAATCGGGTCACTCAACGTAGGAACATCGTTGGTCAGCGGGAAGAAGCCAGGCAGATTATTTCCCAGCAGCTCAGCGAACTTGGGAGACTCGAGGAATTCAAGGAATTTCATTGCCGCTTCAAGGTTCGGGGAAGCAGCGTTGGCGCCGACTGCCGCGTCGATGTGGAAGGTCACATATTGATCCTTGCCCTCGAGCGGGGGTGGATAGAAGACGCCCCATTCGAAGTCGGTGGCATCCTTTTGGAATGCAGCAATGCTCCAGGAACCATCGAACATCATTGCTGCCTGACCCTGGGCAAACAACTGCTCAGAATCATAGTAGCTTGTGGCTTCAAAGCCTGTCGGCAGGTAGGGCTGCATATCCTTGATCTGCTGGAAGGAGGCGACCATTTCGTCGCTATTGAAGCAGCGTTCGCCGTTCAAGTACGCCATGCGTCCTTCATATCCACCGATATTGCTGGGGATCAACTGCATCATGACGACTTCATTGATATCCCATGCATCCTTGGTACCGTTGGAAAAGGGAACCACGCCGGCATCCTGAAGTGTCTGGGCAGCAGCCATCAGTTCCTCCCAGGTTGTGGGAACTTCGATCCCGTTGGCAGCGAAGAGATCCTTGTTATAGTAAATGCCATGGGATACGGCAATGATCGGAACGGCATAGGGTTCAGCGGAGTCAGTCGCCCACGGAGCACGGGAGGCTTCGGTGAAGGTGTCGTTAATGCCAGGCAGGTCCTGTAGGGAGGCAATGTAGCCCGCATCAAAGAGTTCACGTCCTGTTGCAAAGGAGCGCACGAAGAACAGATCGGGGCCAGTGCCCGTTTCCAACTGGGTGCGAAGCGTGGCATTATAGTCAGGGGGATTGGTCGGGTCGAACTTCACGGTGATGTTGGGATTCTCTTCATGGAAAGCGGCATTGATCTTTTCCCACGCGGCAACATCATCCACGCGCCAGGAGCCGAGGGTCAACGTAATTTCCTCGCCCGCAGGGGCTTCCGTCGCTGCAGGAGCTTCAGTAGCTTCAGCAGTAGCAGGTGCTTCCGTCACGGCAGGCGCCTCAGTCACAACAGGCGCTTCGGTCGCCGCCTGGCCACCGCATGCGGTCAACATCATGCTGGCAAGCACCAACACAGACAACAAACCAAACAGTTTCTTTTGCATTTTTCTTCTCCTTGTATAGTGGAAACAATCTTACATCCCGGACTATGGTTTTTCTCAATCTCGAATCGTGCTGCCTCCTTTCAAAGTGGAATTCCAGCTTCAGGACTCGCTAGACGATCCTGTTCACTCGCTCTTGTACATCTCCTGCAAACCGCTGAATGAGCCCCCCGATGAATTCAGCAGGCTCGAGACTTGCGTCATTCATGAGAGGAGTCATATCCATTCCGTAGCTCAGACCGCTTGTCTCATCCACACTGTGAGATTCGAAATACGTGGCGTTCGCGCGGCGGCGTCCCATGGATGCAAGGCCATAGCGCTTGCCGCCCGCAATCTGCGAATCGAAAACACCCAGCAAGGCAAATTGCAGATTTTCGTGATGAGACAAATCCATCATCACCTTATCGGAATCGACCATCCAATCCAAAGCCCGCCAGACCTCACACCCTACGCATCCATCCGGACGTTCAGCCGGATCCAGTCTTCTGAGAGCTTGAATCAGCCTGAGAGCGACTGCGACATGTGTATCATGCGTGTCGGCAAGGTTGTGGGTATATACCATTTTCGGTTTCGTTGCACGAAGGATTGCAAGGATATCATCTACCGGCTCAATTTGTGCGCCGTGCAATGTCAGCACGACTGATCGAATCATGGTCAATAATTGTCTTAAGCACAAGATCGCGGTTATGCTGTTTCGTCTGTTGGTGGGTGGCTTTTTTTGAGATCATAATTCAGCTTAAACATCGCTTTGTATGTTTATTGAATTTACAAAGAGATTGTACAATAAAAAAATTACGAACGCAATAGATTGTACAATAAAACACAACTCTGAGTTCGGGGAGTTTTTGTTACATGATAGTGAATTACGCTGCTACAGGCCGAAATCTATAGCCGTATTCCAGATATGTGCCCCACTGGAGCTATTTTTGTGGCATTAGCTTTTCACATTTGCCTAAACCACTATTCGGCTGGCGTTGTTGTTGTTTTGTGAGACAGCTCAACTGCCCGTTGAGCCCGTTGACTTTCATCAGTGGAACCTGTGCAAACTTGTTTTCATCATCTGTTTGCATTGGCATGAAAACTCCGGCGATGATGTGGCAACAATACCTTGCCAGACGATTTTGTGCTGGACTTTGATAACGTTGTTATTGCAGGACTGGATAAAGAGCGATTTCAATTGTCTGGGAAACTGCCAAAATTTTGGATGTTAGTCTTATAATGAATCTATGGCTACGACAATTTTAGCCACCAAACTTTTTGCACCGCCGCCTCGGCCGCAACTCGTCCTTCGCCCTCGCCTGATCGAGCGGCTGAACGGGGGTCTCCTTTCGAGCCGCAAGTTGACACTCATCTCCGCCCCCGCTGGCTTTGGCAAAACCACGCTAGTCAGCGAATGGGTTGCTGGTTGCGGACGACCAAATGCATGGCTGTCACTGGACGAAGGAGATGGCGATCCTACTCGCTTTCTGACATACCTCATCGTGGCTTTGCAGAGGATTGAGTTGAATATTGGAGAAGGCGTATTGGGTGTGCTCCAAGCCCCTCAGCCACCGCACACCGAATCGATTCTGACAACCCTGCTCAATGAGATCACCACTATCACAGACAATTTCATACTGGTACTTGACGACTATCACCTTGCTGATGCCAAACTGATTGACAAGGTCATCACCTTTCTGCTTGAGCACCTGCCGCAACAAATGCACCTGGTCATCACCACTCGTGAGGATCCAAATCTACAACTGGCTCGGTTTCGTGTCCGCAATCAATTGACCGAACTGCGCGCCGCCGACCTGCGCTTTACCCCCACCGAAGCCGCCGAATTTCTCAACCAGGTGATGGATCTGAATCTCACGACAGAAGACATCAACGCACTGGAAGCCCGAACCGAAGGCTGGATTGCTGGCCTGCAATTAGCCGCGATTTCAATGCAGGGACGTCAAGACGCCACCAGTTTTATCAAATCTTTCACTGGCAGTCACCGTTTCGTACTGGACTATCTGGTTGAAGAAGTCCTACACCAGCAGTCCGAAAGCATTCAGACTTTTCTGCTCCGCACATCCATCCTCGACCGAATGTGTGGCCCTCTTTGTGATGCCGTTCTTCTAAATCCCTCTGTTTCCGGGCAGGCAACTCTGGAGCATATCGAACAAGCCAACTTGTTCATCGTTCCTCTAGATAACGAACGGCATTGGTACCGCTATCACCACCTCTTTGCCGATTTGCTGCGGCAGCGATTGCACCAGAGCAGCGCACCATCTACAGAGGGGGATGTGGCCGAATTGCACATCCGTGCCAGCCGGTGGTATGAAGACAATGGCCTTGAACTTGAAGCATTTCATCATGCTATCGCAGCCAAGGATTTCGAAAGGGCAGCGGGATTAGCCGAGCTGGCTTGGCCGGCAATGGATGGGCGCTTCCAGTCCGCCATTTGGCTTGGCTGGGCAAAGGCGCTACCAGATGATCTGTTCCAGGCCAGGCCTGTGCTCAGCGTGGCCTATGCCTGGGCATTTCTAAATAGCGGCAAACTGGAGGAAGGCGAGTCCCGATTGCGGGATGCCGAACGATGGCTGGATACTTCGGCAGAGGAGAGTGAGCGACCACAAGCCTCATCGGCCAAGATGGTTATTGTGGATGAGCGGCAATTTCGAACTCTACCTGCGTCAATAGCCACCGCCCGGGCCTACATTGCCCAGACTCTCGGCGATATCCCAGGCACAGTTAAGTACACCCGGCAGGCGCTCGATCTCTTGCCGGCGGGAGACCATCTCAAGCGCGGCCCGGCAGCAGCGCTCCTGGGGCTCGCTTACTGGGCGAGCGGAGACCTGGAGGCAGCCCACCGTGCCCTTGCAGATGCCATGGCAAATTTTCAGTTGATTGGCAGCATTCATTTCGCAATCAGTGGCACCTACGGCCTGGCTGATATCAGGATAGCCCAAGGTCGCCTCCGCGAGGCAGTAAGTACCTATGAGAACGCATTGCAGGTTGCTACGAAGCAGGATGTTCCTGTATTAAGGGGAATGGCAAACCTGTATTTGGGGTTGAGCGAGTTACACCATGAGCGGGGTAACCTGGAAGCCGCTACACAGTATCTGCAGAGAAGCGAGGAACTGGGCGAGCAGGCTGCATTATCGGGTTGGACGAATCGCTTATGCCGTATCAAGGCTCGATTCAAGGAATCCCAGGGAGACCTGGACAGCGCTCTCGACCTGTTGGACGAGGCAGAACACCTATACTTTAGGAGCGTCGTCCCCGACGTGCGTCCTATTGCGGCGTTGAAGACGCGGGTGTGGATTCGGCAGGGCAGGTTAAACGAAGCTCTTCGTTGGGCGATTGAGCAAGGACTATCCTTTGACGACAATCTCAGTTACCTGCGCGAGTTCGAGCACATCACGTTAGCCCGGGTGCTCATAGCGGAGTATAAGATCGACCATACAGACCGTTCCATTCTTGAGGCACTGGGATTATTGGAGCGCCTCCTGAAAGCAGCGGAAGAAGGCGGGAGGATCGGCAGCGTGATTGAGATTCTGGTGCTGCAGGCGCTCGCTCACGAAGCGCAAAGGGACATCCCCTCGGCTCTCGCATCGCTGGAGCGCGCTCTGACCCTGTCCGAGCCGGAAGGCTACTTCCGAATCTTTGTCGATGAAGGGTTGCCGATGGATCACCTATTAACTGAAGCAGCAGCTCACAGGATTATGCCGGACTATGTGGATAAGTTGCTGGCGGCATTTCAGGACACGACAAATGATGAAGGACAAACGACAAAACTTTCATCCTCCGCCATTCGTCCTTCGTCGTTGGTCGAGCCATTGAGCCAACGCGAGTTGGAAGTACTACGACTCATTGCGCAGGGACTCTCGAATCGTGAGATCAGCAAGCGGCTTTTCCTCGCCTTGAATACGGTTAAAGGGCACAATCGAATTATCTTTGGCAAACTACAGGTTCAAAGACGCACCGAAGCGGTAGCTCGTGCCCGCGAGTTGGGCCTGCTGTAGCTAAAAATCAGATTTGCCTGCAAGCCTGATATCAAGAACTGCACACATCCTAAAGGGGGCTTTAGTCAGCAGTCTCTAAAGTCACAGCTATAAATCTTCTTCCATCTCTTTTACCAAAACAACACCCCCAAACAACACTTAAGTAGCTATTCTTTAATACCTCAATGTAGATAAACTAGCTCTATATTAAGCAAGTGGCACAGACTGTAATGGCCGACCATAAGAGGTATACGATAATGTCTGATAAAGACAACCCAAAAACCGACCCGAATCGACCAATGATCTATCAAATCAGGATCAAAGGCCACCTGGGTAGTCAATGGACAGACTGGTTTGAGGGTCTGACTATCATCTTGGAAGAAAGCGGCAATACACTTTTAACCGGCCCAGTGGTCGATCAGGCCGCGTTGCATGGACTGCTCAAAAAAGTGCGAGATTTGGGAATGCCACTGGTCTCGGTCAATCGCATAAAACCTGACCAGAAAGGTGCGCCAGAGGTCAAGCAGTACTAGTGACAAGCTACTTGGAAAGGAGATCGCCATATTGGAAGATCGATAAAGAGCAGATCGGCGTTATGTGCAAGCTTTATTTATTCTGAATATAAACCAAAGGAGAAAATACAATGACTACAATGGAAAATATGAATACAAACAAAAAGACCATCGAAATGATAGATCGGAAAGTACTGCTTTCGTCACTATGGCTATTTGCCATGCTCACTTATACCTACGGCGATGTTGTAACATTAATGGATCCTATTAAGCATGGATCCATTGAATTGACCGAGGGATTCTTGTTGGGAGGTTCCATATACATGATGATCCCGATTTCGATGGTTCTCCTGTCTCGGATATTGAAATATCGGGCAAATCGCTTGGCGAGCGTCATCGCTGGCACGATAATGACTATCACTCTAACCTTGACGCTATTCGTTGCAGTGCCAACCATGTATTACGCATTTTTTACAGTGATAGAAATTGCGTGTACCGCACTCATTGTCTGGTATGCATGGACATGGCGTAACCCTGAAATTTAACCCTAATTACATGACACTTACAGAAGGCTAATCTGTAGGAAAAGCTTGAAAGCGATTGTGTACAACAATGCAATCGCTTTCAAGTCTGTCCAAACAGATATAAATGAAGGTCAATTGACCACATTCAAAAAAGGAGAATCAAATGAAAGCAATTGTATACACAGAATACGGATCACCAGATGTTCTTCAGTTCAAAGAAGTGGAAAAACCTACACCCAAGGATAATGAAGTCCTGGTAAAAGTTTATGCGGTATCTCTAAATGCGGCTGACCTCCATCTCCTCAGAGCTGACCCGTTCCTGGTCCGCCTGAGTTCTGGACTATTGAAACCCAAAAACGAGATACTCGGATCTGACATTGCGGGACGGG
>JBDTPH010000041.1:0-28595 GCA_039932795.1 Chloroflexota bacterium
ACCCTTGGAAATGGTGTTAAGGCAGGCTGAAAAGTATGAAGCGCTTCCAGAAGACGAGCGCACTGTCGTGGATCACCACCTGCAGGAACTGTGTGTCGTGCTGCTCAAAAGCCTGGTCAGTGACCAGTTGGCCTTTATTCATATTGCCAGGCGCTGGTTCAATGCTACAGATTTCAATATGATCCTTGAACGCCGCATTGGCACCGGAAAAATTGGAGGCAAGTCCGCCGGCATGCTGTTGGCGCACAAGATTCTGCAGAACACTGCGCCTGAGATCTTTGAGAAAATTTCCCTGCCAAGTTCCTACTTTATCGGTGCAGATGTCTTCTATGATTTTATGGCAGCCAACGAACTGGAATTCCTGAATCAAAAATACAAGACTGCTGAACAGATCCGCGCCGATTACCCAAAGGTCCAGGAAAAATATGCATCGGCGCGCTTCCCGGAGGAAGTTGCTCATCAACTGCGTGAGATACTGCGCGAGGTGGGCAAAAAGCCTTTGATCGTCCGCTCCTCCAGTCTGTTGGAAGACAATTTTGGCATGTCATTTGCGGGAAAATACATGAGTATTTTCTGCCCGAATCAGGGAACCATCAAAGAGAATCTGCGTGACCTGACTCTGGCCATCCGCCAGATCTACGCCAGTGTCTTTGGCCCGGATGCGCTCATCTATCGGCGCCGCGTGGGTTTGCTGGATTACGATGAGCGCATGGCGATCCTATTGCAGGAGGTCCAGGGAGAACACTACCGCCAATACTATTTCCCAGCGCTGGCCGGTGTAGCGTATAGCTACAGTCCCATTGTATGGAATCCGCGCTTCAAGCGTGAAGAAGGTTTTGTGCGGCTGGTGATGGGACTGGGAACCCGCGCGGTGGATCGTATCGCCGGCGATTATCCTCGTATGATCAACCTCAGCCATCCCCAACTCCGCCCGGATGTGACGCCAAAAGCCATCCGATACTATTCGCAGCATTCCGTGGATGCACTTGATCTGGAACAAAATACACTGACGACTGTGCCGGTTGGATCGTTGTTGGCATCCGATTACTATCCCCTGCGCTGGTTGGTTTCGGTGGATGATGGGGAGACGGTCCGTCCGCCACTCTCCATCGGTCGGAGCATCGACCCGGCGCAACTGATATTGACCTTTGACGGGCTCCTGCAGCGTAGTGGGTTTGTGTCGATGATGAAAACGGTTCTGACCCGCCTCGCACAACAGTATGAACAGCCCGTGGATATTGAATTTGCCGTTTCGCTCACTCCTGGAGGCGACCCGCGAAGCACGCCGCAAAGCGGCAGTGTGGATAAACCGAACCTTAATTTCTGCCTGTTGCAGTGTCGTCCACAAAACCAGTTTAGCGCTGATAGTCGTGAGGTCCAGTCCATCCCAACAGATCTGGCGGCCCAGGATAAAATCTTGCTTTGCACACGGATGGTGCCTCAAGGGCGCGTGAGTCAGATCGAGTACATTATCTACGTTGACTCAGAAGCCTATTATCAATTGGAGACCCTCAAGCATCATTCTGAAGTAGCCCGTTGTATCGGGCAGCTAAACAGCTCATTGGAAAAGCATGCTTTTATTTTGATGGGTCCTGGCCGCTGGGGGTCGTCAGATTCAATGCAAGGGGTACCCGTCACCTATGCCGACATATTCAATACGCGCGCCCTGGTGGAAATAGCCAGTAAACAGGGTGGCTTCAGTGCTGAACCCTCGTATGGGACTCATTTCTTCCAGGACCTGGTGGAAGCACAAATCTACCCACTCGCAGTCTACCCGGAGGAATCCGGGGATCACTTAAATTGGGATTTCATCAGGAAGTCTGAAAACCAGATGCAAAAAATTGTTTCCGGGCAAACAAAGGCCAGCCACTGCATCAAAGTCATCCATATTCCAACTGAACGTCCCGGCTATCATCTGGAAATTATTATGGATGGTCAAAGTGGCTTAGGCTATCTGACCCGTTCCAAATCGTAACGGCTGGAGAAGTTATTATTGATCCTGGGCGCAAATGTATACCCATACAACCATCCGGAACCAATCTTAATTCAAGCAGCCAAGAGCTCTGTCAATCCAATATGTGCGCCGTATTTTCATAGTGCTGGGTTCAACATCCATCTATGAGAGTGAAGCACACAAGCACTCTTTATAGGGTTTTCCATCCAAAACTCTGCATTTCCAGTAAATGTGTCAGCTAGACCTTATCCTCTCGCCTGGGTATGGTCCCTTCAAAGAACATATTGGACCAGCGCACTGACTAACGAAGGGAGACTTGGGTAAGGCTCATCAATGATCCGGCTTTCTTTCAGCGAATCGATCCATGGTTGTATTTTTCGTGGATGAATGATTCGACCTCGTTAATGGAGCGATCAAACGGTCCCAGATTTTCCATTTTCAAACTCGTGACTGCAGCAGCCCAGACGCCAGATTCCCGTGGGGCCATGGAGAGTCGCCTGGCAACATAGGTACCCACACAGGTATCTCCCCGTCCGCTGCGCCCGTCCAGCCGCGCAGGGTAAAAGTTCATCTCATGGTATGTACCATCTGCATAGATAAGCAGACCATCCTTATGTGTCAGGACAATTTCCCTCGGCCCCATATCGGCATAGGTTTTGGCAGCTTTGAAAATATCGGTTTCGCCTGTGAGAAACTCCGCCTCAACAGCGTCGCTTTTCACCACATCCACTTGTGCCAGTGTAGCCTGCATTTCATCCCACGGTTCGTATTTCAATTCCACACCGCGTAGTACTCGAACAAAGCCCTGCATATCGACGGCGACAAGCATGTTTTTATCTTTGAGCTTGCGAACAACATCCATTCCGACCTCGCCCCGCAGACTGGAACCAATCACGGCGGCGCGCGCATTGATATTTTCCACATCACCTGCGCGAATGGTGCCCGCCGTTCCAGTAACAGAAAGAGTTCGGATATCAGGGTCGGTGGTTGGATACTCAAGCTTCATGATTGTGGATTGTGGAGTATAGGTGGGATAACAGTCAATGCCAGATTGAACAAATTTTTCCACCACACGATCATCCGCTTTTGCGAGACGGGTGACAACCGCAACTTTCATGCCAAGCCGCGCGGCCGCGTGCGCTGCATAGTTGACAGCTCCCCCGTCCACATATTTGGTGCCGGCCGGAGAAACGATCGTATCCCTGGTGTAGTTGCCAATATAAAGAACATCATAGTTTTTCATGATAATCAATACCTCTTGATGGTTATGGAATAAGCTGGATAACAGCCCAATACATTTCTGCGCTACGAGTGCTGTCGCCGGAATCGCAGCTAGCCAGGCGGTGGCAATTTCTTGTGCCGTCCTCCAGCAGATATTGTTCATTCTCTCTGCAGGGCCTACACGCACGATAGCCGAACCGACCACCAACCAGCGAAGCGCTCAAAATGATACTCAAGAGCGAAGCAAATCCATCGAACTGACGCGGGATCTTATAGAATCTGCCGCCCAAAGTCCAGATTGGCTCGCAGGCTCCCACACAAGTGCCTAATGTTATCATCCCGACGCACACAACAAGTATTTAGAGTGATGGATGGTACTCGAAAGCTCCAAAATATGCTCCCGATCAAATTGACTTTTGTCCTCGCCCTGAGTAAACTAGAGATAATCATGCACACGTGTGCAAAGGAGCAAAGGTGCCGGTTACGATCAAAGACATTGCACGAAAAGCAGGCGTTTCGCACCCCACTGTCTCACGGGCCCTGCAAGACAGTTCATTAATCTCGGAGGAGACGAAAAAACTCATCCGAGAAACAGCCTTGAAATTGGGCTACCTGCCCAGCGCAGCGGCACGAAGCTTAAGAACTCATCGGTCTCAGGCCCTGGGAGTCATCTTTAGCAATATCAACGATCCGTATTTCAGCGAGATCCTGCAAGGCATTGAGGAAGTAGCTCAGAGTCATCACTACAGCCTGTTCATGGCTGCGTCTCAACGTGATCCTCAGCGCGAGCAAACCATCATTCACGCCATGCGCCAACACCATGTGGACGGCGTGATCATCTGTTCCACTTCCTTTAGCGATGAAAAAAGTCAGCAGTTCTCACAGTACGGAATCCCGATTGTGGTTGTGAATAATCAGGCTGCAGAAGATTATCGATATTCGATTTATCACGATGACGTGGATGGAAGCCGCCAGCTCACAAAACATCTAATCGAGCTCGGACATCGCAGGATCGCGTATTTCGGAAACTCCGATTCCGGGCGCACCACACAGGACCGTCTGGCTGGTTTCCGCTTCGAGATGGAATCCTGTGGCTTGACTGTTCCCGATCACTACATCTACGAGCTTCCCGGCAGCGACCCCGAAAAAGGAATCCTTGTGACAAACCATTTCCTCGGTTTGTCCGACCGCCCAACAGCGCTGGTCTGTTTCAACGACATGCTGGCAATTGGCATGTTAAAAGGCCTGCAACAACACGGGCTTCGGGTCCCTGAGGAATTCTCGATCACCGGATTCGATAACATCATTTTCTCCGATTACACAAATCCCCCTCTGACCACATTCGACCAACCCAAACGTTTCATCGGACAAAAAGCGGCAGAACTGATCTTGAATCTGCTGAACGCATCCACCAAGATCACCGTTCCTGAACAAAAGATACAGGTACTTAAGGGGCGGTTACTGATCCGCAAATCCACTGCTCCTCCGCCAGCAGAATTTTGACAGGAGTTTTTAATGCAATCCAATTCAGCCTCACTGCTCGTTGCCCCAAATTTCAGTCTTCCGGAATATATCCACGTCACGCCCCACTCCGCTCATTGGGATTACCTGAACTTTGCCGCACGTCAAATAAATCATGGCAGGCTGTGGCATTTCGAAACACAGGATAATGAACTCGCATTGGTGGTACTAGGTGGAACCTGCGAAATTACTTCCAATGTTGGCAAGTGGCCGGAAGTCGGCAGACGCCCGGATGTGTTCGCTGGAATGCCATACACGCTGTATCTTCCACCGCAAACGCGCTTCACCGTCGAAGCCAAGAGCAGGCTCCTGGACATTGCCTATGGCTGGTGCATTGCCAGGGAGGCGCACCCGGCCCGGTTGGTGAGGCCAGCCGAAGTCGAGATGGAGATCCGGGGCGGCGGCAATGCCACGCGGCAGATCAATAAGATGATCCCACCCGGATTCCCATCCAGCAGACTGGTTGTCGTGGAAGTGTATACACCCTCTGGCAACTGGAGTTCGTATCCGCCGCATAAGCACGATGAACATATTGTCGATAAAGACGGGAATGTGCTGGAAGCCGACCTGGAGGAGATCTACTTCTACAAGATCGACCGCCCTGAGGGTTTTGCCTACCAGCGTATTTATACCCCCAACCGAAAAATAGATGAATTGCTCATGGCACGTGACAGCCATGCAGTACTGTCACCAGAAGGGTATCATCCGGTGGTAGCTGCACCCGGCTACAACTGCTATTACCTCAATATGCTGGCCGGTTCCGCACAGTCATTGGCCGCGACCGACGATCCTGACCATGCCTGGGTCAAGGAAACCTGGAAGGATCAGGACCCGCGCCTTCCCATTGTGACAATGGAAATGGAATAAAGAAGGAGAGCACGATGCCAGCATTCAAAAGCAATTTGCATCAGATGACCATGCAGTTCCCCACCGATTACTGGAATGACTCCTGCTCGGAAGAGGAACTGACCTATGCAGTCAGTCATGGTGCCGTGGGAGCAACATCCAACCCCACGATCGTTCACAACGTTCTCAAGAAGGAATTGCACTTGTGGGAAAAACGTATTCATGAACTTATTAATGAAAATCCCACAGGGTCGGAAGTTGAAATTACCTGGAAGCTCATTGAAGGAATGGCTGTCCATGGAGCCGGTTTCCTGCAGCCGGCGTATGAAAAGTATCAGGGGAGGAAGGGCCGTCTTTCCATCCAGACCAATCCCGCGTTTTATCGCAACGCGCAGGCAATTGTAGAACAGGCCATCCATTTCAATGCTCTGGCACCCAATATGCAAGTTAAAGTTCCGGTGACAAGGGCAGGTATTCAAGCCATGGAAGACGCAACGTATCATGGCATTTCGATCAATGCCACGGTAAGCTTTACGGTCCCGCAGGCGATTGCGGTGGCCGACGCTGTGGAAGCCGGCTTAAGCCGCCGGCTGGCAGAAGGAAAATCCATTGAGGAAATGTCCCCAGTCTGCACCATCATGGTTGGACGCACGGACGATTGGATGAAAGTCATGGCAAAACGGGATGGGATCAACATCGATCCGTCGTACTTGGATTGGGCTGGGATCGCCTGCATGAAAAAGGCCTACGACATCTATCAGCAACACGGCTACCATACCCGCCTGCTCGCGGCTGCCTATCGTCATTTGGGACATTGGTCCGAGTTCATCGGGGGCGATCTGGTGGTATCCCTGCCCTACGAGTGGCAGTTGAAAGTCAACGAAAGCGACATTGAAGTTGTGGAACGTATGAGCACAGCTGTAGATCCGCAGATTATTGAAACGATGTACGAAAAGATCCCTGATTTCCGCCGCGCTTATGATGAAGATGGCATGACCGTCAACGAATTTGATACCTATGGCGCGACCGTGCGGACTCTGCGCGGCTTTGTCACCTCGGCGCATGACCTGATGGCTGAAGTACGCAATTTCATGCTCCCCGATCCTGATGTAAAAAACCTGGAAACGCTGCAGGTGTAGAAAATCTGTAGCGTTTCATATTAAGGAGAATCCTATGGCAACAGTTCGACTGACGACCGCGCAGGCCATCATCAAATTTCTGAAGAACCAATACGTTCGCCGCGACGGACAGGAGATCCAATTCTTTGCAGGCATGCTCGGAATCTTTGGTCATGGTAACGTGGCAGGCATCGGTCAGGCTCTGCAGGAGAACCCGGATTTCCCCTATATCCTTGTCCGCAACGAACAATCAAGCGTGCACCTGGCCTGCGGATTCGCCAAAATGAAAAATCGCATGCAAACCTTCGCATGCACTTCATCGATCGGCCCGGGCGCGACCAATATGATCACGGGCGCAGCGCTGGCGACCATCAACCGGTTGCCTGTCCTGTTGCTACCAGGCGACATCTTTGCACGCCGTAATGTCGCACCTGTCCTTCAACAGCTCGAATCTCCCTCTTCCCAGGATATCAGCGTCAACGATGCGTTCAGGCCAGTCAGCCGCTATTGGGATCGGATCTATCGCCCCGAACAACTGATCACATCGTTACCCGAAGTCATGCGGGTCCTGACCTCCCCGGCGGATACCGGCGCTGTGACTCTTGCCCTGCCGCAAGACGTGCAGGCCGAGGCGTATGACTTCCCTGAAGAATTATTCGCGCATCGGACATGGCACATCCCTCGCTGGACCTCCGACCGGTTCCTGTTTTCACAAGCCGTGCAGGCCATTCGAACGAGCAGGCGCCCATTGATCGTTGCAGGTGGCGGGGTGCTTTACAGTGAAGCCAGCGTTGCACTGTCGCAATTCGTCTCGCAGACTGGCATCCCCATGGGCGAAACACAGGCGGGAAAAGGCTCCCTTCCTTATGATCATCCGCAGAACCTGGGCGCGATCGGTGCAACGGGGACATCCGCTGCCAATCGCATCGCACATGACGCCGACCTTGTGATAGGCATTGGAACACGCTATACAGATTTCACAACCGCGTCCAGGACCGCGTTCCAAAATCCTGATGTGCGTTTTATCAATATCAATGTTACTGAATTCGACTCCTTCAAGCATTCGGCCATACCCCTGACCGCCGATGCTCGTCTCACGCTGGAGGAACTGACCGAAGCCTTGACGGACTACAAGGTGGATGATGAATATAAATCTCAAATTGCCGCGCTTAAGGAAAACTGGGAAGTGGAGGTTGATAGACTTTTCCATCTCAACAACCAACCCCTGCCTGCGCAAAGTGAAGTGATCGGTGCAATTTGGGAATCGGCAGAACCGATGGATGTGCTCGTCTCTGCCGCAGGCAGTCACCCCGGCGATTTGCACAAATTATGGCGCACGCATCAACCGAACACGTACCATCTCGAATATGGCTATTCCTGCATGGGATATGAAATTCCCGCGGCGATGGGTGTGAAAATGGCTGACCCAGCCCGCGAAGTGTATGCGTTCGTCGGGGATGGAACATATCTGATGATGCCCTCCGAGATCCTGACCTCGGTGCAGGAAGGCGTCAAGATCATCATGATCGTGGTAGACAACCACGGGTTCGCCAGCATCGGCGGCCTGAGTCAATCTCTTGGCAGCAGCGGATTTGGCACGCGCTTCCGCGTGAGAAATTCAGAGAGTGGGCAACTGGACGGTGATTACCTGCCCGTGGATTTCGCCGCCAACGCACGCAGCCTGGGCGCGGAGGCAATCACCGCATGCACCATGGATGAATTCAGACAGGCACTGCAGGATGCGCGTAAAGCCACGAAGACCACGGTGGTTGTTGTCAGCACAGATCGCGAAGTCCGTGTGCCGGGTTACGACTCCTGGTGGGACGTGGCTGTGGCCGAGGTATCCACGATGGATAGTGTCAAGGCTGTGCGGGCGGAGTACGAACAGTCCTTGAAGAAGGAACGATATTTTCTATAACGCGGACGGGTTCAGCCGCCCGATGTGAAGAAAAGTCTGGAGAGGAAAACGATATGAACATTCGAATGGGATTGATCGGCGCAGGTCGCATGGGGAAGGTTTTCGCTCATACTTTGATGTCTACCGTGCTTGTGTTGACACGTCACGGCATAACACACGATACCATCCCGGGATTTATGGAACGGTTTGGAGATGCCTATGCCGCCGAGATACGCGCGTTCGTCGCCTGTATTTTGGAGGATCGTGCGCCCAGCGTTACGGGTGAAGACGCCCGCAAAGCAACTGCGATCGGAATGGCCGCAACTCTTTCATTAGGTGAAGTGCGCCCCGTTATGGTAAGTGAGGTCGGATAAAAATGGAAATCCTAAATTACATCAACGGTGAATGGATCAAGCCAAACGTCGAAAAATACTTCGACGTTATCAACCCTGCCACGGGTGAGTGTATCGCAAAGACTCCGTTGTGCGGAAAAGATGTTGTGGATGTTGCAGCGAAAGCTGCCAGCGACGCCTTCCCTGCCTGGCGACGGACACCCGTGCAGGATCGCGTGCAGTATCTGTTCAAATTGCGGGACCTACTGCGCGGCAACGGCGATGAGATCGCTCGTTTGATCACCAACGAATGCGGCAAGACCTTCGAAGAAGCCAAAGCCGAAATGGTCCGCGCCTATGAGAACGTGGAAGTTGCCTGTGGCATGCCCATGCTGATGAAGGGTGAACTGGTCGAGGACATCGCCCCCGGCATCGATGAACTCATGATCCGCCAGCCGCTGGGTGTGTGTGCCACGATCGCACCGTTCAACTTCCCCGGCATGATCCCCTTCTGGTATTTGCCGTATGCCCTGGCCGCAGGCAACACCTGCATTATTAAGCCTTCTGAAAAAGTGCCGATGACCATGCAGTTCATCTTCCAGCTTATCGAGCAGGTGGGGTTTCCCAATGGCGTGGTCAATCTGGTGAATGGAGCCAGGGATGCGGTGGATGGGATCCTTGAACATCCCGCCATTCGCGCAGTGACATTCGTGGGTTCGACCAATGTCGCGAAATATATTTACGCCACAGCCGCCGCGCATGGCAAGCGCGTGCAGGCGCAGGGCGGGGCGAAGAATCCCGTCATTGTGCTGCCGGATGCCGACATGGAAATGGCGACCAAGATCATCGCCGACTCCGCCTTCGGCTGCGCGGGACAGCGCTGTCTGGCGGTCTCCTTCGCGGTGACGGTGGCGGAGGCACGAAATACCTTCACCGAGCTGATCTGTGATGCGGCGTCGACGCGCGTCGTGGGCTATGGCATGGACTCCGGCGTCCAGATGGGACCGCTGATCAATGCCGCGTCGAGGGCCAGGGTCGAGCAGTTGATCGGACTCGGCGCCCGGGAGGGAGCGACCGTCCCGGTCGATGGACGCGGGACGTCTGTCAAAGGCTATGAAAGCGGCTACTTCGTCAAGCCCACCATCCTCGCAGATGTCCCGCGCGGCAGTGAGATATCCAAAACAGAGATCTTTGGGCCTGTGCTGAGTCTGATGCACGTCAACACCATAGATGAAGCTATCGAGTTGGTGAACAGCGGGCAGTACGGCAACCAGGCCAGCCTGTTCACGTCCAGCGGATCGGCGGCGCGTAAGTTCAGGTACGAAGCAGAAGCAGGCAACATCGGTATCAATATCGGCGTGGCTGCACCCATGGCATTCTTCCCTTTCAGCGGCTGGAAGGATTCCTTCTTTGGTGACATGCATGGGCAGGGCATGGATGCCGTCGAGTTCTTTACCCAGAAGAAAGTCGTTGTGGAACGCTGGCCCAAAGAGTGGACCCGAAAATTCTAATTTTCAAATTTGCCATCAATAAGGAGTCACAATGATCAAAATTGCAAATGCACCGTGTTCGTGGGGAGTGCTCGAGTTCGAGCTCGAAGGCGAGGCGGCAGGATGTACACAGGTCTTGAACGAAATTGT
Organism: Chloroflexota bacterium; assembly: GCA_039932795.1. Taxonomy (GTDB): domain Bacteria; phylum Chloroflexota; class Anaerolineae; order Anaerolineales; family Villigracilaceae; genus Defluviilinea. The sequence continues at coordinate 10,530 of JBDTPH010000041.1, forward strand.
TGAGACCGGCTATCAGGGCACCGAGCTTGGCGATTGGGGGTTCATGCCCACGGATCCCACTCAACTGCGCCACGAAATTCATTCACGCGGACTTTCGCTGTTGGGCGCGTTCGTGCCGGTCATGCTCAAAGACCCGCAGGCACATGCCGCGGGTATCGAAGTTGCTGTCCGCACCGCGCGCTTGATGGCGGAAGCGGAAGGTGATACTCCGTTTATCGTCCTGGCTGACGACAATGGGAAGATCCCTGAACGCACACTGAATGCCGGGCGCGTTCTGCCAGAACACGGTTTAACGGAAGCAGAGTGGAAGACCTTCGCCGAGGGCGCGGAAAAAGTGGCTCGTGCCGTGAAGGAACAGGCCGGGCTGCTCACCGTTTTTCATCATCACTGCGCAGGATACGTCGAGCGCCCCATCGAGCTGGACGTACTCATGAAATCCACAGACCCATCGCTTCTGGGATTATGCTTTGATACGGGCCATTATCGCTTTGGCGGCGGAGACCCCATCGCTTGTCTTCATCAGTATAAGGATCGAATCTGGCACGTCCACTTCAAGGACTGTCACCCGGAAATTGCTGCAAGATCGCGCACCGAGAAATGGGATTACTTCGCTTCGGTTCGCAACGGGATCTTCTGCGAACTTGGCAAAGGCGAGATCGACTTCCCGCTCATCAAAGCCGAACTGGAAAAAATCGGCTATGACGGTTGGATCGTTGTGGAACAGGACGTTCTGCCTGGCATGGGCGTCCCCAGGGAATCCGCACGACGCAACCGCGAGTATCTGGCGAGCATTGGACTCAAGTCAGATGCAGTTATAGCGTAACGTATAGAAACAAGGAAAATATCATGACACAAAAAAAGAACCTGCGCTTCGGAGTGATCGGTGCCGGGCGCATCGGAAAAATTCACGCTGGAAATCTAGCCACGCGCATACCTGGCGTGGAAGTGGCGGCCATCGCAGATGTGGATTTCAAAGCAGCTCAAGATATTGCAGCCCACCTGCACATCCCTGTCGCGCTGGAAGACTATCATGCGATCCTCTCCGACCCGACAATTGATGCTGTGGCGATTTGCTCGTCCACCGATACGCACGCCAAAATCGTCGTCGAGGCTGCACAGGCAGGAAAACATATTTTCTGCGAGAAGCCAATCGATCACGACCTGGCAAAGATCGATGCCGCACTGGATGCAGTGGAAAAAGCCGGGGTCAAACTTCAGATCGGTTTCAACCGTCGCTTCGACCCGAACTTCCGCAAGGTGCGAGCCATGGTCGCAGATGGCAGGATCGGTGATCCGCATATCATCCGGATCACCAGCCGCGACCCCGCACCCCCGCCCGTCTCCTATGTCAAAGTCTCGGGTGGCATGTTCCTGGATATGACCATTCACGACTTCGACATGGCCCGTTATTTGAGCGGGAGTGAGGTGGAGGAAGTCTACGTGGCAGCCGGCGTGATGGTGGACCCGGGTATCGGCGAGGCAGGCGATGTGGATACTGCCATCATCACTCTCAAATTTGCCAACGGAGCGATCGGCACCATCGATAACAGCCGCAAGGCGATCTATGGATATGATCAGCGCGTGGAAGTCTTCGGTTCCAAGGGTATGGTCCAGGCACACAACAATACCCCGGATAACGATGTCTATTTCGATGCAGACGGTGTCCATTCAGCCAAGCCGCTTTACTTCTTCCTTGAACGCTATATGGAGTCATTCATCGCTGAGCTGAAAGACTTCGTCCAAAGCATTCAGGAGGATACCGTCCCGCCAGTTGTTGGTATGGATGGTCGTATCCCGGTTGTGATCGGGATGGCTGCCAGGAAATCCTATCTCGAGAATAGGCCAGTGAAACTAGGCGAGATCACAAATCCCATTCCCGAACCTGCATAACCACTCTCATTGTCAATAGCAAAAAGCAGATAGTCGATGTAGACTATCTGCTTTTTGTTGTAGAGCTTGCTTTGAGGATGCGATGAGAAGTACGCACCGACAATTGGATTATTTCATCTTTTCCGAGCAAAGAAGGAAATCACCTTTTGAAAAGGTCCCCATGACTCAGTTTTTTTCTGCTGGCAGCACCTGGATACAGTCCTCTGCAAAGCCGAGAGTAACGTTCTCACCCTCAGGGAAAAGTTCGGTGATGTGCGGGTCTGTTTCAATACCAAGAATCGAGAACCCACGGATTTCAACCGCGTATTCGATCTCATCGCCAAGATAAACAGCCCGGCGAACAACGCCATTGTACAAACCACCCGTCTTTTTGATCTGGATCATCTCAGGACGAACAATTAATGTCACATCTTCCCCTTCATGAAACTCACGCTTTATATTCGATAAAGTGATCGCCTGGTCCAGCGACCTTACGGTCAACTCGGAACCGTTTTGAGCCAGGACGACACCGTCGATGAAATTGGCACGACCGATAAAGTTGGCAACAAACCGGCTGTTCGGGAATCGGTATATTTCCATTGGACTCCCAATCTGTTCGATCACGCCCAGGTTCATGACAACAATCCTATCGGAAAGCGTCATGGCTTCTATTTGATCATGCGTTACATAGACACTCGTAATATTTAATTCCTGTTGGATTCTGCGGATCTCTGTACGCATCTCTTCACGCAATTTTGCATCCAGGTTGGACAGCGGCTCATCCATCAACAGGACTTTTGGCTCCATCACCAATGCCCGTGCCAGCGCTACGCGTTGTTGCTGACCACCCGATAGCTGACCTGGCGGACGGTCCCCATACCCCTCCAGGTGGACTAAATCCAGTACGCGGTTTACCCGTTCAGTAATAATTTTCTTACTCAGTCTCTGTACGTTCAATCCGTACGCGATGTTTTCAAAAACCGTAAGATGAGGAAATATGGCATAGCTTTGAAAAACCATTGACATTTCCCTCTTGTGGGGTGGCAATGAATTTATTTCCTGACCATCCAAAGAAATCCTGCCTGCCGTAGGAAACTCAAACCCTGCCAGCATCCGCAGTGTTGTGGTTTTCCCACATCCCGAAGGCCCAAGCAGGGTAACCAATTCTCCTTTTTGAATCTCCAGATTTACATCGTGGACAGCAACCACTTCACCTACATTGCCTCGGGAAGGAAAAACCTTTGAAATGTTTTCCAGGGTTAAATACATTGAGAATTCCTCATTTCTGTGATGATTACAGTCCCTGACTGAGGTCCACGCCTTCACGACCACGAAGTAGACGGTTGGTAACTATGTTCAACACCATAATCGCAAGCATAACAAGCACGATGATCAGAGTCGAGTAGGCAGCCGCAATGCTCACCCCGCCCTGCTCCCATTCGCTTATGATCGAGGCCGTAACAATTCTCCATTTTGCGCTTACGAGAAAAATGATGGCAGAGAGACTTGTCATGTGCCTTGTAAAACTAAAGATCAAACCTGCCAGTAGAGCTGGGATGATGAGCGGTAAAGTTACTTTCCGGAAAGTGTACTGGGCATCTGCACCCAGAATGTTCGAAGCCTCTTCTATGGAGGGGTCGATCTGTTGCAGCGAAGCCACACCGGCACGCACCGAGGCTGGCAGGCTACGGATGATAAATGCTGCCATGATAATGTAAGCGCCACCGACCAGCGCAAAAGGAATATCCACGAAGGACATGGCGCAAGGAACAATCAAAGCCAGTATTCCTCCAACCACTCGCTGGAGCCGATGCTTCAACCCTTGTACCAGAAGGATTCCCGCAAAGATCAGGAAAATTGCCAGCAGAGACGGAGGAGGTTGAAAGATAACTTTAATGTGATCAGAAAATTGGAAAATTGCATTGCTCCAGAATCCGCGCTCTATACTCCGGCTAAATTCAGCGATGGGCTTGGAGATCGCGGTCGCCCAATTTGTACTCATCACATATACCCCCAACAATGCAGAGAACAATGGACCCAGTGTTTTTTTACTGCTGAGAAACAAGAACACAGCCAGAAACAGATAAAGACCTCCCAGTAAATAATAAACCTGCACTGCTTCAAGCCTCGTGAATAGAACACCAGCTGCCGTTCCAACCAGCAAGATGATCAGTCTTTCGCGTGCATCCCTGCCAACAACCAGAACAAAAAACAGTGCTAACACTGCGTAAATCACCACCGCCAGGGCGATGGAAGGTTTATTGAAAACCAGCACAAAGCCAATTCCCAGGATCGTACCCGGAACCGCTCCACCAAGATTTGAACTGAAGTCCAGGGCGCCTTTACCACTAAAATTCTTTCGCACAACCAGCCAGGCAATCACCATCCCCAGGCAGGCTGCAAACGGTGTTGCCAGGGCACTCAAAAAAGTTGTATCCAAAATCGCTTCCACACCGCGCGTGAGCACCATGGACCAATGTCTTAATGTTGGTGTGAAGTCTACTCCCCAGGTAAAGCTGAAGGAACCGTAGACAATGGTGACATAGAGCAAAACTACAAATGCACAGATCAAATAGGCTGCAATATTAAATCCCCAGCGAATGAGGGGATCCTTTTCGGTGATCTGGGCGCCAGAGGGCTTACCGGTAATCGAAATATAGGACCGGCGGTCTACGTAATACCTCTGGATCATGAACAACAACAAAGTTGGGATGATCAAGATCAACGATAATGCCGAGGCCTTCTGGTAATCATACTCTCCGATCACAGCCAGAAAGATCTGTGCTGAAAGTACAGTTCGATTTCCTGAAATAAAAAGTGGGTTGCCCAGATCGGCCAGGGATTCTACAAACAGCAATAAAAAGGAACCTGCGATGCCGGGTATCAGGAGTGGCAATGTCACAGTCCGAAAGATGTGCAGCCGGCTCGCTCCCAGGCTGGCAGCTGCCTCTTCCATGGAAGGGTTGAGACGCTCAAGCATCGCGCGCAGGATCAAATAAGCGACTGAGAAAAAGGTGATCGTTTGAACGATCACCAGTCCATCCAACCCATAAATATCGTTCATGCCCGGAACAAAATTAATCCCCAACAGTTTTTTGCTGACCAATCCGCTTCGACCGAACAGAAGGATCATACTCAAGGCAAGTGCAAAAGGCGGAGAGACAGTCGGCAGCAGGGCCAGCCAGTGTAGTAGTTTTTTCCCAGGCGGATTGCAGCGTACGCTGGCATAAGCAAAGATAAAACCCACCAATGTTCCAAAAATGGCAGTGAGCAGACCCATGGTCATGGTGTCCAGGAAGGCGCGGCGCAATCCCGGGCCATAAAAACTGTCAAAGTACCGCGCAAAATAAGTCAAATCCCAGGTGCCATCTTTGGCAAAAAAACCGCCCGAAACTGTCCGAACGATGGGTAACAGAACAAAAAGAAAAATAAAAATTCCAGAAAACAGCAGGCTCATAAAAAGCACTGGATCTCTGAAAATGATCGAAAATTCTTGAAAGCGGCGTTTGACGCCGACAAATTGAAATTTTGTGGATTTTGGTAATGCGATAGTAGTCTTCATGCTCATCCAAGAAATGAATTCTGGGCGGCAGGTCTGCCGCCCAGAATATGGGTCGAAGTATTATTCTTTTAGATTGTCGGCGCCTGCGATTTCATTTATGAACTTGTCAACAAACTCTTTCTTGTGCTCACCTGCCCAGATAAAGTCGTACTCAATCAGGTTGACCTCGAGCAGTTCGGGGTGAGAGAGTTCAACGCCTTTGACAGTCGGTGCCTGATAGGCCGCATAGACGGGTCCCAGGGCCTGCGCTTCGGGAGTCAGGGCCCAGTCAAACCACAATTTGGCGGCCTGGGTGTTTTTGGCACCTTTGATCAGCGCCATACCGCCAATTTCATATCCTGTTCCTTCTTCGGGGAAGGTCAACACCAGGGGCAATTTATTGTTTTCGATTTCATTTACGATATCGTGAGAGAAAACAATGGCCACTGCGGCTTCGCCCTGACCCACGAATTTGGCAGGTGCGGCACCACTCTTCGTATATTGAGCCATCTGCTCGTCATACTTCTCCAAATATTCCCAACCTGCCTCCTCACCGCGGATCTGTAAAACAGTCGCGAGAGCAGTGTAGGAGGTGCCTGAAGAAGACGGATGGGCAACCATAACCTGTCCCGTGAATTCGGGTTTCAGCAGATCATCCCAGGACGTTGGAGCCTCGACGCCGGGATTCGCTGCCAGCCAGTCTGTATTCGTTGCAAACCCGAGGGTGCCAACATAAATGCCAACCCATTGGTTATCCACATCCTTCATTTTTACCGGATCGATCAGATTAACATAATTTGGTGAATCATAGGCCTCTAACAGCCCTTCACCCTTCGCGGCCACAAAGCTGTCGATCGGGCCGCCCCACCATATATCGAACTGTGGGTTATCTTTTTCGGCCTGGATACGGGCAAGCGCTTCACCGGCTGACATTCTGACGTAGTTGACGGTGATCCCGTACTTCGTTTCGAACTCCTGCTTCATCCCCTGACACCATTGTTCCTGTGGCGTACAGAGCACATTTAGTTCGGTGTCAGTGATCTCCACTGGCGCTTCCGTTGCAGCTCCTGGTGCTTCAGTGCCTGCTGCAGGTTCTTCGGTGGCAGCCGCAGGAGGTTCTGTAGCCACAGCCGGGGCCTCGGTTGCAGCTGGCGCGCAAGCTGAAAGAATTGCGGCCAACATCAAAACGAGAATCATCAAACTGCTTACTCTTCTTGTGAACATCTTTCTTCTCCTTAAGAAATAGAGTTGGGTAGGCACATGAGATTGTGCCCTCGTACCAAATGGCAGTCAACTTGTGCCAGTTAATTAATTGAACCTAACGCAATATTAAGGAACAAGAACAATAGTATCAAGTGGAGATTTTCGTTCTTCGGATTGTTCAAAGCAGGGGAAAGGAGAAAAAAAAGACCTTTCTCGGCTATGCGTTTGTGTAACGCACAAATCTATAACACGAGGACTGTCGAACGAAAGTATAACACAGCAAAGTTTCCGCAGGCAGGAAAAGTGATCAGCCGTGAAAGATTCTACGGCCGCTTCGACCTGAACGTCCGCAAGGTGCTAGCCATGGTTGCCGATGGCATTTACTTCAGCTGACCGCGCGACGTTGGATGGCGTTGGGTGCGTTTTTGGCATTTATAGTGAATTGGATCGGGTTGATTTATCTTATGGCTATCACAGGTTCATCTCGTGGCTCAATTTGGAGCGCGATTTTCGCGATCCCTTTTTCCTTTCCATTCCTTCTGGCAGTTAAGCATGGCCGTTTCCGAGATGATTACCAGAGTGTCTAGTGTTGATCGTCTGAAAGATGAACTGCAAAAAACGATAGTGCTATGTGCGAATTGTCATAGGCGAATAACCGCCCAGGAGCGTGGCTGGTTCAGAAGTAAACGTGGGCGGTAAATTAAATGGAAAATGCGCCCAGAGAGGCTCGAACTCCCAACCGCTTGTTCCGAAGACAAGTGCTCTATCCAATTGAGCTATGGGCGCAACTTCAATTAGGTTGTAATTATAGTCTATGTTACAACAGAAGAGAGAGCATGGTTTGGAAGGAAAAGCGACTCCTTCGAAAGCGGTATCCTTGTTAGTTGTGGACAAGTGGTGGGCATAAATCAGCTCAGAAATTCCAGGAAAATAACGAAGTGCCCTTTTGAAAAAATGGGCTTACTAGCAATTCCAGGCTAACCTGAAAGCGAGCATGACATATAGAGCGAAGCGTTTTGAGTACCGAAAGCAATTCAAACGATCTATGATGCTGGCATGGTGGAAAGCCAAATAAACAAAAAGCACGCCTTAAGGTTGGCGTTCAGCAGAGCCCAATCATTTGATCACAGCAGGCGGGATAATCATCGGTTGTAATTCAGCAGAGCAGCCCTCCCCCACACCACTCACACAGCAGAAAGCCGGCAAGCCTTTGCATTCACGGCCATTCCCTCCCCCAGGGAGATCGTTCGTCTGGCATGGTTCTAGAAAACCCCTGAAAATGTCCAGCTCTTCAGCGTTCGGAATCATCGTCCGAAATTAATAGATATGGAACCGACGTCCACCTTTTCCTGTGCGAAGTTGTTTAAATACGACTGGTGCACCAGGTGAGGTGATACGAATGACAAAGGCAATTACCGCCAGTACAGGGAGCCAAAATGGCAGGGAAAGCAGAACCAGGCTGATGTCCATGATCCTTTTTGACACCAAATATGAATTACCGGTCAACACACGTTTCTGAGGACCTAATCTGCCAATCCATTCTTCTGCACTTTGAGAAGCAAACTGAAGAATCGTCATACCTTTAACACCTCCTTCCCTGCATTCCCCTGTTCATGCACGTCCTGAACGAGTTCTCCCTGCATCAGGCGCTCACGAGCCTTTTGCAGCAAATCGTCAAACGTGAGTGCCTCTTCAGGGAAGGCAGCTGTGCCCCAAAAAACCGCTAAACCTGTCTTCTGCTTCACTGCCTCGCTGATTCGTCCGGCGAGCAACAAGACACCGGCCACATCCGTCTCAGGGCAAAGAATAACGTAAACCCACTTCCGATCTCGTAGTACCAGATCAGTCTGTCGTATACGACTATCGATGATCTGGCCAATGCGTGCCGTTGTTAAACGGTTCATAATGTCATATTGAATGCTCTTTAGGATCTCGCGGTTGTCCTTGTGATATTCAGGGTCAACCTCTATCAACAGCAGCCCCAAAGGACGATGATAGCGGCGACTGCGGGTGACTTCGTTCTTCACCCGCTCACTTGCATCATCTAGTCCCTGTACGTGGCTTGGAAACGCATCAAAAGCAAGTTCATCCATGATGGACTCTGCATGAGTCATCTGAACTGCCAGCTGATGGGCAAACCAAACCCCTGTTTCAAGCAGGATAAACTCCAGCAAGATCACAGAAAAATCATCTGAAGTACTGGATCGTCCTCTATCGATAAAAAGCAACGCCACCACGTATACGCCTGCCCAAACCGTCAGCGGCACCAGCCAGCGCACACGCGAGACGGATGGGAAGAACAACGTGGCCGGGACAGCGATCATCACTGCCAGATAGAAATAGGATGCAAAATTGATAATCGGGCAGCCGAAATAATCGGTTTCGCCGAGTATGAAGATCATGGCCAGATAGAAAATGGCCCAGAAAAAGGAGCGTCTTAAATTAGTCAAGGTAATCCAATCCTTCTTTTCAAAGCCTGCCCTCACAGGGCAAACGAAACTACGAGCAAAATTTTTACGTTCAAATGTGATTATTAATCACATTAAAGGTTCTTAAAGTAGGAATGCAAAAGACAAAACCTTCGTACGGGAAAACTTGCTGCTGTGTGAAATTGGCGGTGATGAAAGCCGGGGATACTGCTGGATTTTGTGATCTGTATAAACGTCAACACCCTGGCGCATTTACATATAACAAACGGAACGACAGGCCAGAGTAGGTGTTATGCTAACCCTGCCAATAGGCTATCTTCTGCTATACAAGGTTGCATTCATGATGAAGAAGTACGATGTTTGAGTTTTTTAACGAAACCCCCTGACCTTTAATATGACGGCATTGGCTGGAAAGGGTTACAGCCCAAATCAGTGAATTTGGATGTGATTATCGACGTAGTGGGAAAGCGTACCGTTTCAACTTCCCGATCAGAGATCTTTAGCACGAATATTTTCGATGCCGATTCCCACAGGAGGAAAAAACAAATACCATAAAATCCGCATCATATTTTATAATATGGATCATGGACAATCCCTGCAGCCTCACCCCAGCCCAGATCGTCATGTATTCAACACAGTATTGTTCCGATTGTTTCCGTGCAAAGGCCTTCTTCGAGGCGAACAACATCCCATACATTTCCATCTTACTGGAAGGAAATCTCGAAGCGACCGATTTTGTCAGGCGCATGAACAACGGATTCCAGAGCGTCCCTACCATTATCTTCCCCGACGGCTCGGTCCTGGTCGAGCCATCCTGGCAGCAGCTCAAAGAAAAGACCTCAAAATGAGTCGTACAGCCGACGTTGTAATTTGCGGCGCGGGGATAACAGGAGTCGCTGCTGCGCATTTCCTCAGCAAGGTGGGTATCAAAAAAGTTTTGCTGATAGACGAGCGCCCTCCCCTTTCATTTACAAGTGATCGCAGTACAGAGTGCTACCGCAACTGGTGGCCGGATGCCGAAATGCTGACCCTCATGAATCGCTCCATTGATCTAATGGAGACTTTGGCTGATGAAAGCAGGAATGTCTTTCATATGAATCGGAGGGGCTACCTATATGTTACTGCGCAGGAAAGCAAGATTTCGGCGTTGCAATCCGCTTCAGCCCGCACCTCAGACCTGGGTGCGGGCCCCATGCGCGTGCACCGTTCCGGGTCATCCTCCTACCAGCCCGCGCAAACACACGGATTCCACGAATCGCCCACGGGCGCGGATTTGCTCATTGGCAACGACATGATCTGTAAATACTTTCCGTATTTGACAAAACGAGCCGTGGCTGCGCTGCATGTCCGACGCGCAGGCTGGCTGAGTGCGCAGCAGCTTGGCATGTACCTCCTCGAAACGGCACGCCGGCACGGGGTCCAGTTTGAGTCTGCGCGCGTGACCCGCGTGGATGTGGCGAATGGTCGTGTAAACGGCGTCAAGTTAAGTACAGGAGAACGCGTCAACTCCCCCATTTTCATAAATGCCGCTGGACCGTACCTCAAAGAGGTCGGCCAATTGCTACGTGTTGACCTGCCTGTTTATACTGAATTACATTTGAAGGCTGCGATCAAAGATCCGCTGGGCGTGGTGGGACGTGACGCGCCATTGTTGATCTGGAGTGACCCACAGACATTGCCATGGGAGCAGGAAGAGCACGAAGAGCTGGCACAAGATGAAGCCACCCGCTGGTTGACCGAAGCACTTCCGTCAGGCGTTCATACACGACCGGAAGGCGCAGGCGACAGCCAGACAATCCTGATGCTGTGGGAATATCAAACAAAAGTAGTTGAACCCACCTGGCCGCCCCACATGGACGAGCAGTATCCGGAAGTTGCCCTGCGCGGACTTGCCGCCATGCTGCCGCGTATGAAGGAGTATTTTGCAAAGGTGCCGCGCCCTCAACTTGATGGCGGGTACTACACCAGGACGCGCGAGAATCGGCCACTGGTGGGACGCATGTGCGTAGACGGAGCCTACGTGATCGGGGCGGTCTCCGGCTATGGGATCATGTCTGCCTGCGGAGTTGGAGAAATGCTCGCCGCGCATGTGACCCGTGCACCGTTACCATCCTATGCTTCCGCGTTTGATCCGGCCAGGTATGATGATCCTGAATATCAACAGAAAGTACAAGGCATGGTGGATAGCGGACAACTTTAAAGAGAAGACGTCTGTTCTAAATTGAATGAAGATTCTTTGAGCACGCTGGAAGGGCGGAATCCTCCGAAAGCGTGCATTGGGCTGCGTTTGCTCATTCTGCTACACGATACTGCAAGCCAGTGGGAATACCAAATGGGGCTTTGCTCATTTTTGCCAAGCGGGATAGAATGACGAGGAGGATAAGAGATGAAAAAGTTGATTTCTGTGTTTCTGGCGATGTTCGTCCTGACTTCCTGCAACGGTTGGTTTTTTCAGCCTTCACCGTATAATCCGCCAACTCCCTTCCTGCCTCCAACAAAAACGCCCTCCATAGTGACACCTACACCCGTAGTTGTCGGAGCAAATAGTGCCACACCAAGTGTGGCAACAGCCATCCCTGTAATCACCAACACCCCATTTGCATTCATTACCAATACGCCAATTGTGATCCCAACAGACACACCTTCCATCACTGCTACGGTTGCGGTTGGCGCGCCCGCTGTAAGCGTGGTAGTGTTGGGATGCAACACCAGCATCGACGTGACTCACGGCATGGGTGAAGTGACAAACGCTTTCATCACCTTGAGGAATTCAGGCAATGCGCAATTGACAAATATAAGAGCAACACTTTTCGCACTCGATGAAGGACGTGAACATCCTGACAAAACGGTGGAAGTCACATCCATTCCTGTAGGCCAGGAGGCCACACTCAAGCTTACCGTCGACAGCACGTACAGGGAAGAAACACCAGTCCAGATTGAAGTTACGGGTGATGGTGGGTTATTCCAACGTGTGGGTGCAGATTCGTGTCGCGAAATCGGATTGTTTGCACCCGATCCCGCCTCACTAAATACGCCTGTACCGGTCAATCCATAATATAATTACGATCATGGCTACTCAAACTCTAAGCAACGGTCGTCAAAGGATCGCAATTCTCATTGACGGCGATAATGCACAATCGTCCCTGCTGCCTCAAATGCTTGTGGAAGCAGGCCGGCATGGGCAGGTCACCGTCCGCCGTATTTATGGGGACTGGACCACCAACAGCATGAACTCCTGGAAGGAAACGTTGAACTATCACGCTTTCCAGCCCATTCAACAGTTCCGTTATACAATCGGCAAGAATGCCACCGACAGCGCCATGATCATCGATGCGATGGATATCATGCACACTGGTGTCGTGGATGGGTTCTGTCTGGTGTCATCGGATAGTGATTACACACGCCTCGCCACGCGCATTCGTGAAACAGGAACCTTTGTCATGGGGATCGGTGAGAAGAAAACACCGAAGCCATTCGTTAACGCGTGCGATCTTTTCGTCTATACCGAAAATTTAGTGGAGGAAACAAAAGCTGCTCAACAAAAACGGAGCCAGACCAGCCGCGTCAAGAAGACAAAAGAGGATGAAAAAGAGGAACCAGATCCGATGCCGGTCTTGAGCCAGGCATTCGAAATGGCAGTAGGACAGGATGGCTGGGCCCGGCTGGATGTAATGGGTAACGCCATCTATCAGGTGGACCCCGGCTTCGACCCGCGCACCTATGGGCACAAACAACTCTCGCGCATGTTGAACAAGCTCAAAGACCGCTTCGAGATGCGTACCCAGGATATTGAAGGTCAGTTGATTTTTTACGTGAAGATGAAGGAATAAAATTTTTCTGGCTACGGATCAATTCAATTTGATTCGCTGAAGAGTTCAGGCCCCAGTATTTTGCCTGACCAATCCATCATAGACATCCACGATCTGTTTGGCAATCTTCTCCCAGGCGTAATCCTGAGCATATTCGACTGCACGTTGACTCATTGTCGCATGCAGGTCGTGATCACTTAACAGCCAGGATATTTTTTCGCACAGCGCTTCGGGCTCCTGATCGGGAATCGTGAATCCCGTCTCCCCATCCCTCACTAAATAAGCCAACCCGCCGACCTCGGACGCAATCACGGGCGTTCCGCACGCCATGGCCTCAAGGGCAACCATGCCAAACGACTCATAATGAGAGGGCATTACCAGCAGTTCTGCCGCGGAATAGTAATAAGGCAGCTTGTCCTGATCACGTTTTCCCAAAAACACAACTGTTTGCCCGACTGCAAGATCATCGCATAATTTTTGCAGGCGCGCCATTTCTGTGCTCATCTCCCTGGGGCTGACACCCGGGTCACCACCGATGATGGCAAGATGCACAGGCCGTACCTCCCGCAGCTGCAAGCAGGACATGGCCTCGATCAACGTGCCCACGCCTTTGAGCCGTTCAATGCGCCCCACGAACAGCACCATTCGGTCCTCGGGTTTCAACCCCACATACATTTTTGCTTCATCGGCAGGGATCGGATAAAAATGGCTCACATCCACTCCCGGGGGGATGACGACAAGCTTGTTGGCGCTCGCCTTATACAGGAAGCGTAATTGCGTCACCTCTGCGATCGTGGCGGCGATGACCCGGTTCACACGCCCGAGCACCTGCTTCTCACCATTGACCCGGTACTCACCTTCGCGTTCCGCGTCGGAGCGTGCGATGCGGTTCTTCATCTCGCCCAATGTATGGAACATGTGGACAATCGGAATCCCGCCCCACAGGTCAGAAAGAGAAGCGGCGGCAATGCCAGACAGCCAGTAATGGCTGTGGATGATGTCGTACTTGATTCCCTTATCGCAGGCAAAAGCCTTGATCCCATCCACAAATTGCGGAATGTAACTGGCAAGCTCCTGTTTTGGGACAGGATGCTCCGGGCCCGCCGGCACATGGACGACCCGGTTGCCATAGCCGAGCTCATGCAGCACATGCGGGACGTGGTCATCCTGCGAACGCGTGAACACGTCCACGTGAATGCCCATATGCCCCAACTGACGCGTGAGTTCACGGACATACACGTTCATTCCGCCTGTATCCTTGCCGCCAAGAGTGGCCAGCGGACAGGTGTGATAAGAGATCATTGCAACACGAAACATAGCCTTATGCCCTATCATAGATGCGATGTATTGCCTAAAACTTGCGAGTTTATCATCTTTCCTTTATAATCCCGCCGCTGCGTAAATTGCCACCGTGGCTCAGCTGGTAGAGCAGACGATTCGTAATCGTATCTTCATGGGTTCGAATACCATAGGTGACTCAGGTAAAAAAGCGGTTTTTCTCTCTACGAACGGGCTGTTCGGGAAGGAAAAACCGCTATGTTTTACCCTAAAATCCATGAGCAGACGATTCTTGAAATTTCTCAAGGGGATTATATCAGTGCTACAGCGGAGTCATTTTTGATCGACCGCCAGGCAAGAGAGTTATCCCGATACACACTCAAGTTCTATAGAGATTTCCTGCGAACTTTCATAGAATATTGCAACGCAAATTCCTTGACCTTCATCCAGCAGATTACGTCAGATTTCCTCCGGCGCTACTTTCTCGCGTTTGGCGAAAAACATAATCCAGGTGGGGTCCATGGAGCCTACCGGACTCTACGTGCATTCTTCCAATGGCTCATGCAGGAAGAAGTGATGGCGCCTGACTGGAAAAATCCGATGCTGAAAGTCAAAGCACCGAAAGTAGCTCTTGATCCCTTAGAACCGATTTCCATTCAAGATGTCCGAGCACTGAGCAACACGTGCCAGCGCGGAGACCTCATAGGAGAACGAGATCGGGCTCTTTTCCTATTCTTGCTTGACACTGGGGCCAGAGCACGAGAGGCGTGCAATATGAATATCAAGGATGTAGACTTAAATACCGGAGCAGTGATGATACGTTATGGCAAGGGCGGTAAATCACGAATAGTTTTTATAGGACGCACAACAAGAAGAGCGATGCGCGGTTATCTGCGCCAGCGTCACGACTCGGCCCCTGCCTTGTTTGTTTCTAGAGATGAAGAACGTCTTACTTATGGCGGCCTCAGACAGCTTTTGGAACGAAGGGCAAAACGAGCCAAGCTAAGTAACAAACCAAAACTACACGGTTTCCGTCGTGCCTTTGCTCTGAACATGCTACGCAGCGGCGTCGATATTTTTGTTTTGCAAAGATTGATGGGACATTCTGATCTGCAGGTATTGCGCCGTTACCTTGCTCAAAACGATGAGGATAACCAGCTGGCACATATGCGCGGAAGTCCGGTCGACAATAATTTCTGAATTCAAGCCTTGTGTTGATTTGCATTGTAATTTACAGTTTTACCTGCCAAGAGGTTACCAAAATCGGATGCATCCCTTCTGAGAGCTTTTTGCATGATCGCGGGTTTGAATCCCGTCGGGACCGCAAGTCTAGACAACTTGATGAAAACTCATCAAGTTGTTCCCTTTTAATTTCATGGAACCCTAACTACCCATGGGACATGCTCGTCGGGAGGAACTATGCCAGTCATGCTCCGGCTACGGGATGAATAGATGAATGTCAAACAGCATTGTGTTTTTCCATTCATTTGTGCTGCGCAAGAAAAATACAACCCTTGAGATGATATGACGTCGTGTGAGAGTATAATTCAGCCATGACCGACTCCAGACGCTGGATAGTAGAAGACAGATACGGCAATAGCATATATTTGACTCAGGAGCGATGGGACCACATCATTGACTCAATCAATCATCCTGAAATGAAGGAGTATGAACAAGAACTGAAAGAGACCGACAAGACAGGAATTCGCAAACAGGATTCACTCAACCCACAGAAGTTTCGTTATTCAAAAGAATTCGACAAACTGCCATCAGACAATACACATGTCGTTGCGATCGTCCTATTCAGAATCAATGAGAGCGGAAATGGTGAAATCGTGTCCAACAACTTTATTGTCACGGCGTACCAAAAAAGAAATAGGGTAACAATATGACTCAATCAATCACAAATTACGATGAGATCAGCGACACTTTATATATGTCTTTTATCCCTGATAACAAAGCAACAGGAATCGAAATTAATGACCATATCCTGTTGCGTATTGACAAGGAAAATCGTAAAGCCGTTGGGATTACCTTCCTGAATTATTCGATTTTGATTCAAAAAGCAGATTTTGGTCCCCGCTCTTTTCCACTAACAGGACTTACGAAATTATCCGATGAGACTCGCGAAATCGTCATGGAGATTTTGGAAAGCACGCCTGTAAAAGAGATTTTGTCGCTTTCAACTTATACGCCTTCATTCTCGGAGGCAATTCCTATTACATTACTTCACCTGCCCCAGCCAGTATAAGAACCCATACGACATACCACAGGTCTGGGATCCCTGTGCTGGCTACTTACCCCATCCGTCCAAGTTTTTGTAAATCTCAGCAAGAATTTCGTCAACCAATAGACCTTTCCATTCACTGGGATGCCCTGAATGATTCTGTTTGGCGAAACGAATCATTCATCAGTATCCGAATACGATACAACTTCACAGCTCGATGATCGATAGATGCTATCCACCCTTGTTCGTAAAAGTTTTAATACAAAGGATATGGGTTAGTTCAGATATGCAGTGCGGGAATAGCTATGGTGCAATCCACCAAGAATCGCCTTCGATATGATGCGTCCGCTGGTTGGCTTTGATGTTGGCAGTTCATACTGGTCGGGGATCCGCTGATCAATAGCTTGATGTGGTCGTTCCTGATTAACGTATGCTGTGTATTCGTTGACCACCTGCCGTAAATGTTTATCATCACGGATCAGGATATGGTCTATGCACTCCCTACGCAGACTCCCCATAAACCTTTCACAAACTCCATTGGCTTGTGGCGTTCGATACGGTGTCTTCAACTCTTTAATACCTGAACTCCCTGCTGAAAAGTGAGTGCCATATTTGCTGTCACGATCACGGATCTGATACTTCGGTCCTTTTCCCCCACGGCGTTGCTTCCCGCAGTTGTTGTGCTGTCCATTCATTGGTTGGATATTTTGTCACTCCAGTTTGTATTATCCTTCGCGGTTTCAGTTCTATCAATATAAATATATGCCATTGCCGAAACAACCAGTCATTGACAACTATACAGTCGCATGCCCAGATGCCACTCGCTTGATTCTTTAAGAAGGTCGCCCAATTGTGGCTCGATGATTGTTCCTTCCTCTCTTTCAGCATGTATTTCTGGATACTCCGTTTACTCGCTTCTATCCCCAGTTTCAACAATTCACCGCGTATTCGCTCCGCTCCCCATAACTGATTCTCACCTGCCATCTTTTTGATGAGTTCAATCGTTTCCGATGATATCCTCGGCTTGCCTTGCGATTTCCGTCGCCAATATAAGCGAAACAGTTCACGATGCCAGCGCAACAGTGTGTCTGGCTGAACGATATGTAGGGTCTGCTTCCAAAATTTCGTAAAGTGGGACAGAAGAACAAGATGAAAACGGTCTGGCTTGGTGAGCCGGCGTCGCTTGATCTGCCGATTTAGCACGATCAGTTGTTGGCGCAGCATGGCATTTTCAACCATCAGATCGGAACGACTGCGAGTGAGATCCGAAAGAAGTCCAGGGATCAAAGATAGTGTGGCTGGTTTTGTCCAGCGTTTGAGGCGTTCTTGAATCCAGAGAAGAATTTTGTCCATCTTGCCGCTCCCAGATATTTTTGAGCAGACGGTAAAATTGAATCATACTTCGCTTTACCTCTCAAATCCGGGCGGATGAACCAAGTAGCCAACACAAGGCGTTCTGTTGACCACTCGATATCATTTGGGTGTGTTTCATTTGAGTTGAAAGTTAAGTAAAGTTGAAGGTTCAGACAGCCAAAGGCATCTGAAGATAGCCACTGGAATTTTTGGAAACAAATGGTTCTGGGATGGCAGCAGGCAAGGCGTGCCGAGGGGCAAGAGACTGCACTTCAACAGACTCCCTACTTTCCAGCAGCGCGCCATACAATCGAAGATGGCGTTGTTGTTTGCGATAGTTCTGGTAGTCATCCCAAT
>JBDTPH010000042.1:0-16428 GCA_039932795.1 Chloroflexota bacterium
CAGCAAGACGATCAGCAGTCCAAATGTTGATGGCATCGCGGATCAAATACCAGACTGTGGAACAAACATTGCTTCCACAAGATGTATTTTGTCCATAGCGAGCTTCATTGTAAGGAACCTTTACCCACTCGGTCACGTCACCGTTGATGGTGTAGCGACCAGAGGACTGCTTGGCATAATAATCAACCATCTGGTTGAAATACATATCTTGATAATGCGCCTTGTTATAATCCGCCTGCCAGATGGTCGTATTATCCACGGCACGATTCGGTTGTGCGATCTGATTGTGCAAAGGCCCTGGAGCCTGACCATATGAAGGATGGATGGTATCGCCAAACTCGGCAATGATCACAAAGACGCGGTCATTCTTTTCCAGACCGAGTTCAACAAATTGACCTTTTGCGACTTCATGGGTTTTGCCATTTGCCTTGCCTTGAATCTTGGCTTCCATGGCTTTGGCTTTCAATGCGGCTTGTTCATCCCCCTTGGGATGGGACAGATTATCAACACCTACCCCTGCAAAAATTGGGCCTTCATCGTCAGCACCCGGTGCTGCGCCGGCCACCGGCACAAAACTCATAACAAGCAATGCCAAAATCAAAAACGTACTAAACCACTTTGCTTTCATAAACTATATCTCCTCTAATAGTCTGAATAAGGGTTACAAAGATCCATTGGCACGATTCGTTGATATACGTTATGGAACAACACCTCCTTTACAACTACAACGCCAGACCGCCGAACAAAAAATTCGGCGGTCTGGCGGTCTGCCAGCCTGTACGCATCAGATTGGCAGACCCATGACTTTGCGTCCCCACCTCACGGTGGGTTTGCCTTTTCGAGTCTACTGAACATTATAATGTTCTCTAGTAAAAAAGCAAGGCAACAATGCAAAAACTTTATTAGTGTATGTTACAGTTATTGAAGAAAATTTCCATCCACCCGTAACGGTATAATCCTGCCCTATGTCCAGACGTTTTCTTATGTTTTCCATTGTTATTGTTGCAGTGATCGCGGCAGGGATAACCGCCTATTACACCTATAGCCCAAATTCAGTGCGCGTGGATAAATTCCGCACCTGGATGAATAACCCCGCCTCCCACCCGGGCTGGAAACTGGCCGCCGGTTCTCAATGCGGCCTGGCCCCGTTCCACTTCCCCACCGATGGTTTTATCGGCTTCCTATGGGGCGATTCTTTTCGGCCAGGTCATGCGCACCAGGGAATAGACATCTTCGCCGGTACAGATATTGGCGTGACGCGCGTGGTCTCCGCGTATCCCGGCTATCTGACGCGCATGCCCGATTGGAAATCAACGGTCATTGTACGCGTGCCAGAAGACCCACTGCAGCCCGGCAGACAGATCTGGCTATATTACACTCACATGGCAGATGAACAGGGGAATCCCTTCATCTCATCAGATTTTCCAGCGGGCACATATGATGTACCCGTGGATATGGGCACATTTCTTGGTTATCAGGGCGACTATTCCGGCGATCCTAACAACCCCACCGGCATTCACCTGCACTTTTCGATCGTGGAAGATGATGGCAGCGGAAAATTCAAAAACGAACTGGACATCCACAATACCCTTGATCCCTCACCCTATTTGGGATTATCGTTGAATGCCCATGAAAACCGCGATCGCGTTCCAGTATGTGAGCAATCCAATGAATGACCTACGAAATAAAGTTGTTCTGATCACAGGCGCAGGCAGGGGATGTGGACGAGCTCTTGCCAAAGCCTTCGCCGAACGCGGTGCCGCTGTTGCGGCAAACGATATTTCACCGATCAATGTCGGGGAAGTTGTGAACGACATTCTCAAAGGCGGCGGACGTGCAAAGTTATATATCGAAGATGTTGCCAAGAAACTGGGCGCACAACTCATCATCAAACAGGTGGAGGATGACTTCGGTCAGATTGACATTTTGATCAACCACGCGGCCGTGGAACCGCATGTCGCACTGTTGGATATGGACGAATGGGACTGGCACCGCGTGCTCGATGTCAATCTTACCGGCGCGTTCCTGATGACCCAATCAGTAGGACGCGTGATGCGCGCCAGAGGCCAGGGCACGATCATCAATCTTATAACGGGGACACGGGCCCCGGCGGGCAGGGACGCGGCTTTCGTTGCCAGCATGAGTGGATTAAACGGGTTCACACTTCAGGCCGCGCGCGAGTTGGGTCAATATGGAATCGATGTCCACGCGGTGGAAAGCGATGGAGATCAGACCGCCGAAAGGGTTCTTGCGCTGCTTGTTTAATGAATGGAGGAGCCATGAAGGAATTGCAGGAATATCGCCTGAGTTTGATCGACAGGCTTGTGGGGGCTGCTCATGAATTTCGTGCAGAGTGTCTGGCTGTGCAGGACTGCCTGACGCCGCTGGAGGAGGCTGGATGGAATGTTCATCAGCTTGCGGTGCATACGCGTGACATAGATAAACTGGTGTATGGTTCGCGCACGCGCCGGACAGCAGTTGAATACAACCCGGAATTTCAAAACTTCGATGGTGATGCTTATATGGCTGAACATTATTCAGCCAGTGCTCCGTTGAATGAAATACTGGATGAACTGGTTGAAAACGTGGAAGGGCTGGCGCAACTGCTGCATGGACTGCCTGATGAAGCGTGGTCACGAGAGTCGCGTCATGTCACACTGGGTCGTGGCTTCACGTTGCAGACATGGGTGGAGCGGAACCTGGCACATATTAAAGAACATTTGGAAAGCATCCGGAAACGAAAAGATGGATAAACAAAGCAATCCCTGGAATACGCCAGGGATTGCTTTTAAGTTGACCGTCCTACCACAAGGGAAAGCCGGTCAGGTTTGCGAACCACAGGAACAATGCCTCGTACACCTGCAAACCGATCAGGGCAGCCACGATCCCCAACGCTGCCCCCGCGATAACGTCAGAAACATAATGCACGCCCATGGCTACGCGCGCAACGGCAACCATCGGCGCCCAGATCCACAAAAGGATCCCAAGCCACACAGGGCCAAGCGCGGATGCCACCGTGGCGATCAGAAACGAACGCGCCGCATGACCAGATGGGAATGAATGCGGATCGGTATTTCGATAAATGCTGCCCCACTCACCCTCCGGCCGCCTCCTTTTTACGAGGAACTTGATGCTCATCACCAGGACCGCCAGCAGGCTAATACCCGCTAACTGCACAACCTCCCATTCCTTCCAGGTGGAGTCGCTGATGAACCACAAAAGGGTCAGTGCCGCGCCCCAAAACCAGGAATCTCCTGAATGGGCGAAGAAGGCTGCAATAGCGCGCAATGCGCCTGGCTTTTCGGCCACGCGCATTTCCTTTGAGAGTCGGGCATCCAATTCGATGATGGAACGCAGGTTCATTCTTTGAGCTTGGTTTTCGACTGCGGTTCGAGTTTGGTCTTTACAGTTTTCAATGCGGCAACCTTTTTCACTGCATTTGGTTTCTTCCTGGCTGTTTTTACTGGTTTTGCTTCACTGGTTCTTCGGGAGGCAGCTTTTTCCCTGGCGACGGCCTTGCGCTGTTGTTTTGCAAGGTCGGTGCGCAGCAGCTCCAGTTGATGAGGCTTGTCCACATCCATGCAGGGTTCCGCTGACTCCCATTGGATGGCACGGCCGTTGATACCGATGCGGCTGCATACTTTGGCAACAAGATTTTCCAGAGTAATACTGCGTGTGAGCACCTGGAAGAAGGTATCCAGCCCGATGATACTGGCCTGCTTAAGCGGTGTCTTGCGCGAACCGATCAGCGTTTCCCATAGATCGAGATGTTCGGTAGCCATCCTCACATGCGTGAGATTGATATCTGCGCCGCACAAGGCCATATCCTTCAGCTTGGTGTAGGTGCGTTTTGAATCGGGGAATCTTTTTTCCATCACTTCGCGCGAGCAGATACCGTAGTACAGATCATCCTGTGTTTGCATACAGGTTTCGACAAGCCAATCCACCATGTCAGGTTTGAGCGCGGGAATATCAGACGAAACGACCAGAACGTATTCACTCTTTTTATTCAGTTCAAGAGATTTAGTCACACCTGCCACAATGTTGGCGAGCATGCGGCCCTGGTTTGAAACGAAATGCACCGGCTTTTTGCAGGTGACTCCGCTTTTGGCAGAGAGGCCGATCACGATGACGTTATCCACATGTTTGGCGTCGCCCAACGCGTCCAGCACCCATTGGACCATGGGCTTGCCCGCCATATCGATCAGGGCTTTCGAATCACCGTTCGAGTATCTGTAAAGCGGATCTTCCGGTCGTGGGATCCCGCCAGCAGTTACGATTGCGTCCATACATTCTCCTTGTAATTTGCGATGGCAGATTTACGATTTGCAGCCATCAGAAATCATCGATCGCAAATCGCAAATTAATTGAGTTCCTGTAATTGTGGCTCCAGGCATAGTTTGTCGATCATTTCAGTCAGTTCAGGCCACGTCAGCGGCCGCCCCTTGCCTGAGATGGCAACCAGCGCGGCTTCCATCATATTCGTCCCAAATGAACGACCCTCAAGCACAGGGGTTGTTGTAACGAGATATTTTACTCCAGCCAAGCGGAAGGCTTCCACGTCTTCGGGTGTGGTCGTGTTTGTGACAATGACCTTGCCCGTCAGGTCATCGGGCATAAAGCGTTTGATATAGTGACAATCACCTGCGATCACTGTTGCCCAATCATAATATTTTCCCCATTTGGGCGTGCGCTTTTCCTGTTTTTCGCCGGTGGGGTAGATCCATGCAAAAGGTACACGGCCTATGATGGGCATCAGCAAGTTGCCCAGGGTCTTCAACTGACTGATTTTGCGAACTGCAATTGGAAGGCCCAGACCAAACATAAAATCACCGAAAATAGTTTCGTAGCCAGCCTCGACAAAACTTTTCGCGAGCCCCCAGCGATCCATACCCAAAGCCACGAGGACTTTGCGCCCACGCGAGTTAATGTAGTCGCCAATCCTTGCATCCAGGAATTCAGCAGCCCGGTTTTCGAGCGTGTTCTTCAATCCACCGCCATCCACCAACGGCGTTTTCTTCACGAAACGCACCATGGGTTGTACGGAATATAAGGGGAACCATTTTCCATCCACGAGCGCGCCGAGATCCGCGCCACCGACGCCGAAGGCATCCACCTTGCCATCAAGTTCCTGATATTTCAATGCAGCGGCTTCCATGTCGCCGTCTGTGCCAATGCGTTCGATGCGGACCTGCTCACCAAGTAATGTTACTTCCACGGCTTTGTTGCGCTTCGATGATCCGATGCTGATGCTGACGGCTCTTTTCATGGTGTGGAGCTCCTTGGACGGGATGACATATTATATAACGGAATCAGGGGGCGGCTGTACAGGAAGCGTAAAGAGGAACGTCGCTCCCCTGCCTGGTTCACTTTCAACCCAGATCCGACCACCGTGCACCTCAATGATCCTCTTGACGAGAGCAAGACCGACGCCTGTCCCTTCGGATTTGACATCCAGTTTGTTGAACAGCCCAAAAATCCGTTCGTGATGTTCGGGGGCGATGCCAATGCCGTTATCGCGCACATGGAAAATGGGTCTGCCATCCTCCCATCCATGTTGACCCACCTCAATGCGCGGCTCGTTCTGATCACCCATAAATTTGGATGCATTATCCAGCAGATTTTGCAGAACTTCCACCAGACGCGGGCGGTCAACGTAGACCACGGGCAGGTCTGCATCAATGTGCACAGCAATGCCGCGCTTCATGACCCGTCCATGCACCAGTTCAGCAGCCTCGCGCGCTATTTCTTCAAAGGATACGGAAGTGGAAGCATTCTTGAGCCGCCCGATGCGCGAAAGCTCCAGCAATTCATTCAAGAGCCTGTGCATTTTTTCAGTGGCATCGGTAATGCGCTGGATATCCGCGGCAAGTCGTTCGCGGTTGCCAGAGGCGGCGTCCTGTTCCAGGTAACCCAGGAAACCCCGTATCGTAAATAGGGGTGACTTCAGGTCGTGAGAAACTGTATAAGTGAAACGCTCAAGTTCAGCATTCTTGTTTTCCAGTTCGATGATGAGATCCTGTCGGGCAACAAGTTCAGCCTGAAGGTCCGAAAAGAGGCGGGCGTTTTCCAGAGCAATGGCAACCTGGTTGGCATATGTAACCGCCAGCTGGGCATGCGCCTCGCTGAACTGCCCGATCTGGTAACCATCAAGTGCAATGATGCCAAACCTTTTTCCCTTTACCTTCAGAGGCACTGCCATCCAGGCGTGGATCCTGTTGTGAGGAGGTGCCCTAAACGCGCTGAAGGAAGACTGTATGTCGTCGAATAGGACATAGGGAGCATTACCACACAGAACAGCATAGGCCGGTTCATTTTCGTTTAATTTGAAACTGCTTTCCTGTCCCAGTTCACGGATCGCGAAACCGCGCATGCTTACAATCTCCAGCATGTTGTCATACAGCAGTTGAACAGAGGCACTGTCAAAGGGGATGACACGCTCAAGTTGTTCAAGGATACGCTCGATCGCTTCTTCTTTTTCGAGTGTTTCCGCCACGATCGCGGCGCTTTCCCTCAGGGTCTCAGCTTCCGCATTCTTATTTTCAAGCTCGGCAATGAGCCCCTTCCGCTTCTCCAACTCTGTTTGAAGGTTCTCGAACAAACTGGCATGATCCAATGCAATGGCAACCTGACTGGCAAACGTCACTGCCAGTTGGGCATGGCGTTCACTAAATTGATTCTTTTGTCTGCCATCCAAAGCGATCAAACCGATGACCCGGCCGCGCGTTTTTAGTGGAATCGCAAGCCAGGAATTAACGTATGTATGGGGCGGCTCCTGAAAATCGCTCAGTTCATCCTGCACAGCATGATTCAAGATGTACGGAACTTCGCCTCTTAAAATTGGAAGGGCAGAGTTGGATTCGTCGGCTAAAAATTCGAAATCAGTGCCCAACTCAGGCGGCAGGTCGCGGCCACCGATCAATATTTGGCGATTGCCCTGCACGCGCCACACCGAAGCCGTATCATAAGGAATTACCCGCCGTATTTGATCGAGAATTCGCTGAATGATATCGGTGAATTCGAACGTACCCACAATACTGGCCAGGCTTTCCCTCAGGGTTTCAGATTCCCTGCTCTTCATCTCAAGCTCATGGATCAGTTTCTCGCGTTCGCCCTCGATCCATTTCCGTTGAGTTATATCTCGTATGAGCATCAGGGCAGTATCCGTGGCGCTTGTTACAAGCCGCACCTCCATCACGCGCCGCGTTCCGGTCATGTCAGACTCGAACTCGAACACATTCATGTGATCGCTTTCGATATCCTGTTCGATGGATCGTAGAGTTTGAACTGCCACCTCTTCAGGGAAGATCTCCCGAATATGCTTTCCAACAAAACGGTCAGACGGCACGGCTGTTTCCATACCCCTGGGGGGCACCATGTGGATGACTGTTCCATCCACAGTCAGCTCAACCACCATATCTGGAAAGGCATTGAGCAGAGCCCGTATTCGGGCTTCACTATGCTGTAATGCCTGCATGGTCTGTCGCTGTGTGCTCATATCGTAGAACATTGCAAGGATGCAATCATCACTGCCGATATGGATTAATTCATAAAAAGAGATCACGTGCTTCAGACTCCCATCTGTATGATGGAAGTGGTCATCAGCATTAAAGTGGGACTTTTGGAGTTTCAAACCTTGAACAAATTCAACCCGCTCCTGTGGTTTGTCCCACATCTGTAATTCAGCCGCAGTGTGTTCAAGCGATTCTTTGGGTTTGTAACCGGTCAACTGCCAGTAGGCATAATTGGCATCAAGCAGGCGGCCGTCTTCCAGCGTGGTGATGCAAATGGCAACGGGGCTTGATTGGAAGACCTTTCGGAAACGTTCCTCGCTTTCACGCAGGGCAATCTCTGTCAGCTTGCGGTCGCGCAGCTCATCCTGCAAACCAGCAAGTGTTTGACGGAGTTTTTCAGTCATCGAGTTGAAGGCCCGGGCCAGGGTGCCCACCTCATCATCCGAAAGAACCGGGGCGGACGCATCCAGCTCGCCCGCCGAAACGCGCGAAACTGTCTCGCTGAGCGCGCGCAGGGGCGCGGTAATCCGCTGTGCCATGAAGATCCCGATAATTACCAGGATGATGGAAATAATCACACCTGTTATGGCAATTTCGAGCGCCAACACTTCCGCAGGCCAGAGAGCTGCCTGTTTATCTATCTCAACAACCAGCGCGGCATCCTGTTCTTCCATCCAGAAATATTGCCCGATGACGGGCACACCATCATGGTTGGTATAGAAAGCGACTCCATCCTGACCATTCAATGTGGAAGGGATGGCAAACGGTTCAGAGCCCTGCGCGAGCGCAATGGGATCATCAGTAATAAGTTTATGATCGGAACTTATAAGATGGGTATCTACAGTTTCATTCATTCCCCGGTTTTCACGCATGATATCG
Source organism: Chloroflexota bacterium (assembly GCA_039932795.1). GTDB lineage: Bacteria > Chloroflexota > Anaerolineae > Anaerolineales > Villigracilaceae > Defluviilinea. Next base: position 8,394 of record JBDTPH010000042.1, read on the forward strand.
TCAACACGCTTCATGTTGAAGTGCAGCACCAGGACCCCAACCCGTTTCTGAGTATTATCAAAGAGCGGAGTGGCAATTGTTAATGTGGTGCCGCCCAACATAGTGGATTCATAAAAAGGCTGGGTAAATGTTTTGCTTTTGCCTTCGATGAAGAAAGGCTGGTCTGCCTGCGACAACCCATGAAGATCGGGGATCATGGACACTGCAATGTTGCCATCAAGGTCAATGAGCTGAATATCCTGGAAATCTGCTGTACGCTGCACAATAATGGTCAGCAATTGGTTCAGATCATGGTAGGCGGAAGCCCTGTCCTGCCTCGATGAATTGCCGCCCAGAAGTCTGCCCGAGAGTGAACGCAACTCTGGCAAGCTTGCCAAAAATATTGCGTTGCGCTGTTGATCGTCCACCCAGCGATTTAGATTATCTATTTTCAACTCGGCAATAACGCCAAGTTTGTCTTCTATTGTAAATTGTATCGATTTAACAGCTTGCGTATAGGAGAAATAAATCACTGCGCTCAACGTAAGCAGCGCAAAACTGGTGTAATAGACAACCAGCCGGGTCTGTATCTTGAAGCTTCGGAGTAGTAGTGCCAGGCGGTGCATTTCTACGGGAATTGTTCCAATGAGGAAATGTCATATAAGGCGGCTTCGTGTGTAAGGTCCACTCCCTGGTAATACAAGGACAATTCCTTTAATTTGCCGGTTGCGTGCATATCGTCAAGTATTCTGTTGATCTCTGTGAGCAAACGCTGCTGATCGCGTTCGCTTGCACGGTCCAGTGTCAGTGATGCATACGTGAATAGAACCGGGCCATCCAATATTTTGACAGGTGCTCCTGATTGAATTGCGGCACGTGCCTTTGGCAGGATTGTCATGATTGCATCCAGTTCAACACCATCCCCAAGGGACAATGCCTGTATGGATGGGTCCTCACTTGCGTATGCAGTAGCCTGCGCATTCTTAATACGATACTCGATCTTTTCACCGGGGATTTCCAACGTGCCGTTCAAATATGCTTCAAAAGTGCAACCCGCGCAGATGCCTATCCGTTTCCCGGAGAGATCTTCAGGACTTTTATAAGAGGTGTTTTCCTCATGAACAAGCAGGACTGTTGGAGTGGCATAATAGGGTCGTGAAAAGTACAGGTTCTGCATACGGTCATAGGTGATAGCCACCGAGCCAACGTGGATATCCCAATTATCACCCCAGCTCCCGGCAACCAGCTGGCTCCATGGCGGCGTGACAAAACACGCCTCCACACCCAACTGTCTCGCCACTTCCTTCGCCACATCCACGTCAAAGCCTTCAAACTGATTGGCAGCATATTGGGTCGGTTTGCACTGCGAGTCAGCCTGCCGTTCCGAATTGACGATCAGCCGTGATTGAGGTGTGTAGTCCGGGTCAGTAGCAATGACAAGTGTGCCGCGGGCTTGAATTTCGGCAATCTTATCCACGGGGGTGGCACGGGGGATATCCACGGAAGGAATGCAGCCCGCCAGAACCAGGCCTGCCAGGAAAAAAATAATACGTTTCATACAATGTCCATCGCAAAACGATTATATATCAGGGCCGTTGTACTAGACCTTACAGAGTCAAAAAAGTCCGCCCACGATCTCTTGGGCGGACAATACCTGTGCGCCAGCAAAATTCAGGGCGTACAGATGACTTTGAAGTTTGCCTCTCCCAGTGCAGTATTCGGCACTTCAGACTGCACCTGGATGGAATAATCACCAGCCTGATCCACCTGGTAAAAATCCTGGACTGTCTTCACACTGCCTGCCTCGAACAGTACCTGTTTTTGAGAAGACGTCTTGCCTGTACTGGACTTCCAAAACCAGGTCACAATGGCTGGACCGTTGGCCGTGATCTCCGCACTGAGAATGACAGTTTGCGGAAATGCATCACACGCTACATTCATGGCAGACGGTTCAATGCTGACATCGATGCGGGTGACCATTATCTCAGGCGGGCCCACCACTGGGAGCAGTTCCACATCCCCTTTTACATTGATAAAGTCCACTGAAAGCCAGCACGAGGTGGAAGGGTCACTGGGATTCCGAACATATAGCCAGGTGATGTCCATATTCTTGCCGATCACCTCTGCCTGCCTGCCCAGATTCAAGGCGCCGATCACCGCATAGGATACATCCGGCCCAAAGCGGCAGTTGACCGGTTGCCCGCGAGGAGAGGCCAGCGTCACACTCAGAGTGGACGTGGATGTTACGGTTGGAATTTCCTCCACCGCCAGCAGCGTTTCAAGCGGGATGGGACTGGGAGTGATCATGCCTGTGACAGGTATATCTGGCGTCAGCTGAGGCTGAGGCGTGTCAGTCGGTGACGTCTCAGGCGAATTACACGATGAAATAGCAATGGCAGCGATGAAGACAAAAATCAAAAGACGGCGTTTCATTCATTCCTCCTAACCCGAATGGTACTGTTCGGTTGCGTTCTTTGCAACCGTTCTTTCGGCCTATTATTTGGCTTATGTCCTTTGTCAGGGTTGGAAAGGAGTTTCCATTCAATAACAGTAGCCTATGACAACTCTATTTATGAAAAACCGAAGTGAAACTAGCCACCTGACACTTTGTTTAAAAAGTGGTCCGTTGGTCGAGTAGGCGGCGTTTTTCCGCCATATCGAGACCAAAGGTAACCGGTGAAACAGTGATTTCCTGCCAATTTGTGGTCTCGATACGCCCCTCTACGAACATTCAGGGCTACTCGACCAGCGGAAACTGACAGAAATATAAAACTGTCAGGTGGCTAGAAGTGAAATAAGGCGTTTAAATAAAAAAGGCGGTCACGCTTAAAGGTGACCGTCTTTTCATTTCACGGCTCCAAACACATGGGGATGGAGTCGCTTAATCCGAATGGGTCCTGCGTGATACCGTTTTGATCGTAAATCTTGACATATCTGACCTCAGGGAATTGCTTGAGATTGTAGGACAGAATGTCAGAAATGTTGTATGCAGGTTCGCCGGCCTCACAGGCGCCTGTGAGATAAAGGCGGGCGATACCATTCGAGATTTCAATTTTGCTGTAGCCTGTGAATCCATTGTAGATGCCGATCCAGCCATAGGTGTAGCGCTCGGTGGAGCCGGGACCTTTGAAGTATTCATCGAGAATTGTGCCGATGATGTTGTTCGTGCGCGCCCAGCGGACTCCCGCCACTTCGAACGGCGGCAGGTTGTTGGTGAGTCGATAGCGGCTGACAAAATACACATTGACCTTCGTATACTGCGGTGTGGCGCTTGGCTGGCGTGTGTTGGTGGGCGTGCGCGTCGGCGTGGATGTCCGTGTAGGCGTGGGTGTGCGGGTCGGGGTGATCGTCGCTGTGAAGAACTGTGACAAACACAGCGGTTCCGAATCGCTCTGCCCCGTTGGGTTTTGTGTCTGCAAGTTCTGGTCGTAGATCTTTACAAAACGGATCTCGGGGAACTGTTTGAGATTCAACTTGAGGAGATCGGCAATATCAAAGTTCTTCCCTTCGGAGGCGCAGGCGCCCGTCAGATAGACATGTGCGACACCGTTATTGATCTCGAGCCTGCTGTAGCCGGTAAATCCGTTGTAGATGGAAACCCAGCCGTAGGTAAATCTTTCTGTGGAACCAGGACCTTTGAAATATTCATTGAGCGCAGATTGGGGCAGCACATTGGAACGCGCCCAACGCTTGCCTGCCACTTCAATGGGCGGCGCATTTGCTTCATAGCGGACCCTGTTCGCAAAGTAGACATCGATCAGCGTGTAGACGGGGGTTGCTGTCGGAAGCCGCGTACGCGTCGAGGTGGGTGTGCGGGACGGGGTGCGCGTGAACGTGGCAGTGCGCGTGGGTGTGGGAGTACGCGTGAGAGTTGGAGTGCGCGTTGCCGTGGGTGTACGAGTAATTGTTGGTGTGCGGGTGGGAGTGCGTGTTCGTGAAGCTGTAACCGTAAATGTTGGAGTACGCGTAATGGTTGGGGTACGTGTCACTGTGGGTGTTGGGCTAAGGGTCGGTGAGCGCGTGATCGTGGGTGTTGGAGATTTCGTTGGCGTGCGGGTTATGGTTGGGGACGGGGTAATGCTCGGCGTGGGAGTCATGGAGGGGGTACGCGTGGAGGTAACGGTAACAGGCGTGAGCGGTGTTGGAGTCGAGTCATCCTGGAAGACGAATCGGACCGCATCCGCGCCCACGAATAAATCCGAAATGGCCGCGGCTTCATCCTGCGTCCGATTGGTGAGTTCAATGTATTCTTCCCCGTCACCCGTGAAGTTGTATTTTCCAACGTACACCCACCCATCGGTGACATAATAAATATTCGGAAAAACATCCTGATTTATGACAACGGTATCCGATTCGCCCGCGTGATGAATGGCATAAATTGCGCCTTGTGTCGTGGCTCGAACGGCAGGGATGCGGACATAAACCGAGTAAAAGCCATCGCGCGCACCCGCGGGAAAAACCCATTGAGCAGTACAGGTGGGAGACGTGGTACGCGGGCGCGAATAGCGCATTACGCCACCCTGCGAACCTCCTGCAGCAATGTCATTCCAACATTCATCAGGATCTTCTTCAAAACCCGCTGAGCCATCGTCTACAATGATTCCGCCCGTGAGCGTGGGAGGATAACTGAGAGCGGGGCCCGAGGGATAAATTTTCGATCCGTAATACGCCAGGGAAGGATACGTAACCCACAGTGACTCTGGCTGATTATTGACCCATGGGTCTGCGCCGCTGCCCTTCCATCCATACGGGTCAACAGATCGGCCGCCAGGATTGCGAACCAGCAAATGCAGGTGTGGGCCGGAGGAATTGCCTGTAGTGCCGCTGATGCCCAGTGTCTCACCATGAGGCACGAACGTACATCCCACTGTTGAACATGCCTGCACCGCGACAGAACTCATGTGACCATAGTATGTGTTGTATCCGTTGGGATGATGCAGGCGGACGTAGATGCCGAGGTTGACTTTGTGATTCTGCGGATCCCACCAGCCTGCGTAGACGATCTGGTCTGCATCGGCTGCGGCATAGATCGGGCGGTAGGAAATTCCATAATCCACGCCATCATGACCATCGTAATAGACCCAATCGCCCAGGCTGTAGGACCAGTATCCGCCGGAGCCCGCGTTGCAGACCCCGGCTTGTGGAGGAGGTGTGCCAGGCGGCGCAGGTGATGGACAGGCCTTGTTTGCCGCGTCACCTGTGAAGGCAACTACGCGGTTATCAAATGTATAGTTTGGTGTGGAATGATCAAAGATGGATTCCTGGGAGGCAGAACCAGGGTAGGGAGGATAAAGAAAAGGTGTTACAGCTTGCAGGGGTGTGTCGACTGGTTCTGCCGAGGCGCCGCGCACGCTGAGGAAAAGTCCGCAAACAATAAATGCTGTGAAAACGTTCTTAAATGATCGTGTCACAATATACCCTTGTAATGGCAATCGAATCGGTATGACCGTACCCACATGAATCCTAATTACATCAAGGCGCAGGCGTGGCTTGCGAATTCGGAACAGACCTGAGGGTGGTGAGAACCGTTACCGCATCTGCAAGACATGCATCACTCTCATCCTGGAAGGAAACTTCAAAAGCGGTGATAATATTCCCGTCACCACCTGTGTACGTCACAAATTTTTTCACTCCATTTTCAAGTGCAGTGCTGACATCAAAGGTTACGTTACCCGTGTTCAAAATATCATGCTCAACGGTTAGGGTGGGAGGCAAGCCGCGGCCCGAAGTAACCGAGATGACACAATAGGGAATATTTCGATGACCCAGGGCGGGGAAGCCAAATTGATCGGTAGTCAATGCCCAGACATCGGGGGCATAGGTGACGCGGAATGAATAGCCAGGAGTTGAATCCCCGGGGTAGGTCGGCGTGCCGTCCCACACCATGCGCGCCGGAGCACTGACCACTTCGGTGGGTAACTCAAGCGGGGGCAGTGGCGTGTCGGTTCGTGTGGGGGCAGGGGTATTCGTGGGGGCGGCAGTTTTCGTAGGGGCAGGCGTTGACGTGGCTTCAGCAGTAGGAGTGGTGATTTCCCCAACAAATGATTCAGTAGGCTCCTCTGTGATGGTGGGAGCTTCGGTTACCAGCGGTGCTTCCGTTGGAGCAGGAGCCGCGCCGCCACAGGATGTGATCAATAAAGACAGGATCAGGATAACTAGGATTCGCCGAATCATCTGGACTCACTTTCGCATCCACGCCGGACAGCAGGTTGATTCAGTGATCAACGACCAAATCTTCCCTGAATCAAGATCCGCGACCTGCACTTCCATTCTACCATTTAGGACTACGTTGAAAGCCAGAGTGTTCCCGTTGGGTGACCAGTGCGGAGTCTCGACATAACCTTCCATCAACGAAGTGACTTGAGTGAACTCTCCACTTTCGATATTTACAAGGTAGATATTACTGATTAACGAATCGGATGACTGATTCGCACTCTCATCCTCAGGATTTTCGCGCTTGACAAACGCGATCCGCGTCCCATCTGGTGACCAGTTCGCCGCGTAGCCGTGGCCGGCATCCGCGTCAGCCAGCTTGCGCGGGTTCGAGCCATCGGAGTCCATGACCCACAATTCGCCGACCGTGAACGGAGTCTGCGAATCGGGGATCTTGATGAACGCGATCTGACTTCCAGCCGGCGAATAGCGCGCGAAGGAGATGTAGTTGTGTCGGTCAACAACCAGCTGCTGGAAATCACGACCCTCACGTTGAACGGAGGACAGTTCACTGCCAGAACCAAGCCCAGGCGAGAAGGTGTAGATAAAATCACTCGAATCGGGTCTTGCGGCGAGATCATACGTCCAGCCTGTCACATCAATATCAGTATGCCTGCCACTGGTGAAGGCGCGAATTATGCGGGTGTCCCCCAGTGTGTCCACTTTTAGGTATGCGGATCTGCCATCACTCGCCCACGCCAGGAAGTGACTGTCAGAGTCGGTGACAGGTTGGGTAACGGAGTCAGAGCCTGCATTGAGCGAAGGCGAAGTGTCCAGAAAAAGAACTGCCTGCCCATTGGGACAACTGAACTCGATCAGCATGAATGGTCCGTTTGGAGCAGGGAAAACATCGAATAAGCTGCAATTGGGAGGAGCAGAAAACGGGATCTCATTAATGGGTTGAAAGTCCGCAGAGAATTCAACGAAGGCGGGAGGGTTGAGGCGGTAGGCGTAAAAAGTTGTTTGCAGTGTTTGAGGAGCTTGAGGGGTACAGGAAAGAAGAGCAGTGATCAGTAAACAGTGAAACGTGAGTAGTCTTACACGCATAAAGGTATTATACAGGCGGGGTTATAATCCAATCGCAAATCTAAAATCCTCAATCGGAAATCAAAACATGCACATCCTTGTAACAAACGACGACGGCGTACAGGCGCCCGGACTTCTCGCTCTCGCGCAGGAAATGCGCAAACTCGGTAAAGTGACTGTTTTCGCACCGGACCGAAACTGGTCCGCATCCGGGCACGTGAAAACAATGGAACGTCCCATGCGGGTAAAGGAAACCATACTCGCGGACGGAACGTCTGCCTTTATGTCGGATGGCGCGCCTTCAGATTGTGTGGCCCTGCCATTGCTGGGACTGCTCGAAGAGAAGGTGGATCTTGTCGTCTCGGGCATTAATCCCAATGCCAACATCGGGCATGACGTCACGTATTCCGGGACAGTCACCGCGGCGATGGAAGCAGTCATCGCGGGGGTCAGAGGAATCGCCGTTTCGTTGGATTCGCCCGAGGGACACAAGGGACTGTTGGATTATTCCACAGCCGCGATCGTCGGAAGGCGCGTTGCGGAACGGGTGCTTGCGGATGGTTTACCCAAGGGTGTGGTCTTAAATGTGAATGTCCCCTATTTAAAGGAAAATGAGATCAAGGAATACACGATCACGCGCCAGGGATTGCGCGTCTACCGGGATGTGCTCGAATCGCGCATAGACCCGCGCGGCAAACCCTATTACTGGATCGGCGGTGAGTATCCCACAGGCGTGGACGAACCCGGCACAGACTTCGGTGCACTGCTGGCGGGGTGTGTCTCCATCACACCCTTGCAACTTGATCTGACGAATTAC
>JBDTPH010000043.1:0-13190 GCA_039932795.1 Chloroflexota bacterium
ATTCACCCAGGCAACCTCTTTATTGATGCCAGCGGCACGCTTTTCATTATCGATTGGGACTATCCAATCCTCGCGCCAAAGGAGTGCGATTTGATGTTCATTGGCGGCGGTCAGGGGCATGTGGGCGTTACAGCTGAAGAGGAAGAGATGCATTTCTACCGGTATTATGGTGCATCACCGATCGATCCCCTGGCGATGGCCTATTATCGCTATGAACGAAACCTATATGACATATCTGTTGAGTGTACGCGCATCTTTTCGAGCACGCTTGGCGACCAGGACCGCGCACGTTCATTGGAAATTATTACATGGTTATTTTTGCCCAACAGTTCGATTGATAGGGCGTATGCGTCGGATCAGGCGCGATAGCGATATGCATGAAGCGATATGCATGAGCAGCGGCGTCGAACCGCTTGATGCAAAACGTTAGTATTTCCTCAGCCCAATCACCAACCGCGTCAGGCCAATTGCGGCCAATAACACCAATCCCACAGCGACCTCAAATGCCAGCCGATTGATGCGAACGTATAGACTGACCAACGCCAGTCCGACCCCCAGGGCGGCGACAATGCCTACACGCTCCAGGTGGCGGCGTTCCATACCGCTGGTATCGTCCATTGGGGCGGCATAACTTAACCGCCGCGCAAAATCGGACAAGTCCCAACCCAGCAAGCCACCCAGCGCCCCCAACAGCATCCACACCGCAGGGAACTCGCGCCACACTCCATATGCCGCGGCAAAGACTGTGATCAGCAGGGCGATGGACGAAAACCAGTACCACTTTCGATACTGAGCGAAGAGCCAGAATACCGCCAGCAGTAAAAACCAGCGTGAATAGTCAGTCACGCCCGCCTGCAAATACCCCATTGCAAGCGAAGCTGTTCCCAAAAGAATGCTCAATACCAATGCGATGATTGTCATCATTATGTAGCTCCAGGCGGCTCCACATCCTCGAAGCTTTTCAGGGCCCGGAGACGGCGGCAGGACAACTCTATTTTATCTCCCGATGGTGCGCAGCCAGGCAGGCGAGCGACCCAGCCTTCTTTTTACCAGAAGGTCAAACGGTTCAGTCACATCCCAATCCAGCACATGGATATTGGCGCGCTGTAATTTCTGTAACAGCAGGAGGCGTTCCATCTGGATCACACGCCCGGCGATACCCACTATGGGGTTCGATTTCGGCAAATACGACAACTCGAATTTGACGGGGTTCGGGCTGATCACCAGCACACCATATCCCTGGGCGCGCAATTGGACAAGGGGCTTTAGATCATCATCGACCAAGGGTGACACAAAAACGACCTGCGACTCGGGTGGAAACAAACGTGTGGGCATGTGTTCAAGATCGGAAAACACCTGGCTCTCCCCCGTTTTCGCGTTTGCCAGCGCGTGCAAAATCCGCTCACGCTGTATCTTTCCATACCCGGGAAACGTCCATCCGAGATACGAAGCATACAACAACAGCCCAACACGATTGCCCTGGTTCAACAACGCATCTGCAAGTGACGCCGCGGCCTGTACCGAATATTCAAACAACGAATGACCACGCCCGAACTCATTGGTCCGCAGGCGGCCATCGAGCACGATACCCACATCTGCCACACGGTCCTGCTGGTATTCATTGGCGTACAGTGTGTCGGTATAACGTGCGCTCGCCCGCCAGTTAATGGAATGAGGCGAATCGCCCGGCTGATATTCGCGAACGCCAAAGAACTCGGCTCCCGAGCCGCCGGCCCGCGCAGGAATTGTCCCGGCATAGACGCGCGTGCGGCGCGGCTGGATCGCAATGTGACGCAGGCGCATGACCGGCGGGAAGACGAACAACCGTCCCTTCGCCTCCACGCGGACCTTTGAACTACGGACCGCCAAATGATCGTTGACCCTCATCTCGAGCGCCTCAAAGACATATCCGCCGCGCGGACCTGAAACGGTATACGCCAGCGCATAGGTCTCCCCTTTCGCAAGCCTCAGCATGTGTCGGCGTAGCCCGGAGCGAACAGTTAATCCCGATGGCAGAATGTCTTCAAGCTGAACTTCTTCCAGGCTTGAGCCATGGTTGGTCACGATCACCGTCACATCCACATCCTGATTCGGCGACGCCCGCTCCACACTGAGATGGCGCCTTGCCTCAAGCTTGATCTCATCCGGTGCCTGCAAGTAACTGACAAGTAGATAGGCCACGATGGGCAGCGCCAGCGCGAGAAATTCACCCTGTACCGTGACAATGCCGGTAAGGAGCAACGCATACGTGAGGAGGCTGAGCAGAATTGAACGAGGCATAAGGTTATTCGCGCTCCCGAAGAGCATCGGGACGATGTGAGCGGAATGAGGACGTGCTCTTTGTCCGAATAAAGACGAAGTGCACAATACGTACACAGACGCTTCGTCTGCGGGCTGCGCTCTCCGCTCAGCGCGAGTTATTTCACCACTGGTACCGGTGTCTTATCGATCGTGTCGCGGATCACCTCATCCGCGACCTGGCGCGACATCCAGTATTCGGGCTGGAGGATCACACGGTGACCCAGCACGGGCATGGCATACCGTTTGATGTCATCGGGTGTAATGAAGTCGCGGTTTTCCAGCGCGGCATTGGCACGCGCGATCTTGAGGAATGCCAGCGACCCACGCGGACTCGACCCAACGGATACGCGGCGGTCGACGCGCGTGGCATGCACAAGCGACGCGATATAGCTTTCAAGGTCTGCATTGACATGCACGTTTTCCACTTCATCGCGCATCTCAAGGACCTGCTCTGCCGAGGTGATCTGGCGCAACAGGACTTCATCCTGTTTGCGTTCACGGCGGCGGCGCAGGATGAGCTTTTCCTCGTCAATGGTTGGGTAACCCACCGTCAGCTTCAACATGAAGCGGTCGAGCTGTGCTTCAGGCAAAGGGAATGTGCCCTCATATTCGATCGGGTTCTGTGTGGCGAGCACCAGGAAGGGTTCCGGCAGGGGCAATGATTCCCCTTCAATGGTTACCTGCCCCTCCTGCATGGCTTCCAGCAACGCAGACTGCGTCTTTGGGGAAGCACGGTTGATCTCGTCGGCAAGGATGATGTTTGCAAAGACGGGACCCTTGCGAAGTTCAAATTTGTTGGTCGTGCGGTTAAAGATGTACCCGCCTGTGATGTCACCTGGCAATAGGTCGGGCGTGAACTGGATGCGCTTGAATTCAAGCCCAAGCACGTTTGCAAAACTGCGTGCCACAAGCGTTTTACCCAGGCCCGGAAAATCCTCCAGCAGGACATGCCCGCCTGCCAGCACGGAGGCCATCATCATTTCAAGCAGGCCGCGCTTGCCCACCACGGCACGCTCCACTTCAGCGATCACCTGCCTGCCGAGGGATGAAACGTTGGAAATATCTGTCACGGTTTACTCCAATGCTGGACGTAGGGCTACAAGCCCGATCTACCATTTTCCACTTGCGATTCAAGAAACTTGACAGCGTCATCAACTTCATAATCAAGCGGTGTCTGTTGCGGCGCGGCAAAGGGCCGCTTCGAGTTGGGGAAATCTGAGAACGATCCGTGCAGGCCGGTCTCAAGATAGGTTTGCAGGTCCTTGGATGGCTCCCAATCTGTTCCCAGCAGCGGGGCAAACACGGAGCGCGTGCGCCCGCTTTCGCGGTGCAACAGGATCTGGTAGGCAAGTTTCCCCAGCCGGTTAGCCACCAGCCACTTGAAATACACACCATTTTTTGAACGTCCCAGCCAGATGGCGAGATCCTCCACCTGTCCGTGCCGCGCCCTGGGTTTCGGCTCGTCCCTGTGACGCATTTGGTTCTGGGGCACCAGGCTGAATGCCAGCATAAAGAGAACCAATGTAATGATCAGCCACCACCAGATCGCCTGCGAGAGCGAACGATAGAACAAACCCAGCTCCCAGCCAATAAATGCGACGGGGATGACAACGGTCTCATAAATGGTTTCCCGCAGAGGAAAGGCAAGCAAGCCTGCAATGACCATCACGCCGATCAATAGTAGCCAGCGGCGTGTGCGTGTCATGCCGCCTCCCCACAGTAATGCAGGATCGTGTTGAGGCAGCCCACCGCTTCATTGACATCCTTTGAACCCGATTTGTGGTCGCCATACCGCACTACCTCAAACAGGCGTGTCAGCCTCCGTACTGCGTCACCGGGCAATCCTGCCCGTTCCAGGCGTAACGCAAACTCCTGTGGTGTCATGGCGATCTCGCGGTGCAGCTGACGTTTATCTGCCACAACATCACTCATGCGCAGGTAGCACTTGATGATCACATCGCTCGAGTCGCGTCCCGAGGAAAGATCTTTCAATGATGAACGGGCGATGCGGGCAATTTCATCCAATGGTTTTTTTATGTTAAGGGCATTATATTTTTTCCAACCCTGATACAGTCCCCACATGACCGCGACCCATAACAGGGCAAAGGCAAAACTCACGAGATATGAAAGCAGCGGAGAAATCTGAGGCGGTTCAAAGGTCGGCAGTGGTTGGATATTTCCATCTTCAGCGGCCGCGCCTGCACCATTTCCCAGATTCTGCAAGCCGAAAAGCTTCTGCCCATAATTCTTCAACAGGAAATATATGCCAAAAGCAGTGAACGATGCCCGTATGAAAAGAATGAACAAACGCTTGCGCAATTCGGGAGAAAGCAAAAGGCTCACCAGGATGACCATCAACGTGATCAAGCCCCACAGGACGATCTGCTTCCACAATGGGACTGTAGCCCAGGCACCGCTTACATCCGCGAAAGAGACCGCCGGGGCATCTGCCTCTTCCCTCTGACCGAATTTTTGTGCCTCATTAAATGAAACCTGATCCAGGCTGAGAGCCAGCACCGTTAAAGCCCCCAGTGCGAGTGCTGCCAGCAGAATGATTGCCAGTTTTTTCTCAAATAAGGATCTCATGGAGATGAAATTTTACCATCACGACTATAATTACCAACACCCTCGCCATGACTGATTCAGAAAACGAACTTTGCAACGCCCCTCCCCATCCGCAAGCCGTACAGGGACTGCGCCTGTTCAACGCAGGGGAATATTTCGAAGCGCACGAAGCCCTGGAAGATGCCTGGAACGCCGAGAGCGGAAAGGTACGCGAGTTGTACCGCGGCATATTACAGATCGCGGTTGTCTATCTGCACATTACGCGCCGGAATTACAACGGGGCAGTCAAGGTATATGGTCGAAGTCAGAGGTGGCTGAGGGATTGGCCCGAAATTTGCAGAGGCATTGATGTGGGCAGATTACGCAGGGATGCAGAGATCGTCATCAACGAAATACATAGATTGGGCCCGGATGGGATATCCCAGTTTGATCACTCCCTGCTGAAGCCTGTTGTATGGACCCGGAAACATATCTACATCTGTGACCGCTGCGGCCATAAGATGCATGAAAAGAACTGCAAGGTGACGTGCCCCAACTGCGGCAATCGATTCGACTGTTCAGATTTGAATATTTATTTTGATTGATTTCCTCGTGCCAGGTGCTGGTAGAGTAGCCCCGTGTTTGTCGGGGCGTATCGAGACCCAATTCAGATGAAGCCCATGTCACAGCCAGGCGCAATTCATCCATACCGCACTCGGTCACAGATTGCGCTTTTTGAAAGGGTGGAAAGCGCAATTTGTGACCGTGGGTATTATATATTCGGGCCAAGAAAATATCCTCATTCCGCTCAGGGCGAATCACCTTACAACTCGAAACGTCTTCACGCTGTCATCAAAGACTGGCAACAATTCATAAAAATCCTTGATCTCAGCCGAATACTTCACGTACCAGATCGTACTTCCATCCAGAAATATGAACAGCAGGTCGTTCGTATAAACGCTGCTATTTTGCCATTCGAACATCAAGCGATAGGCTTCTGTTGAGTTTATTAACACTTTTCGCCGTTCCGACATATTCACTTCCGGCGGTATGGTGGCTAGTCTTTCTTCAAGAAAGGCATCCAGCGAATCGGCGGTCAACGGCTCATAGGCAACGGATGCATAAATGGTATCGGCCGATGTACTTGGGGATGTGCCTGCCAGGGATAATTCCACCACGACCGAGTTTCCTGAAACAACCGCACCTGCCGGCGAGCCTGTGTTGTCAAAACCCGACGGCAGCCACAGTTCAACGAGGGTGGTCTGGTGCTGTTGCCAGCCATTGGGTATCAACTGTTCATAAGGGACCGGGGTCAAGGTTACAGTGGGTACCAGGGTCGGAAGAACGAAGGGTGCAGGTGTTGACTGCATTACAGGCGTGTTTTGAGGAGATTGGGGCAGGAAACTCCTGCGAAGAGCAAAGAAACTTGTCACGCCGAATAGCAGGCATGCAACTACTGCCAGTCCGGCCAAAATCCCTACTTGCTTGATGGTCATCCCAAAATATTTACGATCCTGCATCATTGTGCCTCCTCCCCTGTTTATCGAAGCTATTTTGGGAATCTTACCCCCTCAACCTCTTTATAACCGTTCTAACATCATGACTGAATAAGGATAGCCCTGGCCGGTGCACCATCCGAGCCCGCGATCTTGAGCGGCAAACAATATAGATCATAAAATCCGCGCACAATGCTGGAAAGATTCAGTCCTTCCACCACGATAATTCCCGCTTTGAGCAAGACAGTATGTGTTGGCACTGAGTCACCATACGGCGCAACGGACAGGTAATCCACACCGACGAGTTGGACACCGTGCTCCACGAGCCATTCGGCTCCGTCCTCTGTAATGGCGACAAAGTCTTCCTGAAATTTCGATGCGCCTTTCACCCATTGATGCGAGTTGCGCGTGCCGAACAGAACTCTCTTCATGTCTGATGTGACCTCCGTGCGCGCCAGCACTTCGGAGGTGATCTCGTCGATCCCGTCTGGGAGCTGCACCACGTAACAGGGACCGGTCAGAACATCAAGCGCAAGGCTTTCAATCGTACGGCCGTCGTTGAGGAAATGATGAGGCGCATCCACATGCGTGCCGAGATGGACGCTGGAGCTGATGCGTGTCACGTTGGCATGCGCGCCCTTGTCCATGGATTCGAACTGCTCAAGTACCAGTCCCGGGTCGCCGGGCCAGGTGGGGAGAGAAGGCGAGATCGTCAGGGAAATGTCGTAAATGGTCATGAGAGTACTCCTTGTTGTTTGCACCGCGTGAAGCGCGCTTCGACTGCGTTCGCCTGAAGGCTCACTCCGCTCAGCGCGAGGGTTAGGGCGCAGGTGTCACTGTCGGTAACGGGAGCAGGTTGGGGGTCCCTGCGAGAGGCGGGATGGACATCGGGGTTAACGTGGGTGTGATGGTCGCGGTCGGGGTGGGGGTCAAAGGCGTCCATCCGCTGTAATAAAAATATTCCTGCAAAAACCCTGAACGTTCAGCGTCCGTCATTAAGCGTGGGCGAGAATAGTCCTCGATCATAGCGGTGATCAATTCCGCGCTGATGAATTTGCCATCATAGATAACATACCGATCAAAGAAAACGCGGCGGATCCCCTTCGGCATCCAATCCTGGTCGCCCATTTGATCGAAGAACAGATTGCCCAGACCAAAATGGATGAAGGCATCCTCATGGAATTGCATCATCTGCGCGTAATGTGCCTGGCTGCCGCTGACGATCGACGCGCCCGACTCAGCCATGAGTTGAAAGTCTTTGACCTGCTGCGGTTGGGGACGTGAGTCATAACTTTCATTCCACTGGAACGTGGAGACCACCACATAACCTTCGGCTTTCAACTGATTGATCCTTCCTGTGAGATAGTCAAAATCACACGGGGCCGCGCCAGGTTGAAAATCCGTCGCGGTCGGGAAGCGGCCGACGTCGGGCTTGTTGCAGCCGATAAACGCGATCTTATTCCCATTGACTTCAAACAGGGCAGGCTTGAGCGAATCCTGCAGATCGAGTCCACCCCCGAAATACGGAATTCCTTTTTCATTATAGATCCCGATCGTTTCACGCATGCCAGCCGGACCGCGATCAGCGAAATGATTGCCGGTCAGTTCGATCACATCCGTGCCGATATCGGTCAGCAGATCGATATATTTCGGATCACTGCAAAAGACCAGCGCGCCCGCATTGGGTTTGGGAAATGTACAACCCGTGAAGAATGGAATCTCATTGCTGACATGGGCAATATCGGCTTCACGCATCAGGTCACGGATTCCTTCGCCGGGATACGTGACGCTTTTCAACTCCATGGTGTAGGCGGTGGCACGCACAAGCGCGGTCACACCCGTCATGATAATGGTGGTGAGTTTCGTTGGATCGTAATTGGAAGTTTCAGAACTGACGTACAGGACAAGTGGATATGTGGAAATATCAAATTTCTTGCGGATCGGAGACTGACCATCCACGGTCAACACTTTCCATTTGGGTTCGAGCGACTCAAACGGGATAATCGCCCATGAACCCAGGTCAGACCACGCGGTATCCAGCAGCTGATCCGACGAGAGGCTTCGCACCAGGCCGTCGGCTGGTTCTCCCCAAAAAACGCTAAACGCATCCAGAGTGGATTCGTCCATCAGCAACGGATGGCCGCGGAACGCCACGGGAATGGTTCTCTGAGTCCATGCAAGTTTCAATTCATCGGAGGTCAGGCCATCCGTGACAGTGGGGAACGGAGCGACCAGAGCATACACCTGTTGAACCTGACTCACACTCTGAACCACAGGCGCGGGCGTGAATGTGTTGATCTGGACAGACGAATTAATGGAGGCAGTCTCTTGAAGAATGGCTGGAGGCAGGGAAGCTGCCTGTGGAGCACAGGCAGCAAGCAGGGTGATGAATACGGCTACAGGAGAGAATAAACGGGACAAAGGGTCTATCATACCGCCCAAATTATACTCTTCACGTAGGGCAGGGGCGAGCGTGCTTATGCCGCTACTCTAAAATTCGCGAAGAGTAGTGGATGATCGATTCGGGTTACCTGCCATTCAGGGTCGTTTTGGAAAGCGTAAATTCTGTCAACGCTTCTTCATCAATCGTTACACCCAGCCCGGGTCCATTCGGTACGGTGATCGTGCTATCGGAATTCAACGTGAATCTCTCGTTTGTAATATCGCGCGCATAATAACGATCAGACGCTGAAATATCGCCCGGCAAAACAAAACCTGGCAGCGAAGCAAGCGCGAGATTTGACGCACGTCCCACGCCGGTTTCAAGCATCCCACCGCACCAGACAGGCACATCCCGTTCACGGCAATAATCGTGGATCGCAATTCCCTGGCTCAGCCCACCCACACGCGCCGGCTTGATATTGATAATGCTGCATGCTTCCATTTCCAGCGCGTAGCGCGCGTGCCGCGGCGTGAGCACACTTTCATCCAGACAGATCGGCGTCTTGAACTCCGCCTGCAATTTGCGATGATCCCAAATATCATCTTCGAACAAAGGCTGTTCGATCAACAGCAGGTCCAGGTCATCAATCGCTTTCAACACATCAGCCGACTCCAGCGTATACGAAGAGTTCGCGTCCACCTGCAAACGCAGATCAGGATAGGCGTGACGAACTGCGGAGGTCTCATCCACTTCGCGGCCTGGCTTGATTTTAATTTTGACGCGTCGATAGCCCTGCTCCAGATACGAAGCGACGGTTCCCACCAATGCGGAAGCTGATGCCTGGATCCCGATCGAGACTCCCACGTCGACCGTTTCGCGCCTGCCCCCGAATATTTCCCTCAACGATTTGCCCTCGCGCTTGCCAAGCAGATCCCATAAGGCCATCTCCACGCCAGCTTTGGCGAGATGATGACCGCGAATCCCTTCGACATGTTGCTGGAAATCATCTGCATCGTTTATGTCCTGCCCAAGAATGATGGGCGCGACAAAATCCTTCAGGATGTGCCACGCCGTTCCCGTAGTTTCATAGTTGTACCCGGGGTCGCGTGTTGCCACACATTCGCCATAGCCTGTTAACCCTTCCGCCTGCAACGAAATCAGAACACACTGACGGTCTATCTCGCGCCCGAAGGATGTCTCGAACGGCGCGACCAATGGCATGGAAATATGATGGAGTGTAATGGATTCGATTTTCATGATCTTCCTGTCTCAATAAAAATGACGACCTGCGTCGTCATTTTTATATTTATTCGGTTTTGACTTCGCCCGGCTCAGGTTCATCGTTCAGTTTTAAACCGCGCAAGGCATCATCCATACTAGTCAGATCGCGGCGCATGCCCGCCGCAGCAGTTCCGCAGTACGGGCAGATATTCCAGGGCAGTTCCATCAGCCGGTTACAGTTTTCACAGTTCTTCTTAAGTTTGGTGTGACAGTTCGGGCAGACCTGCCATTCATCCTTTACGCGGCGTTCACAGCCGGGGCAAAGAGGCAGGTCTTCCAGGGCCTGAAGCAGTGCCTCCTCTTCCAGTGTCCGCTGGTATTCCTCTTCCAGCGTGCGCGGCGGCCGAAGGATGAGATAGACGAGCACGCCGGGCAAATTCAACACAGCCACAAGCAGCGCTGCAAGAGTCTGCACAAGCGGATCACGCGCCCGGGTGCGGATGTCACGATACGTCCAGATGACGAGTGAGATCCACAGCGCGGCCAGGAACGCGCCGCCGAAGGCTGTCAGTACAAGGATGAGATTGCTAACAAAAGTAGGATCGAAGGTCATGAGTCCTCAACAGGTATTTTATCCCATCTCAGGGTGTATCGTGATGAAAATGCCATTCGCCGGCGTCCTGATCCACATAGGAGCGCGCGCCGATCACTTCGTAAAAGGTGATGCCTGGGCGCAAGTGGATCGCCGAGCCATTGACCGTTGTCAGCGTTATGGGTTGGTTTTGGTTGGTGCGGCGCCATTGTGCCACAAAACCCACACCATCACGGAATACATAGGCTTCCCCTGAATCAGTTAGATCGATTTGAAAGACCTCGTCTTCCTGATCGAATGTGTTTGCGAACGTGTGTGACGCCAGCAATACCACTACATTGGAAGCATGGACGGGTGTCGCATTCATCTGGTCCACGAGCGGCTCGTATTTTTCAGGCTTATCGTTGTGTGTATCCTCTGTTTCCTGATAGCGGAGATATTGTTGAGTCTCAGGAACATACGACCAGTAGTGATAGGAATATTCTGAATAATAGGTGAATATTTGATTCGCCTGCAACTCTGACACGGGAGCAGTCTCATTAAAATAATTGCCCTGGATGGTTGTGGGGCGGTTATTGTTCAAATTGTTTTTCCCGATACAGGCATCCCATTCCGGAGTATAAAAGTAGGAGTTGTTGTACACCTCAATCTGTCGCGTGGTCATCAACCGAAACGGCGGACAGGATCCATTTGTTGGCACAACAATAAAGTCTGCAAAATCACTGAACTTGAAATGGTCGAGAACGCGCGGATCGGCAAACTTGAACACAAGAAATGCCTGGTACATGCGCTGAATGTTCTCATCGAAATAGCGCCCCGAACGGACAGGTCCCACCCACTCAGAGTTGTTGCCGTAAAAAATGGCGATAAAGCGCGTTAATCCGCCTTCGATGTAATATTCAAATATATGGTCCGCTGACGTTAATCCTGATTGCGGGCGGATATAACGCGGGTAGTTTGCCACCTTGATCGCCAGCGGACGTCGCTCCAAAAATGCCGGGTCGTAGGGAGGCAGCCCAGTCAGTGGATTGAGAATGGGAAGAACCACGGGCGTAGGGACGCTTGCATCCAAAGGCAATAACCCAGCCACCATTTCGGTTGGCATGGATGGCAGAGGTGTGACTGAAGGAAGATAAAATGGGGTCGGGGCCGCGTCAGCATACGGTGAATTTGAAGCGTTTCCCGTCAAAGGTTGAAAAGGCGTGGGGGAGGCAATCTGCGCAGCGAGAGAAACCTGATTGGCAGGAACACCACATGAGGATATCAGGAACAGAAATAGTAGTATTAAATTCGATCGAAGGGGGCGCATGCGATGATTTTACAGCAAACAGAACGACCTGCAAACCCTACTTGCTTCCCTCCTGTCGAAATGGAGACGAGCGGGGCAAACCTGATAAAATTGCCGTTGCATGTCCATTCTTATCACATTTCTGATCCTGTCATTGACAGCTCTTACCCTGTTGCTCCTGCGGATTTTTATTCGAGGTTTTCGCTACAACTGGCTGTTTGCGGTGGGCAGCACGTTGATCGCCTGGGTGAGCGTTTTTATGTGGCAATCGCAAATGCCAAGCAGCCTGCAGTTCGCTGCCTGGCAACCAGCCACAATCTTTCCCCAATCACCCACATTCCTGGCAGACCGCATCTCATGGGCTTTTGCATTGAGCCTCATCACTTTATGCCTCGCGATCATCCTTACCGCGGTGGTACGAGCGCGTTTCCCCAGCCCGATCAGCTGGGTAGGCACTCTGACCCTCACAGCACTGGGCGTTATGGCTGTCGTTGCTGATAACGCCCTGACACTTGTGTTGATCTGGGCAGCGATTGACCTCGTTGAACTCGTGGTGCAGATCTGGTTTGTGGAGGATCCCAAATTAAGCGAACGCGTGGTGATTTCATTTGCTTCACGCGCGACTGGAATTTTGATCCTGCTTTGGGCGGATATTGTCGGCGCGGCAAGCGGTCAGCTTTCAGATTTCCGTTTGGCGACTCCTCAGGCAGGCCTATATCTGGTTCTCGCGGCGGCGCTCCGAGTGGGCGTGCTTCCACTTCATCTGCCTTACCCAAGCGAATCTGCACTCAGGCGCGGCTTTGGTACCGGGCTCCGCATGGTCTCTGCCGCTTCCAGTTTGATTTTGCTGGCACGCATCCCTGCCAGCAGCCTGGCATCTCCGCTGGCTCCTTATTTATTGATGCTGGTATCCCTGGCGGCGGTATATGGTGGCTGGATGTGGCTGCGCGCACCTGATGAATTAACAGGCAGACCCTTTTGGTTGATCGGCATGGGATCACTGGTGGTCGCGGCGGCGTTACGGTCCAATCCGATCGGTGCGGCAGCCTGGAGCTGCGCGCTCATCCTTTCGGGCAGTGCGCTATTCCTATTCTCTGAACAAAACAAATGGTTGACGCGCGTGTTGTATGTCGGCGCGTTCGGCATTTCATCGTTACCTTTTTCCCTCACCGCAACCGGCTGGAACAGTGGCGGAACAGGTTTCTGGCCGGCGTTTCCATTCCTGCTGGTTTCACACGCCATGCTTCTGGCTGGTTTCATCCGTCACAGTCAGCGCACAGGCACCCGCGTCACAAACACGGACCAGCCCATTTGGGCCAGGAATGTTTATCCAATTGGAGTCATGCTTTTGCTGGTGACCATCAT
>JBDTPH010000044.1:0-6777 GCA_039932795.1 Chloroflexota bacterium
AGATCTTCCCCCCACGCGATGTCTGCCCGAACTGCGGCGACGAAGCCAAGGAACAGTATTCATTCAGCGGAAAAGGTGAAGTGTACTCGTATACCACCGTTTATGAAGCCCCAACCGGATTTGACAGCAACGCGCCCTATACTGTTGCCCTCGTAAAACTCGATGAAGGCCCCATGATCACCGCCCAGCTCACCGACGTGGACAACTCTGCCATCCAAATTGGCATGCCCGTCGAAATGGTTACCCGCAAAATGCGCAATGACGGCGATGAGCGTGGTTTGATCGTGTACGGGTATAAGTTTAGGCCAGTAAATGGACTATTTTAGTCTGAATTATAAATGTATACAAAACTCCTCGCGAAGGTATATCGCGAGGAGTTTTTATGAGGGATATTCAAAGCATAAACTTGCCCAAGGGTCCACTATTTCAGTATGAATCACAGCCGTTAAATTGAGTAAAAATGGTATAATAACTATACTATGCCATTCGAATACGATCCAGAGAAAAACAAAAGCAATCGTGTAAAACATGGGATTGATTTCGATCAGGCGCAGGCCATATGGACCGACGAAGATCGTCTTGAAATCCCTGCTAAAACGGTTGATGAGTCACGATATTTGGTGATTGGAAAGGTAAACGGTAAACACTGGTCAGCTGTGATCACATATCGTGGTGATAATATTCGTATCGTCTCGGTTCGGCGATCACGCGATGAGGAGATAGAACTCTATGAAAGCTTCTGAATTTGACAAAAAATTTGATGATGGCGAAAACATTCTTGCCGAACTAGATCTTGCTCACGCCCATCGCCCCGGTGAGGAAACAAAGCGTATCAACGTGGATTTTCCTGCTTGGATGGTGGCTGCTCTTGACCGTGAAGCGCGCCGCCTAGGTGTAACACGCCAATCCATTATCAAGATGTGGCTGGCAGAGCATTTACAACAAGAACATTAGGTTGATTGATTGACATGCTGAAGTATGCCCCAGGGATTGTCTTGATAGAAAATGTATTCAAAACCTCACCAATAATTGCATCGCGGGGTACATATCTGGTATACGGCTATAAATTTCGGCCTTCGAATTTGCATACTACAGTCTAGCCCCAGATAGGGGAGAAAACGACCAAAACAAAGGCAAGCCTCCCTATATAGAGGAGTACTCGTTTACGGGTATTTGACTTCTCTCTCGTACACGATCATGCCCCACTCCCCTGCTTTCATCGCCGGGCAGCTTTCTTTTTCTACAGGAAAACAAAACGCACTGCCACGTCTCCTGATAAGAAGATGAGATGAATGATCTCACCGAATAACGGCATGAATGTTGTTCTACTTTTTCCTTCTTGGCGTGATGGTAAAACTCATCGGTTTTTCGTTGCCTGGGAAGCGCGCAAGGTTTTTAACTCGTTCTTTCTGATAAGCTCTCATCTCTTCTGCAAGCGCATCGGTTCCCAATACATCCAACTGGGTCAATGAACAAATGACGGCATTCTTTTCCCGTCCTTTCGGAGTGATGTCGCACGCAATTCCCGCTTCGTTTCCCATGTAGAGCACGCTGTGCATTTCCAACGGTTTATATCGGTCCACGTTTATACCCTGCCTGCGTAAACTCTTGACCAACGCGCTGCTCGGACGGACAACGATGGGCAAATGCTTCTTCATCTTTTCGATAAGTTTCATCGCTTCGTCAATATTATCCACGAAAAAAGTATCTTCGGAATGTTTTGCAGGCAACTCTTCCTCCTTTTCGTCGGGAAGCCATCCACCAATCCTCTTGAAGTTGAGATATTCCTTGAAACCGTGCAAATTGGCAAGTGTTTCTGGCGGCAAATGAGGTTTTGTAAACCCCTCTTTCCAATAGGAGCGTTCGGTAGTGCCCATGACCATATAATCGTTGTCAATCACTTCGGGCGCACGTTCGGAAAATAAGCCATGCAGATGTCCTTCGATTTCATCTTTATGGGCAATCAGAACGTCGCATCTGGGACAGTAACGGCAGGTATAGTTCAGGTTGATTGGATAATGCGGGTCCACATGAATCATCAGCGGCACTTTCTTTTGCGATGTCTTGCCTTCGCATTGTGGACAGCGGCTAAAGCGAATATCGCTATACGGGTTCAGGAAGAATTTATAGCGCGCGGAAAGTTCGCCAAAGAAGGGAGATTTTTTCAACATTGGTTTCCTGCAACTCTTTAGTATTTCGCCATTCTTGCGCGCGCAGCAAATTTCCGCAGACCCAAATTGACATCATCGATGTCGAAGGATTCGGGATCGAAATCGTCACCGAATTCTTCCATCATGTCCTTGTGTTCAGGGTGCTTCGGGTTGAAGAAGATTTTCAAGAGATCATCATAACCCCTCACGCCGCCAATATCTTCGGGCGGGCAGGCGCGCTTACCTACCAGACATACGGGGTATTGCCTGCCCTTCTCAACAGGCAGGATGGCTTCGACATGGACGGTATGCTCCCAATTGTCGCCGAAGTCATATTCGTACATGAATTTGAATCCCTTCCGTTTAACAAATTGGTTCAGGCGATAACGTTTTTCGTTTTTCAAGTCTTCGCTGTAGCCATCTTCTTCTTCAGGCTCGCCGTAATAATCACTATCCACGATGAACTGGTGCAGGTGGCTGTTGGTCCAGCCCATGACGATTTGCAGGATGGTGTGCAGCTGGTGCAAGGTGATGGTATCTGGCACCAAAACTCTGCGCCAGACGGGAGGCTTGGAATCGTTCAGCGTGACTTTGATCTGGTAAATGGATTGGGGAACAGGGGCAGGCATGGGCTTCACCTGGCTCTTTCAGCAACATCCCGAAAGGAATGATGCAACGCTGTGCATGGCATAATTAGACATCCTCTCCAACTCAATTATAGCCTTGTCTTCACAATTGGATATTTGACACACCTCTGATCTTCCCATACAATCCCCGTATGTCTATTCCCAACTTGCTGCACAACATGTGCGCCGACCTTTCTGACGCCGACTTGAATGCCATTCGCAAGGCGCGCGGCTTTAGTCCCAGCGAAACCGCCTCGCGCACGTCCTTTGCCAGTTATTTCGTTTCATCCATCGGCTTAGCTGAAGCCATGCAAAACCTCAGTGCCGAGGAAGTTATTACACTTCACCTGCTCCATCAGACAGGTGAAGTGGATATCGCTTTCTTTGAGCGGCTCTACCGCAGCGCGGCGCAGTCCGGCAAGCATTATTACGGCACGTACACCCAGCAATACAAACCCACTTTCGATACCGTTAAAAAGAACCTCGTGCGGCGCGGGCTCGTCATCATGGCAGAAGTCAAACTGAGCGGCGACGCCGTCCAATTGGAACGCTGGCGTTTTGCCCTCCCGCCCGAATTCGTTTCCTACCTGTCTCCCTTTCTGCCCACCATCACAAGCGACGAACCCAGCGAAATTAGCGATCACACTGTTCGCAAAAAACTGCTTCAATTAATCGGCGGTTCAGCCCTCCCCAATGACCGCACCTCAATCCAACTCAAGGACGGAACCATCTGGCTGGACGACCAGCCCTTCTCCACTACCCGCCTGCAAGAATGGCAAAAGCGCGCCTGGTGGTCATCGCTAAACACTCTCAAGCCCGCCATTCCAGCATCGCTCTCCCCCACCGAAGCCGTCATCAGCCTGCTCGCCAGTCTCGCTCCTCACGAGTGGGTGCGTCCGGAAAGCCTCGACCCAGCGCTCAAGATTTACTGCTATGGCAGCAAATTTTTACCCGCCGAAAAAATCCTGCATCGAGGCTGGGAGTTGGGACTTTTCTCGCGGCTGAAAGTGGATTCCGTTCACCTTTACCGTCTCGCTCCCGAGTTAACTCCAACCGATTCGATCTCCCCTTTGTCTGCCTCCGTCTCGTGGATGGAATCCATTCCCAAAACCGATTCCGTCAAAATTGATCTGCGCCTGATTCCACCCCATCACCTTGAACTGCTCAATGTCCTCACACATCTCACTGTGGACGCCGTGCGAAATACTTTGCAAGCAACGCCCAGCACCATCAAACTGGGACGAGCCACTCCTCAACAACGAAATTCGCCCCTCTCGTTGTGGCTGGCGGAGCATGTCCCTGCCTTTGGAAAAGTCCTCGCGGATGTCAACGAAAAATGGGGCAAGACTATTCTGCACGAAAACCTATTCATCGCCCGTGTCCGTGACCTGAATCTGCGCGTCCAACTGGAACGCGGACTGGGAGGAAACCTCATCGTCCTGAGCGAGCACTTCATTGCCTTTCCATCCGAGTCTCGTTCCGGCATTGAAAAAGTCCTCAAGAAAACCGGCTTCGTCGCAAAAATCGTCAAACCATCATAAGTCAAAGGTCGAAGGTCAAAAGTCATCCAATGACGACATTCGACTTTCAACCTGATACTTGAAACCTGAAACCTGACACATGGAACTCCAAAACCTCGACCCAAAAAAACTGCGCATCTTTTCCTGTGAACGAGATATCCTCCGCGATCTGTTCACCTACCTCGGCTACGTACGCGAGCACAGCGTCAAACGTATGACCCGCACCAACGAGATGCCGCGCGCCGATTCAGTTCGCATTGCCAAACTGATGGGCGATGCCGAACTGGTCAAAGCAGCGCAGGAAACTGGCGGCACACAATGGATCGACTTCATCGATGAGCTCGCCTTGCGCTTGAAACTAGTTTCCTACGATACCAAAGGTGAATATCGGGGCTACACCAGTTCAGGTCCATCTTTCATTGAAAATTACATTACAGTAAACAGGACGAACTTCCAGAAATTTCTCACACTCTCCCCCGCCGCGCAGGAAAAACAAATCCTGGATACGCTCATCCACGCCAAATCTTTGCAGGAATACGGTGACGGCAGTAACAACGAGTTCTATGAGACGAGCGTATTGGGCGAATTGGATACTTTCTATCAATGGGGAGCCGCCACGGGTCTCATGCCCACGTTGAAATTTCCAGCAATCCGCCAGTTTTTGCTGGATGTGCTGAAGAATTGCCCGCCCGGTCAATGGTTCAGCGTCGAATCACTGATTGCGAATCTCAAAGCCAGCCAGCCCTATTTTCTCATCCCACAGAACACGCCCAAAGCCGATAAATGGGGACACGCAATCGCCCGCTATGGCAATTTTTACGAAGGCAAAGACAGTTGGGTACACAACGAAAAGCCGATCCCCGATGCTGCACCTGATGGATTCGAGCGCGTCGAAGGCCGCTATGTGGAACGCTTCCTCGAAGGCATTCCCCTCACCATGCGTTTTGTGGATGTAGCCTACAACCCGGCGTCATACAAAGGTCTCCTGCCGATGCATGGAATGCTCAAGGCGTTTCGCGTCAACGAGCGTTTTCCGCGTTTGATGAGCGGCAAAGAGAGCCAGCCGCGCCTTACAGTCCAGCCCAATTTCGATGTCGTCATCGAGTCCGATTTTTACCCGGCGAAAATCATCCAGCAGATCACCGCGCTCGGCGAGCAGGTCTCCAGCCCAAACAGCGGACACAGTGCGTACGTTGGTATTTTTCAACTCAAGAAGACCCTTGTCGCCGCCGAACAGATCCGCCAACCGAAACTGGATGTGATTGCACTGTTGGAAAAACTCAGCGGGCGTGAACTGCCTCCCAACGTAAAAGTCGAACTGGAAGAATGGTCAGGTCATGCCGACCAGTTCACGCTGTACGAGGGTTTTGCTTTACTGGAAAGTGTAGACGAGGTGCCCGAATCTGACAAATACACCGTGGAGCATATCGCTCCAACCCTTCGGCTGGTGCGCGCGGGCGAAAAGCTTTTTTCCACACTGGAAGCGAACACCTGCGTCCCGTTACGGATCCAGCATCCAACAGGCGGATTCGCTCCTCTTGCGGAATCCACCGTCAGCCTGTTCCCCAAAAAATCAGTGGAGGAAAAGGCCCATGGAAAACCGAAGCAGGTCAAGGTGAGTCGAAGCGTTGCCGTCACGGTAAAATTCCCGGACGATGAATCCTTCGATTCCATCCGCAAGACGTTGGCAGAGATGCGCTGTCCCTTCCAATCTGACATCAAAACCCGCGTCATCAGTTTTGACCAGCAATACCAGGCAAAGTTCGATGAGGCGGTTCAACAATTGCAAGATCTCTTCATCATTGAAACCGACTAACGGAACATGGAAAACGTAAACAAGACACACGTAAACAGGTAAACGAAACACGAAACACTTATGCCATCTCCTACCAATCCATTGATCGTCCAGGGCGATAAAAGCATCCTGCTCGAAGTGCAGAACGAGCGTTACGAAGAGGCGCGCGATGTGCTGGCGCGTTTTGCCGAATTGGAAAAGTCGCCGGAATATATTCATACGTATCGAATCACGCCACTTTCGTTGTGGAACGCGGCTTCGTCGGGGTTGAGCGCCGCGGAAATCCTGGCGGGACTGGAGGCTTTCTCGAAGTATGGACTGCCCTCCAATGTGACCCGAGACATCGAAGAATATGTGGGGCGCTACGGGCGCGTGAAGTTGATTCGCGATGGCGAGAATCTCATCCTCACCAGCAATGACGCCATGTTGATGGTCGAAATCCTCAACCACAAGAAAACGCAAATTTATCTTCGCGAGCGATTGGATGCGCGACGCGTGCTGATCGCGCCCGGCCGGCGCGGACACCTCAAGCAGGCGCTCCTGCAAATCGGTTATCCTGCTGAAGATTTGGCAGGCTACGCGCCCGGCGAAGATCTGCCAATCACCCTGCGGCAGGTAACGATGAATGGCAAGTTCCGAACCGACAGCACATCCTTGGCGCCAAAAAGCTCTGAGGTACCGCCAGA
>JBDTPH010000045.1:0-5574 GCA_039932795.1 Chloroflexota bacterium
TTCCAGCCTGGCCTCCTCGTTGATCACCGCTGCCTATCAGATGCGCTATCCCATTTTAGTGATGGAAGGGTTTGGAGCATTGCCAATGAATTCCGCTGCCTTCAAACTTTTGACGACCAATAACAAACGCGAAGCAACGGTGAATGCCGAACACTTTGACCGTTACAGCGGTAACCGTCCTGAAGTGATTATCCCGTTACCGATCACAAATGAACCTGCCGAGCCGAATAATTATGAAGTGTTCGCCGCTGGCCAACAGGTCCGTATGCGCCGCCCGCCGAACGCTGGCATGATCGGCACCATATCCAGTTTGCGTCCAGGACTTAGCCTGCTGCCAAGCGGTTTGCGCGCGTCCACAGCGGATGTAAAGCTTGAAAATGGTGATACCGTGCTCGTGCCTTTGGTTAATCTTGAAGTTGTGGGATAATGAAATCCAATACAAACACAATCTAGAGGAGAGTGTATCATGTCGACATACGATGATAACCCAGACTTTGATGATGAGATCCCGCCCGAAGAATCAAGCAATCGTACCTTTCTGATCGTAGCTGGTATCCTCGGCGGACTCGTTTTACTTGGACTCCTCTGTGTTGCCGGATATCTTATCTTCACACGAAGCACAAATCAACAGGCCGATGCGACTGCTCTGCAACAAGCTACAAGTCAAGCTGCCACCATCCAGGCCGGATTGACGCAAACATCTGTTGTGCAAGCCATCACACAAACGGCGGCGGTGACGAATACAGTTCCTCCTACGAATACACCTGTGATCGCTCAAGCGACGGCGACAGCCTCGCCCACTGAAAACCCTGCCACCGAAACTGTCGCTGCGGCTTTCACTCAAATAGCAATATCCACACAGACGGTGATCGCCACCTCTACTGCGTTGCCTAATACCGGCTTCGCAGATGACATTGGAGCGCCAGGATTAATGCTGATGTCGATTGCGTTGGTGGTTGTCATTTTCCTTGTAAGAAAATTGAGAGCGTCACCGGTCAAGTAAAGACTGCTATAATGTGCCTATAAAAAGGTCACTGCAGGAATTCCTGCAGTGACCTTTTATTTAATTAGAACTCACCTGGCGCACGCTGCAAACACACAAGGCCCTCTGAGCGCCACATCTCCACCACTCTGCTGCGGTCTTCCACAACAAATAAGGTCTTGCTCTGGTCCATGTCCATTGTTGCAAGTATTTCGCGCTTTACAACTGCGTCCGGCCTGTGGTCATCCTCATTCCTGAGCAATAGTTCATGATCGTTGACGCCATGCTGGCTCAGCCATTCCACGGTCTCAGGACGGTTTTTTCATTCCGACCGGAACACAGAACAATACGAATCCCGGCAGCATACAGGATATTGCAGCGCCGTAGCATCGAGCGAATGGCTTTATCCTGTGCCATTCCGGCATTGAATGCATTCCAGTTTTTGGGTTTTCTTCTGACGTGATGAACACGTTCCGAAATGTCTGCGAGAGTGCCGTCCATGTCAAAGATGACAAGCTCCTCAGCACAGGTTACTCCTTAATTGAGAATCGTTACATTATCAAACGACGCTTTTCGCAACTTGTTCTCCATATCCCAGTAATGCCTTCACCATTTCCGGCGACCTGCCCTCGGCGTACACACGCAAAACGGGTTCTGTTCCCGAGGGGCGGATGAGCAGCCACGAATCATCGGACATGATGTACTTGACGCCGTCACGCTGGCTGATCTCGGATATCTTTTCGCTTCCGATCTCAGCCGGAGCCTGTTTCGTCAGGAATTCAGTCATTTCCTCCTTGGCGACGGGGTGGCTTAATCGCAAATCGACGCGTTCATAGAAGGCGGGGCCCACATCTGCAAGCAGGTCTTCGACCAGACGGTTGAGCGTCTTGCCAGATTCAGCGATCATTTCCACGAGCAGCAGTCCCATAATGGGGCCATCGCCCTCAGGGATGTGGCCCTTGAATGAAATGCCACCCGACTCCTCGCCCCCAATCAGCACATCTTCTGTCAACATGTAATCAGCAATGTGATTAAAGCCAACGGGAGTCTCATATAATTTCAGGCCATAACGTTTTGCCAGCCGGTCGATCATCCGGGTAGTGGATACCGTCCGGACGACCGCGCCCGTCCAGCCGCGTTTTTCAACAAGATATTGGAGTGAAAGCGCCATGATCTTATGCGGGTCAACAAATGTACCGCGTTCATCCATGGCGCCGATTCGGTCGGCGTCACCATCGGTTACCACGCCAAAATTACCCATCCCCGAACTGACAGCAGATGCCAGCGCACCAAGATATTTCGCGATCGGTTCCGGATGCACACTACCGAATCCGGGATTCATCTCACCGCGGATCTCTGCGATCTCGCAGCCTGTCCCCTGTAGAAACGATTTGATTACGCCTCGCCCCGAGCCATACATTGCATCCACAACAAAGCGCTGCGGGTTGTCGGCGATGACATCTGTGTTGATCAAGGTTCTCAAGTGATCGAAATAGGCGGGCAGCGGATTGAATTTCTGGATCAAGCTTGCCTCACGCGCTTTCCTGAAGTCCATCAAGTTGGGTCCACGCGCCTGCTGTTCATTATCATTGATATATACTTCCACGCGGCGGCACTGTTCGGGCAGGGCAGAACCTCCAAACGCGCCCTTGAGCTTAACTCCGTTATAGCGCGGCGCGTTATGGGAGGCAGTGATCATCACGCCTGCAATGGCGTGCAAATGTTTTACGGCATAAGAAATCGCCGGGGTTGGCGCGTCCGACTGGGCGAGCAGGACTGTAAATCCGTTTGCAGCAAGGACGCGTGCTACTTCACCGGCGTACCTGTCTGAGAGGAAGCGTGTATCGAACCCCACTACGATCTTTCTACGGTCGGGAGCCTGGCTGCCGTTTCCCAACTTGTCCCAATGTTCCGATGCGACCGCATCTGCGATAGCCTGCGCAACCATGCGCAGGTTTCCGAATGTAAACGTGTCTGAGATGACGGCTCTCCAGCCGTCTGTTCCAAAGTGTATGGGCATGTTGTTTCCTTAGGGGTGTGACTTTCTATGGAGCCTGGGTAGTCACCGGGATGGGTGATGGCTGCCAGTTTGCAATGGGCGTAGCTGTTTGTAATACCGATTGGATCATCCAGCCTTCCACCCGCCTGTCATTGACCAGCGCGAAGACATGCACCCAGATTACCTTGTTAACTTCCTGCAAATCATTGGGGATGATTGTCACAGTTGCCCCGTTACCCAGGGTGGCGATCACTTTTCCGCCTGGCTGTTCACGTATGAACGCGCCTCCACCCTCAGAAGCTCGGATCAATGCAATGATGGCAGTTGGTTCAGCGGTAACCGTGGCTGTGGAAGTTTCTGTGGCAGGCAATGTTAACTGCGATGTGCGGGCAATGGAGCTTGGTGTTCTTGATATGGTGACAACTGGAACACTAACAGGCGTGGTCGTGGCAGTAGGCTCAGGTGAGGAAAGGCTCGAAAGAGGCACGGCGGGGGACAAAGTACTGGTTGCCTGTGGTGATGAGATAACGGTGGCAGCTATCGGTGCTGCAAGCCCTGCTTTTTCCATCACCCATCTCCCAAAGCCAGTTAATGAAACCACCACCGCGACCAGAATGATCAATGTGAGTCCTGTAAACATTAATCCGCCCAATGATGTAGGACGGAAATGCAGGAAGAAAAGCGAGAGAATGCCGAAGAAGGTTGCCCATGTAAAATGGACGAGAAAGACAAACAATGCCTGGGGCCAGATTTCATCCGTTCCTATGCCGCTTCCCAGCCCAAAGCCGGCCGCGCATAATGGAAGAAAAAGACCATAAGTGAGTAATGCGCTTGGCAAATAGGGACGTTCTTCAGAACGAACAAACGAAATGGTTAGTATGACCGCGCCCACGGTGATGATAAATATATCGGGCCACCAAAGGCGGCTGTGTATAAAGGCTTCATTGAATACACGCGGAGGAGCTGCGTGTGAAGCGAAGCCTGCGAGAACTCCGCTGAGGAAGATGATAAGCGAACTCACAAACACAGCAGCCACGGTTTGTACAAAGAAACGTGCCGAGCCTGCAATGGTGGCAAGCGATATGCCGATCCAGGGCGTCATCAATGGTGCCACCAGAATACCGAAGATGAGCAATGCCTGCGAGTCGAGAAAATATCCCAGGCCCAATATCACACCGCTTACAAGTGAGAAAACAAAAAGTTCATAGGAGGGATAGGCGCGGCGGGCAAGATGTGTAAAGAGTGCAGCGCGTCCCTCTTCATCGGTTGGGAAGGAAGCGCGACGCTGGGCGCGGCGCCTGCGTGCCCGCGAAGAGATAAATTCCGGTGGCTGTTCAGGGTTGGGCTGTGGAGAGGACTCAGAATAATTCATGGAGGGTTCTCATTGCAATTATACAGGCAACCCCGCGCTGATGGGATAATATTCTGCGAATACTCCTTTTAACAATAACGGATTGTTCTCAGCCAGGTTTGTTCCATTATTGACACAGGTACTGCATCAGGTATAATACCGTGCGCATGTATGGCCGATGAGCTCAATTGCATAAATAGCATGGCTCCGTAGCTCAATGGTAGAGCAGTTGACTCTTAATCAATTGGTTGAGGGTTCGAATCCCCCCGGAGTCACAAAATCGAAAAGTCCGATCTGTTAAGATTGGACTTTTCGCTTTCCAAATCACATTCTCTTTTTAGTGGGAAAACCTTTAGCACACATTACAGAAATTGATTTAAAACGCTGTGCAACTGGAACGGAGATTGTCTTTCAGTTTATAATCACCGGAATTCCATGCACAATGCCTGGGCTGAAAGGTAACCCATGCAATGTCCTGTGACTCTGTAGGCTGCTGTGAACTTATAAACGGCCCGGGCGTTACAAGATGCTATGTAAGGCAAACCACATTGATGATGTAGAGGACAAATGACCGTTTCCTGGTATGTTATCCGTAGTAAACCCAATAAAGAAGATTTTCTCGCCGAACAGCTTACGGCTTACGGAATAGAAATTTTCCTGCCCCGTATTCGCGTAAAAACTGTCAATCCGCGGGCGCGCAAAGTTAGACCCTATTTCCCAAGTTATCTTTTTGTGCATGTGGATCTGGACATGGTTAGCGCTTCGACATTACACTGGATGCCCGGAGCTGTAAATTTGATCAGTTTCGACAGTGAACCCGCCTCTGTTCCGGACTTGCTGATTTCTGCTATTGAGCGTCAGGTGGGTCACATTAATGCGTTGCAAGAAAGCTTTGTTAAAAGTCTGAAGCCTGGTGATATTGTGACGATCCATGACGGTCCCTTCGCTGGATATGAGGCAATTTTTGATGGAGAAATATCCGGTCGTGAGCGCGTGCGTGTTCTGTTGAATTTCCTGCAGAAGCGTCAGATTCCCCTGGAGCTACGGAAACAACAAATCGGGCGCGTGAAACGGTCTTGATCCCCGATCACAGATGAAAAAGAACGCTGCGCCATCATAATATCAAGACGATTAGAGCGGATTGCTATTCAGTTGATGGTCTGAACGCCAATTTACAGCGAAAATGCGTATCATCTCAAAAATTGGGGGAGAGTCTTTCAGTCCCACGACCAGGCGAGGTTG
>JBDTPH010000046.1:0-6321 GCA_039932795.1 Chloroflexota bacterium
CTTGGCCCGGAGCGGGAAGATATGACCGGGCTGGACGGCTCGACTGTCAATTGAAATTCCCGTTATCGGAATAGCAGGAGCATCCTTCTGATAAAAAGGCTCAGGCAGTTCGGCAACGATTTGTTGAAGTGATTTTTGGGTGGGCATATTACCGCTCGTATCTTTTAAAACTCGAACTTTTCATATGGATTTGCCGGCTAAAATTCATATAAAAAGTGTAGTACCTGATGCAGCACCCTGTAAATAAAAAGAGGGTTTTGACGATTGTATCGTCAAAACCCTCGCTTGTACCAAATGTTTATCTCAGGCTCTGACGCAAACCTTCGAGCTTGCCTGCAACAGAACCATCCATGACCTTATCACCAACTTTGATGATCAGCCCGCCGAGGATGGACGGGTCAACGCGGAAAGCCACTTCCTTGGCTCCCACTTTGACAAGGACATCCTGCTTAACCGAGGCTTCTTCATCCACGCTCAGGGGAAGAGCGCTGGTAACTATAGCGGACTCACCCTTGAAGCTTGCATCATCAAGCACTACAACCTTGCCTGATTTGACGCCGGAGAAAAACTCATCCAGCAATGCGCGCTGTTTCTTTTCATCGAGCGCCTCACCAACAAGCTTATTTGCAGCCGCCATGGCAAGTGACGCGACCTGGCTGCGCAGGTCACCAAGAATGCGGTTGCGTTCCATTTCAGCTTCTGCCATTGCGGCATCGCGTGCCTTTGCAGCTTCGGCTTCGGCCGCGGCTTTAACATCCTTCCCAGCCGAGGCGGCGCGCTCCGTGGCTTCTGCAACGATCTTGCTTGATTCCGTCTGTGCTTCGCTGATGATCTTCGATGCCTGCTTTTCCGCATCTGCACGGGCTTCCGCAGCGACGCGGGCATCTTCCAGACCCTGGGCGATTTTCTGTTTACGGGTCTCCATCATGTTCAGCATGGGCTTGTAGACCCAGGCGTTCAGAGTCAGAATCACGATGGTGAACGCAATGATCTGAAGAATGAGTAGACCCAGATTAATACCAAGTGCTTCCATGTATTGCTCCTATTTCCTACACAACTTTGAAGAGCATGAGGAACGCAATGACCAGACAGTAGATCGCGATCGCTTCAGAGAACGCGATACCAAGGATCATGTTGGTCAGCAGGTTACCATAGGTATCCGGGTTGCGAGCCATACCGGTCAGCGCACCCTGCACACTGAGACCAATTCCCACACCCGCGCCAGCCGCGCCAATCATCGCCAAACCTGCGCCCACGTAGCGCATCGCATCCAAAATGTTTCCTTCCATGTTTAAAGCCTCCTTAGGTTTATCCTGTTTGTTTTTTTTTAATGAGTTTCTGCGTGTTCTTCGCCGTGACCCTGGGTGGCTTGTGCCATAAATACCATGGTTAACATACCGAACACGAATGCTTGAATGACACCGACGAACAGTTCGAACATCATTACCATGGCCGGCAGAATGGAGAACCGGCCTAACAGACCCGCAACGATCGCGACCAGCACGATCCCTGCGAACATATTCCCGAACAGACGGAAGGCAAACGAGAGGATCTTCGAGACCTCCGAGATCAGCTCCAGCAGGCCCACCAGAAAGTCCATGGCGCCGAAGAACGGCACCTTGAACATACGGCGCGTATTGAAAAACTTGCTGAAGTACGCTGCACCCTGTGCTCGAACACCGACCACCTGGATCATCACAACCGAGATGATCGCCAGGGCAGCCGTGAAGTTCAAATCCACAGAGATGCCACGGAAGAATGGCGCCAGGATGTGTTCCCCTTCTTCATGGGTAAAGAGATACCAGTTGCCGACCAGCGGCTCGATATGATGCCCACCCTCACCATGCGCCTCGTGCAGTACGCCGATCGACTCAAAACCCGGTACGAGCTTGAGCAGGTTGGCAATGAGCACGTAGATCATGATGGTCGCAAACCAGGGAAAGATCATCCGTGCATACTTTCCTGCCGTTCCTTCCGTCAGGTTGTAGAGCATCTCCAGAATGGCTTCCATCAGGTTGCCGACACCACGCGGGACCAGGTCGGTTTGTGCGCTCTTCAACAGCGAGTTTCGGGTTGCCCATGCCAGGGGAATGATGATTAGAAAAATGGTGACAAACAGCGTGGGCAGCGTATTCACCACAGCAAATGTCCCACCCCCGGGCAGCGTGATATCAAACAATTTTTCCGGTGCGACCAGGATCTCAGGCTGAACAGGGACAAAGATCCCGCCCAGAATGAAACCTGCGATCAAGAGCACCAGTACGACCCAACGGCGCCAGGGCCTGCGTTTTTCCTGTTCCAAATCCGCCTCCTATGACGAAGTTTCAGAGTCTGTTTCTGCTTTGTCCTTCAACCGTGCCAGCGTCCTGCGGGCCACCACAAGCATCACGAACACTGATATGGGAATTCCAGCAAACAGTAACACCAGTGTAAAAACCGGCTTTGTACCAAAGTAGTTATCCAGCCACAATCCGCCAAACACAGAAGCCAGTATGATCACCAGGGTCAGGCATCCCACCTGCCCGATCATCACTACAAGCAAGGTATTCAGAATGCCTCTGCCTTTTTGTTCAGATTGTGCCATGTTGCACGATTATAACTGACAGGCTAAAGGCCTGTCAAATATCCTTTTTAAGACGGGAATACGCCTCTTTCAAAGCCGACAACTGCTCCCGTTTTAGAACAGATTCATCGCAGCCGCATCTGACCAGCTGAACCATGGAGCAAACACGGTACCAATCAGAATTACGCCAATTACCAGTACTACCAGCGCAATTGCATAGGGACGAGACAAGGGAATCAGATGGTTTTCCTCATCCTGCTCCGGCATGCGATAGAGATACACATACTTCAACACATTCAGGTAGTAGTACACACCGATGATCGAGTTGAGAATACCCACGATGACCAGCCAGAGATAACCTGCCTGAATACCTGCAGCAAAAACAAACACCTTTGCTACGAACCCGCCAAACGGGGGCATACCTGCCAGTGACAGAAATGCAGCCAGCATCATCAGGCCTAATGCCGGGCTGCGCCGGCTCAAGCCGGAGTAATCCTTGATGTCCTCCAGCCCGGTTACACGGCTGAACGCCATCACAATACCGAAGGCAAGAAGGTTGGTTGCAATATAGGCAGCAAGATAGAATACCACACTGGCCGCGCCCAGCTGTGTCAACGCAACCACGCCGATCATTGCGTAGCCTGCGTGTGCAACAGAGGAGAAGGCAATCAGGCGTTTGATATTCGTCTGAGGCAGCGCGAGCAGGTTCCCCACCGTCATGGTGATGGCTGCAAGAATTGCAAATGCCAATGTCCATGAGGGGGCAAAACTGGGAAATGCAACGAAGAACAAACGCACAAGCACCGCAAAGCCCGCAGCTTTCGAAGCCGTGGACAAAAATCCTGCCACGGGAGTGGGCGAACCTTCATATACATCTGGCGCCCAAAAGTGGAATGGCACAATGGAGACTTTGAATCCCAGTCCCACAAGAATCAGAGCCAGAACACCTAACGCACTGCCAGCGGATAGGCTGCCTGCTTGAAACATGTCAGCCAGCTGATAAATATCAGTTGTGCCCGAGAAGCCAAAGACGAGGCTGAAGCCGTAGAGCATGACAGTTGATGTCAACGCGCCGAAAAGCAGGTATTTGAAGCCAGCCTCAGTAGACTTGGCATCGCCAAGCATAAAGCCTGCGAGAACGTACAGAGGGATGGACGTGGTTTCGATCGCCAGGTATAGCATGACCAGATCAGCAGAAACAGCCATCAGGTTCATGCCTAGTAGCGAAGCCAGCAGGAGAAGATATGCCTCACCGCGATGTCCCACTTTTTCACTATCCATGAAAAGGAGAGCCGTCGCTGCACCGGCGAACATAAAGAGCATCTTGAAGAAGAAGCCCAGCCAGTCGAAGCGGACCATTCCGCCGAGCGTCGTTATCGGGTCGCCGGGTTGACCAAACAGGAAACTGATCACCATCGCAGCAAGCAGTCCACCGGCAGTCAGCCAGCCTATATTGCGACGTTTTTCTTCCTTCCAAAAAGGCTCAACAACAAGGACGAGCATGGCAATTGTGAGGATCAGGATTTCAGGGAGGATGGATGCGAACATCGTTGACGTAAACATTATGCACCTCCCAGCAGACGAAGAATATTCTCAACGCCCTTTTCAACCATCGGAACCATAAAACTGGGGAATAAGCCAATGATGATCATCAACAAACACAAGGTGGTGATGGCAACCTTATCCAAAATGGTGACGTCCGTCATATGACCTTCGAGCTTCGCAGGCATATCGCCAAAGAAGACCTGCCTGATGTTGCGCATGATATACGCGGCAGTGATGATAATGGAGATGCTGGCTATCACAGCCACCAGCCATTGCACACGCCACACCCCCATAAAAATGGGGAACTCGGCAACGAAGCCGGAGAACCCAGGCATACCCATGGAAACAAGTCCACCGATGATAAAGCCTACGGTAGCAAAGGGCATGATCTTGCTCATGCCACCAAGCTCGGGTATCTGGCGTGTGTGCGAACGGTCATAGATCATTCCGGTGATGGCAAAGAAGAGAGCTGTCATAACGCCGTGCGAGAACATCTGTACGCCTGCGCCGGTCAACCCGGCACGATTGAGGGTGGAGAAACCGAGCATCACAAGCCCCATATGCGAAACGGATGAGAAGCCGATCATATACTTGAGATCCATTTGTACGAAGGCGATGTATGCGCCATATACCACGGCGACGCCAGCGAAGATCATAATCAGCCATGACCATTGTTTCGCGCCCTCGGGCAGGAGCATCACGCCCACGCGCAATGCAGCGAATGCACCAAGTTTCATCAGCACACCTGCGTGGAACATGGAAACGGCCGTCGGCGCAGCAACGTGACCATCCGGTGACCAATTGTGGAAGGGCCAGATGCCGCCCAGGACAGCAAAGCCCAGGAAGACGGGCAGGAACCAGATATATTGAAAGGCTTGTGAAAATCCAGCCTTTTC
Source organism: Chloroflexota bacterium (assembly GCA_039932795.1). Classification (GTDB taxonomy): domain Bacteria; phylum Chloroflexota; class Anaerolineae; order Anaerolineales; family Villigracilaceae; genus Defluviilinea. Next base: position 5,005 of record JBDTPH010000046.1, read on the forward strand.
CATTTGAAGCATGTCGAAGGTGAGTAAACCTGTATTCTGATATTGAACCCAGAACATTGCGAGCACCCCGACCAATGAAACAACTGAACCGATGAAGAGGTAGAGTGTCAGTTTCATCGCTGCGTATTCACGAGTCTGGACCCAGCCCCAGATGGCGATGAGCAGGTACATGGGGAAAACAGCGATCTCATAGAAGAAGAACAGCATGAACAAATCAAGCGAAACAAACACTCCGAACACGCCGCTGGCAAGTACGAACAGGAAGGCGAAAAACTCGCGTGGCCGGTCCTGGATGCCAGCCATGACATGTTTATCATCGTCTCCCCAGGAGATCAGCACACCTGTGAACATAACCACGCCCGTCAGCATGACGAGAGGGGTGCTCATGCCGTCCACGCCGAAGTACAGGCTGATGCCAAGAGCGGGAAGCCAGTTGTATCGTTCAACGAATTGATACCCTGCTGTTGCCTGATCGTAATTGAAATACACCCAGATCGACAGGATCAAGGCAAGGGTTGCAGCTGCGAGTGCCACAGCGCGGGTTTCATTCTTGCGTTGTGCGGGCATCAAAAGCATGATTGCCGCCGCGACCATGGGTATAAATGTGATGATACTAAGGACAGGAAAATTCATCATCCACCTCTTAGAACAGCATGACGACGGCTTTGTTGATCACATCGAGGATCCACGCTGGGTAGATGCCGATCCACAGGATCAGGACCATCAATGGCACCATGACAAGGATTTCACGCGTGTTGATCTCGGTCAACTTATGTTCACCGTGTGCCCAATGTTCGTTCATGGGACCATGCAGTACTTTCTTGATTCCTTTCAGGATGTAAGCGCCCGTGAAGAGCAGACCAAGCATGGAAATGACTGTGTACACTTTCAGGATTGGGAGCGCGCCCCGTACAACCAGGAACTCGGAAATAAAACCGTTGAGTCCAGGCAGACCGAGCGAAGCCATGCTGGTGAAGATCAAGATTCCGCCATAGATGGGCACAAGCGGGAACAACCCACCGAACTCCTCGAGATTGCGAGTATGTGTCCGTTCATAGATCACGCCAACTAGGAAGAACATTCCTGCCGCCGATAAACCATGATTGAACATCTGCAGGATGGCGCCATTCAATGCGATGGTCGCGTCGTTCGTCCCTGCGGCGAAAGCGGCAGCCGCTATACCCAGGACTACAAAGCCCATATGGTTCACGGACGAATATGCGACGAGTCGTTTGAAGTCTGTTTGAGCGTAGGATGCAAATGCCCCAAAGACGATTGCTGCAGTTGCGAGGAAAGCCAGTGCCCCTGCAAAGTATT
>JBDTPH010000047.1:0-3023 GCA_039932795.1 Chloroflexota bacterium
GCTGCGTGCCAAGATCGACATGGCACACGCAAACATTAACATGCGCGACCCGGTCATGTATCGCATCCTCCATGAGCCGCCGCATCACCGCACCGGTTCCAGGTGGAAGATCTATCCGATGTACGATTGGGCGCATGGACAAAACGACTCGATGGAGGGCATCACGCATTCGTTGTGTTCGCTTGAATACCGCGATCACCGTCCACTCTATGAGTGGTTCCCTCAGCAATTGGGGGTCTTCCAACCGAGGCAAATTGAGTTTGCCCGTCTTAACCTGAATTACACCTTGATGAGCAAGCGCAAGCTTCGACGTCTTGTGGAAGAAAACCATGTAAATGGCTGGGATGATCCGCGCATGCCCACACTGCGTGGGATGCGGCGCCGCGGCTACACTGCCGAAGCCATTCTGGATTTTGTTCAGCGAATGGGTTATTCCACCGTCGCGACATCCAACGCGGGTGTCATTGCCGATATGGCCTTCCTTGAATCCTGCGTGCGCGATGACCTCAACAAGCGTTCGCTGCGCCGCATGGCGGTCCTTAAGCCGTTGAAGGTCGTCATTGATAATTATCCCGATGATCTCGTTGAGGAAATGGAAGCGATCAACAATCCTGAAGACCCAAGCGCGGGCACACGCAAAGTCCCGTTCTCGAAGGTCCTTTACATTGAGCAGGAGGATTTCCGCGATACGCCTCCACCGAAATATTATCGTCTGTATCCGGGCAACGAAGTCCGCCTGCGATATGCATATTTCATCAAGTGCACGCATGTGGTCAAGGATGATGCAGGCGAAGTCATTGAAGTGCACTGCACGTATGATCCCGCAACACGTGGAGGCGACTCACAGGATGGGCGCAAGGTAAAGTCCACCATCCACTGGGTATCGGCCGCTCATGCAAGGGAAGCGGAATTTCGCATGTATAACCGCCTCTTCACAAAAGAGGATCCGGAGGAAGGCGATGAGGAATTCATCCACTTCTTGAATCCAAACTCGCTGGTTACTCTCAATGGATATGTGGAACCGCTTCTCGCGCAGACGCAAGCGGGTGACCGTTTCCAATTCGAACGCCAGGGATACTTCTGTACCGATATCGGCTCGACCGACGCGAAACCTGTTTTCAACCTGACAGTGAATCTCAAGGACGCGTGGACGAAGATCGAGAAGAAGGCAAAATAACCGACCTGCTCCCAGCGCCGTCACCGGCGCTGGTTTTTAATAACCGCCGCCAGGGACGGCGACGTGAGCACCAGGGCGGCTTAAGCCAATAACGGTTCTCTGGGAATCGCCGTGATGCTCGGCTGGATTGACAAATCCAGCCGCCAGATTGGGGGCAAATGCCAGTGTAATTGCTGCATGTACGGGATTTGGCAATCCCTCGGTAGCAGAATCACGGCAACTACCAATTAGCCCCAATAACAAATCATGTACGCAGCGCAAAACTTTGCTATAATGACAGCCATGAAACAGATAACGGCCTCCGCGCGAAATCGTATCCAACGCGCATGCGCGCGTGTATTCCTTATTTCAAGTTGACTGTTTCATACGCAGCATGTAGAGGCTGAATTCTTCCACCGTCCACGACAGTCACTTTGAAAGAGTGACTGTTTTTTCTTGCATGGTGCCGCACAAGCGGCAACCATCCTTGCATGGCATCACCTTCACTTTACAAAGCGGCCTAATGGAAATCAAACGTAAAGGAGCAAAGCATGGACCCCATCACTGGAAAGATCCTCAAACTCAATCACTGGCCGGATGGCAGGATCATTGGCATCGCCAAAAGAATAGGCGAACAACTCAGCGAACAGGGACTTGACCGTGAGACGATCCTTGCGCAGCTCGAAGCGGTGCGTCAGAACCCCGGTCCATTTCTCGCGGATGGATTGATGGCCGATCTGGCGCGCGAATGCATACGACTGGTCCAAAGAGATCTACCTTCCGATGACACGCTGCGCGAGTCCCCGGTGGCATATCCGATCTGGGGCAGGGAAAATATTGACGAGGGCGCCCTGGCTCAGATGGATAACGCCATGCGCCTGCCTGTCAGCGTGGCGGGCGCGCTGATGCCGGATGCACATATTGGCTACGGACTTCCCATTGGTGGTGTGCTGGCTACTGAGAATGCGGTGATCCCGTACGCGGTGGGTGTGGATATCGCCTGCCGTATGAGGCTGTCGCTGTATGAAGTGTCGCCTCACCTGCTTGGGCAGAAGAAAGGGATGTTCGAGAAGGCGCTGATGGAACAGACTGCTTTCGGCATGGGCTCGCAGTGGAAAGGCAGCGACCGCGCCGAACACGCGGTGCTGGATGAGTCGGCCTGGAATGCCACACGGTTGCTGGTGACGTTGAAGGACAATGCCGCGCGTCAGCTCGGCACAAGCGGTACTGGAAACCATTTTGTGGAATGGGGAACCTTCACCCTGTCTGAGCCTATGCTCGGTTTACAGCCAGGTGATTATCTTGCGCTCCTGTCTCATAGCGGGTCGCGCAGCGTCGGTTTCAAGATCGCCGATCGCTATAGCAAACTGGCCATGGAGAAGCACCCTCAGCTGGATAAAAGCGTCCGCCACCTGGCATGGCTGCCACTAGATTCCGAGGAAGGACAGGAATACTGGCTCTCCATGGAGCTGGCAGGAAGGTTCGCATATGCAAACCATTACATCATTCACCAGCGCGTGGCAAAGGCAGTCGGCTTGAAGGAGGCTGCTGTTGTGGAAAATCATCACAACTTTGCATGGGCTGAAAAACTGCCCGATGGCAGGCATGTCATCGTCCACCGTAAGGGAGCGACACCTGCAGGCGTGGGCGTTCTGGGGGTGATCCCAGGCTCGATGGGCGATGCTGGCTACGTGGTCCGCGGCAGAGGCGTCAGCGCATCGCTTGAATCCGCGTCCCATGGCGCGGGCAGGCTGATGAAGCTCGGGCCGTGCTTCAGGATTACTTTCCCCAAGGGGCTGCAACGGAGCCAGGGAATCGCGTTCTCCATGAAGCGCTGCAGCTGCAACGGCTTGGAGCGGAACTGGCG
>JBDTPH010000048.1:0-8282 GCA_039932795.1 Chloroflexota bacterium
AACAATTGAGCGGGGATAATGCTCACCAACGGAGTCAGCCATTCGGGAATCTGAGCCGGGAGTTGGATGGGAGATTGAGCCAGTTCGAGCGCGTCCACATCATCCGAAATGACCACCAGTTCCGCATCCTTCTGCCTGCGGAGGCGGGTCAACATCTCGCGCATCGAATCCTGAACCCGGCCATGCGGCGCCACAGCCAGAACCGGGAATCCACTATCGACCAGGGCAATGGGGCCATGCTGAAAATCAGCAGATGAATATGGCTCAGCACTCACATACGTCAATTCCTTTAATTTGAGTGCCCATTCAAATGCGGTGGCATAGTTAAACCCGCGCCCAAGCACCACGCAATGACCCATGTAACGATAGCGTTGTGCCATTTGAGCAATCTCGATATCAAGTGTCAGTGTTTGCTCAGCCCATTTTGAAACGGACGCCAGTTCATTCCAGTGTTCACTTGAATTGCTCAATGCTGTAGAGAGCATGGCGATTGCCATGAGTTCAGTTGTATATGTTTTGGTTGCAGCGACAGCCTTTTCTTCACCCGCCTGGATATCAAGAACAAAGTCTGCGGCTTTGGCAAGCGGCGAATCAGCGATGTTCGTGATGGCAAGTGTTAAACAATTTTGCCTGCGCCCCTCTTCCAACACGCTGACGATATCAGGCGACTGGCCTGATTGCGATACACCTACAACAAGTGCATTGTTCAAACGCGGCGGGCTTTGATAATAGGTAAACAATGAAGGCGTTGCCAGTGCAAGCGGAAGTCCGTTATGCGCGCCCCAGAGATAATTTGCATATCTTCCTGCATTATCAGATGTGCCGCGCGCGGCCAGAAATACATATTGCACATTGCGCGCCTGAATGGCTTTTGCAATTTCAAGGACAGTCTGTACCTGGTTATCGAGAAGGGAGGCGAGTCGATCTGGTTGTTCAAAGATCTCAGAATGAAGTGTCATGTTTTCCTCTTGCTCGATTCTACTTTGTTTCCTATCAATCGATAAGATTGACATACATGCTGTTGAAGATGTCAATCAGGATTTCCAAACTCCACCATAAATAGTAACAACATGGATATACATAAAAAAATTAATTGCATAACAATGGAATCATTGATACGTTTACAACAACAGATAAACATAACAGCAACGCAATAAAAAATTTTATTGATGAATAAAAAATTAAATGCTAACAAAACTTTAAACTTATCTGTCATCAAAAACCTTTACATAAACGAATAAATAGATACAATGAATATAGTTACACAATAAAAAATATGATTCAATTAATCGAATCATATAATAGGAAAATTTTTTCAAACAAAAACACAACTTGATCAAGATCAATATACATCAAGGAATATCTTGATCGAACGGCAGGAAAGAAAAGGACTCGACATGTATCTCTGTGTATTGACAAGCATACCCGATCCCAATGATGTGCCATACGATCCATCGCCGCACATGAACGGGTTCAAATGGAAACAACATCTGGTGAATCCAAAGAATGTTGAAAAACAATTGCGCGAACTTACAAATGAAGGCGTGGATGTATTCTTTAATCTGTGTGACGGCACACCCGACGATGCACTCTCCGGAATTGGATTGGTGCAGGCCATGGAGAAACTTGGGCTTGCGTTTACAGGTGCTGACTCAGACTTCTTCGATCCTTCACGCCAGGAAATGAAGGCGTATGCAAAGAAGGTAAATGTCCCGGCACCGAACTGGGTGATGGTGGACCGTGTGCAGGATGTGGAACGTGTGGCAAAGCGCTTACGTTTCCCTGTCCTGGTCAAGCCGCCCCATGGATATGCCAGCATTGGCATCACACGCGACTCGCGCTGTGAAAACATGGAACAACTCAAGATCCAGACGGAAAAGGAAATTGAACTGTTCGGACGCGCGCTTCTTGAGGAATTCATTGAGGGACGCGAGTTCACGTGTCTCATCGCGGAAAACCCGGATGACGCTGCCCACCCCATCACGTTCAAGCCTGTTGAATTCATCTTCCCCAAAGGCGAATCCTTCAAGCATTACAATATGAAATGGGTCGAATATGAGAAGATGTCCGTTGCGCCGGTCAGTGATGCGCGAATTGAAAAAGTGTTGCGTGACCAGACTGCGCGCGTATTCAAGGCCATGGATGGGAACGGCTACGCCCGCTGCGACTTCCGAATGTCGGCTGATGGAACCATCCACATGCTGGAGATCAACCCGAACTGCGGCATCTTCTATGCACCGGACGAGCCGGGTTCTGCCGATTTCTCATTGATCAACGATCCGATCTATGACCATCAAAAATTCCTCAAGTTGATCATCCGTTCCGCAAAACGGCGACAGATCAACATGCTGGCAGCAAAAACATCAAAACGACAGCTCAAGAAGCAGCAGCGTGTCGAGCAGATGGTCTATAGCTAAAGCCTGTTATCATTAAACGGCAAGAGATGAGCGGACAATAAAATGTCCGCTCATTTGTTTATAATAGCTCACATTAATCGTTGGAGGAACCCATGCTCAAAAATAAAATCGCTTTTATCGGTCCCGGAGTAATGGCAGAAGCCATGATCGCAGGATTGCTGCGTAAGAAGCTGGCAAAGTCCGAATCCATCATTGCGTCTGGTCCACGCCCGGAACGCGGAACGGAGCTGCATAAGAAGTATGGCATCCAGACGACCATGGACAATACATCTGCCATATCCCAGGCCGATGTGGTGGTCATCTCTGTCAAACCGCAGCGCCTGAGCGAAGTGATGAAGGGTCTTAAGGGTATCCATTCTGATGCCCTGGTGCTCTCCATCGTCGCGGGCGCGTCCATAAAAAAGATCAGTACAGGGCTGAAACATAAATCCGTGGTACGTTCCATGCCCAACACTCCCGGTCAGATCGGGGAAGGCATTACCGTCTGGACTGCATCCAGGGAAGTGACAGAGGAACAGCAGGAGATCGCACGCGCCATACTCGGCGCATTGGGCGAAGAAGTTTTCGTCGAAGATGAAAGCTATCTCGATATGGCAACCGCGCTATCAGGCTCTGGCCCCGCGTATGTCTTTCTCTTCACCGAAGCCTTGATCGACGCGGGCGTGCATATGGGATTCCCGCGCCGCATTGCCGAGCAGCTGGTCTTACAGACAATCAAAGGCTCCGCTTCCTTCTACCAGCAGGCCGCCCGCCATCCCGCAACGTTACGCAATCAGGTAACATCTCCAGGCGGCACATCAGCCGAAGCGTTGTATTATCTCGAGAAGGCAGGTTTCCGCACTGCGATCTCACGTGCGGTCTGGGCCGCCTATCAACGTTCATTGGAATTGGGCAAGGAAAAACCCGGGCATATTGATACACATGATGAAGAAGAAAAATGACCCACGCTGCGGGCACATTCGCGAAACATGCTCGAAAAGTACCCCCAAATACAACAATGAAAATTCTGAATCGTCGAATTTGGCGGAGGATGGGTGGGGTTGATTTATAATTCGGGGGCATAATTATCAATTACAAGCTGCTCAAACCATGTCTCTCATCACTGTAAATTCCCTCTCCAAATCCTTCGGCGCGGAAGACCTCTTCGCCGGCGTTTCCTTTTCTGTTGTGAAAGGCGCCAGGCTCGCGCTGGTGGGTCCCAATGGCATCGGTAAAACAACCCTTCTGCGCATCCTGATTGGTCAGGAGGAACCTTCTTCGGGAACCGTCACACGTGCAAAGAATATGCGCATCGGCTATCTCTCGCAGGAAGCGGACTTCGAACTCAGGGGCGTGTTATGGGACGTCTGCCTCGAACCGTTCGCGGACCTCATCCGCATGCAAGGGGAAGTGGAAAAACTTGAAAGTGAGATGTCCGACCCGTCGAAACGGGAGCACTCTGACGAGTATCTGCGACAGGCATTGGTCCGCTATGGAAGCGTGCAGCATGAGTTCGAGCGGCGCGGTGGATATATCTATCAAGTCCGCATTAAACAGGTGCTTACAGGCCTGGGATTCGATCCATTGGATTTCCATATGTCGCTTGATCATCTGTCTGGCGGACAGCGCACACGTGCGCATCTGGCGCGGCTTTTGTTGTCCAATCCTGATCTATTGCTGCTCGATGAGCCAACCAACCATCTCGATATCAAAGCGGTTGAATGGCTTGAGGGTTACCTGACGCAATGGGAGGGCGCGGCGATCATCGTGTCGCACGACCGCTATTTTCTCGATCACGCATGCAATGCCCTGCTGGAGATGGCAGCGAGCGGCTCGGAATATTATCGCGGCAATTACAGCATCTATTTGCAGGAGCGTGAGATCCGCTGGAATCATCGCTTCGAAATTTTTGAAAGTGAAAAGGAAAAACTTCTGAAGGAAGTTGAGTACATCAAGAAAAACATCTCGGGTCAGAACACGCTGCAAGCCAAAGGGAAACTCAAGCGGCTTTCGCGCGTGGTGCAGGCCATCGAACAGGTGGGCATGGACGCAGCGGTCAACACGAATTGGTCGCAGCTGGATGTGGCGGCGACGACCAGCCCCTTTAGTGTGGAGGAAGCCGAACGGCGTGTGCGCTCGCTTCGACCTCCCGTGCGCATCATGCCTGACCTGCACCTGCATCTGCGTTCCACGAGTCGCTCCGGCGACCTGGTAATCTGTACGAAAGACCTGCAGGTGGGATATCCCGCGGAAGATGATCTTCCAAAGAAACTACTTTTCCACACGCCCGATATCGAATTGAGACGTCAGGACTGCGCGGCATTGATCGGACCGAACGGCGCGGGCAAGTCCACATTTCTAAAGACGATACTCGGCTCTCTTGCGCCGTTGGCGGGTGAGGTGATCCTGGGAGCGAGTCTGCAGGTTGGATATTTCGCGCAAGCCCACGAGGGACTTGATCCCGATAAAACGGTCCTCGATGAGATCATGAACGCTTCCAGCATGCTCCCCTATCAGGCACGCGAGTATCTTGGCAAGTATCTTTTCTCAGGCGACGACGCGTTCAAACTCGTGTCCATGCTCTCAGGCGGTGAACGTGGACGCCTGGCCCTGGCCAAGCTTGCGTTGCAGGATACGAATTTATTATTGCTCGATGAGCCAACCAATCATCTCGACATCACTTCGCAGGAAGTTCTGCAATCCGTGCTGGATTCCTACCAGGGAACGATCCTGCTGGTCAGTCATGACCGTTATCTGATCGATGCGCTCGCAACCCAGATCTGGGAGATCGATCCGGACGAATCGAAAATGATCGCGTTCAATGGCACGTATTCGCAGATGAAAGAGGAACGGGAAAGGCTTGAAGGAATCCGACGTCTCCAGACGTTGGAGGAAGCGCCTGCTCAAAAGGAGCGACGGCGGGAGTCGTCGCAATCCGCCAGAGAGGAAAGAAGAAAAATTGCCCAGTTGCAGGAATTGGAAAACAGCATCGCAAACCTTGAGGCAAAGCTGTCGAATCTCAGCTCGCAGCTGGAGAGTCCGTTTGTGAAGCCGGAGGAGGTCCGCAAGATAGGGACGGAATACGAGCGTGTGCAGAAAGAGATGGATTCCAAGTTAGGTGAGTGGGAAAAGATGCAGGCATGATGGACCATGCATCAAAGCATCCATCTGACTGAACAATTTTGGAAACCAGCTAATGCGATCAATTCATAAAAGCATACAAATATTCTCAGCGCTATCGCTTGGCGAAGGGGTGGTAGCGCTCATCTGGTTAATGTCCCTGCCAACAAGCCGTCAGACGTATTCTGTGGTTCGCCTCTTTGCCCTTTTGGGTATTCTTCTTGTTTTATCCATTTCGGCAGCAACCCTTATTTATTTCCGAACACAACGAACGGTACCTTCGCGCTTTAGTGAGCGAATTACGAATCGTAGGAACAGGATCCCATTGTCTTTTTTGTTGATAACGGTTTCTTTAGTTCTTTGGGTTTCCCTTCTTTTGAAAGATCAATGGCTGTTATTTGTCAGCGAATCAACGTACATCAGACTACTTCCCATTATTGGGTACGGTTTGGTTCTATGTTTCCAGGCAGGCGTGTTCCTATTACTTATAGGCCGCAGCGAGATTCAATGGGCGGATGAGTTCAAACGCATTTGGAAAGTGGCGCTTGTCCTGTGGGGAGTTTTTCTTGCAGTGTGGCTCTTGATGTCACTTTTCGATTTTGGGTTCACATATGACAACGTGGGGCTAAGTTGGGGACCGCCAGGAACACCCATCACGTTTGCACAAGTGCAGCTTGTCCTTGCGGCTGGTTTTCTTCTTGTATTTGGATGGCACATCCTGAAACCGAGCCTGCACAGGATTTCACCTTTCCTATTTTATGCAGGGGATATTGTTGTATTTCTCGGGTTATGGAGTTTGGCCGTTATTCTTTGGTCGAATCAGCCCATGAGCCCGACGCATTTTGCCCCTGCGCCCATGCCGCCAAATAATGAGTATTACCCAAATTCGGATGCCCTGATCTTTGACAGGTCATCCTATCATTTGCTCTACGGAACCGGATTTGCCAACCAGCTGACACGCCGTCCGCTGTATGTGGGCATGCTTGCCTTCTTCCATAAAATTGCGGGGGCAGACTATGAGAACACGATCTCTCTTCAAATTCTCATCCTGGCTCTTATCCCCTCACTGATATTTCTCTTTACATCAAAGTTATCGAACCGCATGTCTGGCCTCGTTGCCGGTGGATTGATCCTGCTTCGAGAAAGGAATGCCATTGAGCTTTCAGATGTGATCGTCACGTCGCATGCAAAATTGATGATGAGTGACATGATCGCAATGCTGGGCGTTGTTTTGATCTTGTATGCGACAGTGAAATTACTCTCCAGAGAAAATTCAGGCAACTGGGAGACTGCCATTGCGGGAGCGTGCCTGGGATTGACAGCCTTAATACGTGCACAAGTATTGATCCTGGTGCCTGTTCTTTTGTTTTTTATCTTGCTTTCAAAGAGACCCTCTACGCGGGCCTTCAGGGCATCCGTCTTCGCATTGCTGGGACTGGTACTGGCAATGTCTCCCTGGGTATGGCGAAATTGGAACTTAACTGGCACATTCGTGCTGGATGATCGCGGCGAGGAGAGGCTTCTTGCCCGCAACTATTCCCTGACGCCTTTTGCACTGCCTTCCCCGTTGGCTGGCGAAACAGAAAAGGAATTTTCTGCCAGGCTGAAAAACAACATTTTCACATTCATCCTCACCCACCCGGCTAATGTTCGGTCCTTTATTTCAAATCATTTCTTTCGCAACCTGGCAACCAGTTCAGTTTATATCGCGCCCTCATATTCAGCAGACTCGGCTCCAACAATGATCAAGCAACTGGCCTTTTGGAACGAATGGAGAGGCGACCTGCCTTCCGGCAGCGGCATATCACTATTTATCAATCTGGGCCTTGTCGCTTTTGGGATTGGCATTGCGACTAGAAAAAACAAAGTTGCTGGTTCATTTCCCCTGATTGCCTTTTTAGTCTATGGTTTTGGTAATGCTCTCGTGCGGTCTTCGGGATGGAGATTTATCCAGCCTGCTGACTGGATCATCCTTGTATACTACAGCATGGCACTTGCCTACTTCCCATCGAAAATCAAGTCCTTTTTTGGTGAAAACATTCAAAGCCAGGCGGTCGACAAAAGGCTGGTTATCGGTAATACAGCCATTTTTCCGGTTGTTACATTATTTATCCTCTTGTTGCTGGGGGCATCGGTTCCCATTGCAGAAAGACTTAATCAAACAGACGGTTATCAGAGCTTTTCAGAAAATGCCAAAGTTGATTTGTCAAAGGAACAATATATATCATCCACCGAAATCGAGACCTTTCTCGAGCAGGAGAATGCAGTGCTGATATCAGGGCAAGCTCTTTATCCTCGCTATATCCGCCCTAACAGCAGGGTTTATCTTGCAGATGCACCAAAGGGGTACAGGTACCTGCATTTTTGGCTTATCAATGAGGCTGATCATCAAATCGTACTGCCTCTATTAAGCTCTCCAGAGGATATCCCCCATACCGCAACGGTCACAGTGATTGGGTGCCAGGAAAACAGGTACATATCAGCATTTGCGGTCATTGTACAGGAACCATCAAAACAGATACTGATCCGTGACCCCCAGGCACCCCTGCGTTGTCCACTGGATGAACCACAATAGTGATGGAAGATGAACGCCTGCAAAAAGAGATGGATGGCAGATTGACGGAACGGGAAAGAAAGATATCAGGTATGACCATGGACCATAGACCATGCTCAAGCGTCCATATTGCACAAACAAAAGTGCTATACTATTTTGTTTAACCTTAATTGGTTGACGCTTGGTCATGTCATGCTGAGCGAGGCGAAGCA